>NZ_JANGBP010000005.1:0-244315 GCF_024462535.1 Adlercreutzia sp. DFI.6.23
TGTCTTCTGGCGTATTGGCGTACACCAGTGTAGGGCCAGCAGCGTCGCAATGGCTGTTTTTGCTTGACTGGAATTTGGCTGAACTAGTTTGACTTTAGGTGGCTATTCTCGCCCGACGCTAACACTGGAACCGCGTTTTGACAAATGGTGGCGCCTCCATGGATACAGCGAGTGGAACGTTTCCTAATCTCAGCAAGGAGTATGTAACCGTTGCGTGTCAACATTGCGAGAATCCTGCATGTGTGAAGGTCTGCCCTGTCGGTGCAACGTTTAAAGATCCGGATACCGGTGCGGTAAGGCAAGATTATGATAAATGCATTGGATGTCGTATGTGCATAGCTGCTTGTCCTTATACGGGGGTTCGTTCTTTCAATTGGGATGAGCCGACTCATTCAATAGGATTTGCCGTTGGAGACACAGATGCGCCTGAACACCAGAAGCATACGGTGGAAAAATGCACAATGTGCTGGCATAGGCTTGCCCGTGGAGAAGAGCCGACTTGCGTAGAGGCATGCTTGGCAAAGGCTAGGCATTGGGGCGATTTGGACGATCCGAATTCGGAAATTTCCAAGCTTATAGCTTCGCGCGAGTACAAGCAGCTGCTTCCTGAAGAGGGAACGAAGCCGTCGGTGTATTACCTGGTGTAGGGCGCTTTCCCTCGTCATGCGATATCGCGGGCGGGGCGTGGTTGCGCCGCCCGCCTACTTCTAGGAGATTCTCATGTCTGATTTCTCTACTGGGGCCATCGTCGATGATGACCTCGACCTTAGTGCGGCCAAGGGCCGCTCAAAAAGCCATGAGGCGGTCGCTGCTAAGACGGCCGCATGGGGCGGCAAGGGGCTGAACGCCGCCATCGGCGTCTCGGCCGTCATCATGGTTGCCGGCATCGTGCTGTGGGGTGTGCAGCTCTCGGGCGGCATGGTGCAGACCGGCATGCGCAATCTGAGCTCGTGGGGCCTCTACATCACGTCGTTCATGTTCTTCGTGGGCCTGTCGGCCGGCGGCCTCATCATCTCGTCGGTGCCCAAGGCCTTTGGCATCGCGGGCTTCGGCGGCATCTCCAAGGTGGCCGTCATGAGCTCCATCGCCTGCACCGTGGCCGCCATCGGCATGGTGGTGGTAGACCTCGGCCAGCCGGCGCGCCTGTGGGAGCTGTTCGCCTACTCCAACCTAGGCAGCCCGCTCATGTGGGACATCGTGGTGCTCGGAACCTACCTCATCCTGTCCTGCGTGTACCTGTGGGCCCAGGTGCGGGCCGACGCGGGCAAGGTGTCCCACACCGCCCTGCGCGTGATCTCGATCGTGGCGCTCGTCACCGCCGTGCTCGTGCACTCGGTGACCGCCTGGATCTTCGGGCTTCAGCAAGGCCGCGAGATGTGGCACACGGCCCTGCTCGCCCCCTGGTTCGTGTCCTCGGCGCTTGTGTGCGGCACGGCGCTCGTGATGGTGGTCGCCATCGCGCTGCGCCGCGCGGGATACCTCTCGCTCGACCAGGCCTACCTGGTGAAGCTCGCCAAGCTGCTCGGCGCCTTCGTCGTGGTGGACCTGTACTTCTTCGGCTGCGACCTGCTCACCGAGGCGTTCCCCGGCGGCTCGGGCGCGGAGGTGGTCGCCATGCTGACGGCCGGCCCGCTCGTCCCTTACTTCTGGACGGAGGTCGTCGGCTGCGCCCTCTGCGCCGTCATTTGCTTCACGCCGGCGCTGCGCACCAACGCCCTGCTGGTCGCCGGCTCGCTGCTCGCGATCCTCGGCATCTTCTGCAAGCGCGTGCAGCTGCTCGTCGGCGGCTTCCAGATCGCCAACCTGGACTACGCCGGCCCGCTAACCCCCATGCAGCACACGGCGTGGGATTCCGGCCTCTCCGGCATCTACGGCGGCATGGTCTACTGGCCGACGCCGCTGGAGCTCGGCGTGACCCTCGGCGTCGTGGCCCTGGGCGTGCTGGTGTTCCTGCTGGGCATTAAGCTCCTGCCCCTTCGCCCGAAAGACGACGAGGCGCCTTCCGAGTAACCGTCCCTCTTATGTGCAGGCCCGCGCCGCCCCTTCCCGGCGCGGGTCCCTTTGGTGAGATAGACGTGGCGCATTCGCGAGTGTGGTTTCGGAGGGGATGCTCCACAAAGGAAGTCTCAGAAAATAAAAGTGAAGCGTGGGAGCGAAATTTTCGAGTTGTTAGGTGTCGTTGCGCGCGCCATTGGCCGTATCGGTTGGGAGAAAACTCTACGACCTGGGGTTTTGCTTCCGCGCTTTCCCTGTGGGCTCTCCGAGCGCGCAAGCAAACCCCTAACAACTCGAAAATCTTGGTCCAATAATGGCTTGAAAATTGTCTGGCTCAGCGAAAGGGAGGAGATTCGCAATGCTGAAGAAGTTGGTCGCCACCGCTGTCTTGGCGGCGCTCGTGGGCGCGGTGGCGATGGTCGGCTTTGCGGCTGCGCCCTCGACGGCTATCCAGCCCATCGCCGCTGATTCGCCGTGTCCGGCCGCGGGGTGCGCGTCGGACGCGTGCCATGGGTTCGAGGCGGTGCCCGAGCCCGACGGGGCTCACGAGATGGTGTGCCCCGAGGCCGGTTGCGCGTCGACGGAGTGCCATGGGTGGGGCTCGCTGATCGAGCGCTACCATCAGGCCTCCGACATGTCGTTGAACGTGTGGATACTTATGCCGGTGGCCCTCGTGCTGGGGCTGTGGCTGCTCGTGCGCCGCATGGGCCGCGGCGCTCGTAGGACTGCCGGCGAAGAGGAGGCCTGCTATGAAGCGTAGCCATGCGCTGTTCGACATCGCCGTGCTCGCCGTGTACCTGCTGGCGGCCAACCCGGCCCTCACGGGCATCCCGCTGCACGAGTTCCTTGGGCTCGGCGCCTTCATCATGGTCGCGGCCCATGTGGTCGAGAGCGGGGAAGGTCTGGGCGGCCGCGGGCGCGTGGGCCAGCTCGTTCTGAACGCCGTGCTGCTCCTGGCGCTTGCTGTGTGCGTCGTGTCCGGCGTCATGGTGTCGGGGACGGTGCTGCCCTCCCTGGGGCTGTACGCCTCGGGCTACCACTTTTGGGATCCGCTTCACGCGGTGGCGGCCAAGGTGCTCTTGGCGGCCCTGCTCGTGCATCTGGTCGTGCGCGCTCCCGCCGCGCTGGCGGTTCTACGGCAACGCAGGGGTCTTCGCGCTGCGGAAAGCGATTGCCTGATGGGCCGCTGATCCAAGTTAGTCTTCCACCCCGCTTTTCTTCGCTATACTGTGCCGCAGAGAAATCGACGGCGTGTTTGCGATAGGCGATGCCGGACGGCGGAAAGGAGCGGGACTGTGGCTTTTGGAAAAGAAGAGGTGTGCGCGTATCTGGACAGTCGCGGGGTTGTCTACGATCGAGTCGATCACGAGGCGGTCTTCACCATGGAGGCGATGGACGCGCTCTCATTGCCCTTCGCCAATGTGGTGGTGAAGAACCTCTTTTTGCGCGACGACAAGAAGCGCAACTACTATCTGGTCGTCATGCCCGAGGATAAGCCGGCGAATCTGAAGGCTTTGCGGGCGGCTCTCGGAGCGCGGCCCTTGCGTTTTGCCTCGGAAGAGGACTTGCAGGGAATTCTCGGTCTGCGCGGTGGGGCGGTCTCTCCTTTCGGCGTGCTGAACGATACGGAAGGGAAAGTGCAGGTGGTGTTGGATGCGGCTTTGCGCGATTGGCCGGCCGTGGGCGTGCATCCCAACGACAACACGGCCACGCTGCGCGTTCCTCTGTCCGACTTGCTGGCGCTGTTCGAAGATCGCGCCGTGCCCTATCGGTTCGTCGCCACAAGCGAGGCTTCTGCGCAGTAGGGCGCTCGGCGTCAGCCATGGAGTTGCGACGCTGGTCGCGAAGCTACGCCGACAACGGGGCCGCACAATGCTATGCTTCTCGTTGATAAAACCCATCCGCAAAGGAGGAACTTCCATGACCGTATCCGCAAACATTTGGCAGGCGCGCGCGGCGATGTGCGAGCTGTTGGCGCTGTCGTTCCGCTACCCGGAGGACAAGGTGCTCGCCGAGGCCATCGCCTCGGGGGAGTGGGGCGAGGCCGCCGACGAGATCGCCGGCGCGCTCGGGATCGACTGGACGGCCGCCGCGGCCCCCGGTGCCGCTGAGGCCGCTGCGCTGCCCGATCCGGACGACATCCAGAAGGAGCTGCGCCCCGAGGCTACGCGCCTGTTCGTGGGCGCTCCCGAGGCGGCGTGCAGCCCGTACGAGGGCGTGTGGCGTGCGAAGGCCGAGGGCGTGCAGCCGCTGCTGTTCGTGAACCCGCACTCCATGGCTGTGGAGCGCTTCTGCAAGGCCTGCGGATTGGGCCGTCCCGAGGGCACCAACGAGCCCTTGGACGCCGTGTGGACCGAGCTGGAGCTTCTGGAGTACCTGGCCCTGCGCGCGGCGGCCGACGCCATGGACGCAGCGGCCGAGGCCGATGTGGAAGCTGGCGGCGACGGCGCGCCTACCGAAGAGCAGGCCGCGCAGTACAAGGAGGTCGGCGACGAGATTGACGAATTCGACGCGGAGGACGACGGTCCCGAGCCCGGCGACGTGGTGGCCTCGGCCGATTTGCCCGGCGGCTCTCCGGAGGCGGCCTGGGACGAGTTCATGGCCGAGCACGCGAAGGTGTGGATGCCCCAGTTCGCCGAGGCCTGCGAGAAGGATTCCCGCGTGCCGTTCTACAAGCAGGCCGCCAGCCTGCTTGGCGCCTTCATCAAGTAGCGTCAGCGCGGTTGCGCGCGTCGGTCAGTTTCGAGGGGGTTCGCTCTGCGGGCTCCCTTCATTTTGCGCGAGGGCGTCTTGGGGCGGATAGGCTTTGTTGAACTGGGCCCAGACGCCGGAATACAGAATGGCGTCCATGAGATGCGCGTCTTGCACCAGCGGCAAACGCTCGTAGGGCGCGGCCGCGTCGGCGGCAGCGAGGGACAGCGTGGCGCGCATGGCCTCGGCATCGGAGCCGAGCGTCACGAAGGGATTGTAGCTGCCCGAAGCGGCGTCGTCGTTGAAATCGACAGCGGCATCCATCAGGTAGATGAAGCGCCCGAGGCCGCGCCCCAGCTCTTCCATTGCTTCGGTCCAGAATCCCTGGTTGTGGGCGAACAGCCGCCCGAGCATGCGCCCGAACTCGCGGGCTGCGGCATCGGGGTCGAACGCGAGGGCGGTATCGGTTGCGTCTGCGCTAAGAGGAGAGACGCAAGCGGTTTCAGTGCTGTCCGAAAGTGCCGGTGTGTTGTTGCGTTCAGCGCCTTCGATAGCCCGAATCGCCGCCATGGCTCGCTCAATCTCGGCGCACTGCTCGGGGATGCGCGCCCGGGCCCGCTCGTAGGCGCCGGCGAGCAGGCGCTCGGCCGCCCGTGCCGCAAGATCGCCGTCGTCGGCCACGTCGTCGAGCACCTTGTGGTAGGCGAGTGCCACGGAGAGGTCGGCGGCATAGTCGGTCCACGCCGAGCGCGCCCATGCCCGCGGGGCGGCCGGTGCCGGGTGCATCACGCAATGGCTCGTGCCCTGCGTCTCGGCAGGCTCATGCAGGGAGTTGCACAGCAGCACGAAGAAGGTGAGGTCGTAGGTCAGGCACGCCCGCGACAGCTGCCCGTACCGGTCTCGCAGCGCGAGGCACAGCCCGCAGTACACCGCCCGGTAGCGCTCTTTCTCCTCCTCGGAAAGTGCTCCCGCATCCGCCACCACGAACCCGAACATGGGCTGCCCGTTTACTCCGGCTTCTTCGCGACATGCACGGCCGCGATGCCGCCGGTGTAGTTCTTCCAGGTGACGTCGGTAAAGCCGGCCTCGCGCATCATCTCCGCCAGGCCTTCCTGGTCGGGGAAGGCGCGGATCGATTTCGCCAAGTACACGAAGCCGTCCTTGTCGCCGGTGACCAGGCCGCCCCAAAACGGGATGAGGTGGCGCAGGTAGAAGTGGTACAGCGCCCGCCACGCGCCGTTGGGCGGCGTGGAGAACTCCAGGCACACGAGCGAGCCGCCCGGCTTCAATACGCGGAACATCTCGGAAAGCGCCCGGGGCCGGTCGGGCATGTTGCGGATGCCGTAGGCCATGGTGATGACGTCGTAGGAGGCGTCCGCGTAGGGGATGTCCTGGGCGTCCACCACGTCAAAGTCGATGGGCACGCCGGCGCCGTCCCCCTCATCGATGTGCATGCGCGCCACGTCCAGCATCTCGGGTACCAAATCGGTGCACTGGATATGGCTCGGGTGCTTGGTGCGGGCCACGGTGAAGGTGACGTCTCCGGTGCCCCCCGCGATGTCCAGCACGTCGTGGCTCTCATCGATGGGGGCCTGGCGCATCATGCCCGCGAGCCACAGCTTGTAGGCGCCGAAGCTGGAGAGGGCGTTGAACCGCTCGTATTTCCGGGCGATATGCGAGAAGATGTCGCGCACGCGCTCGCTGGAAAGCTCGGCCGGGGCCTCGAGCCCGGTGGCGGTGTCGATGGTCATAGGCGTAAAACTCCCTCGTGCGGCGCGCCGATCCCGCAAGATCGCGCCCTTCGTATCGTCGTTTGGCCCCAGTATAGGGCACTCGCCCGCAAATCGAGGGCGCATATCCCTAGGCGGCGCGGCGCCGTGCTATCATGGGTGGCTAATTGAACACGCCCCTCATGAATTGGGAGGTACCATGCTTCTGTGTGCCCAGTATATCCTGCCGGTTTCTTCCGAGCCCATCATCGATGGCGCGGTCCTCGTGCGCGACGGCGTCATTCGCGACATCGGGAAGGCCGAGCAATTGCGCCTGCGCTACCCCGAGGAAGAGGTCGTCGACCAGGGTCTGGCCGCCGTCATGCCCGGCCTGGTTGACCTGCATACGCGCCTCGAGCAATCGGTGCTGCGCGGCGTGGTGAACGACGCGCCCTATGTGCAGTGGCTCGCGGAAGTGGCCCAGAAAAGCGGACGCATGGAAGCTTCAGATTGGTTCGACTCCGCTATTCTGGGCGGCCTGGACGCTCTCTCCAGCGGCATCACCACGGTGGCCGACATCACGCTGACCGGCGCCTCCTGCACGGCCGTGAACAAGCTCGGCCTGCGCTCGGTGATCTACCGCCAGGTGGGCGCCATGGACAAGAACCGCATCGACGCGGCCATGCAGTTCGCCCAGAAGGACATCCTGCACTGGCGCGAGGAGGTCGACTCCGACCGCGTCGCCATCGGCATTGCCGCGGCGCCCCTGTTCACCAACCACCCGGCCATGCTTTCCGCTATCTCGAAATTCGCCCAGAAGGAGGATCTGCCCGTGGCCCTGTGGCTCGCTGGCAGCCGCGAGGAGTCCGACTTCGTGCGCTACGGCTCGTCGCCCTTCCAAGTGCACGGCGGCGATGTGAAGCGCGGTTACGTGGAGATTCCGCCCTGGCTGCCCACGGGTGTGAGCCCGGTGCGCTACGCGCTGAACTGGAACGCCTTCGACGCCGACAACGTCATGATCGTCGGCGCGGTCTACGTGGACGACGAGGATTTGAAGAAGCTGCGCTCCCACAACGTGGCCGTTTGCGTGTGCCCGCGCGCCTCGGCCCAGCTGGGCATGGGCGTCGCGCCCCTGGACGAGTACATCCGTGCCGGCCTGCGCGTGGGCCTCGGCACCGACTCGCCGGCGGCGACGGAATCCACCGACATGCTCTCGGAGATGCGTTTGGGCATGCTGCTGCAGCGCGCCGTGAACCCCGGGCGCTTCCTCGACTCCCATACGATGCTCGAGGTGGCCACGCTCGGCGGCGCGCGGGCACTCGGCATTGCTGATAAGGTGGGGTCGCTGGAGATCGGCAAATGTGCCGACATGATCGCCGTGGATCTGTCCAGCTCGCATCAGTCCTTCACGACCGATCCGGTGGCCGCCGTGGTGAACACCTGCACCACGGCCGACGTGCTCATGACCATGGTCGACGGCAACGTTCTGTACGAGAAGAACCGCTGGCACGTGAAGGTGGAAGTGGCGAAGAGCATCGCGCGGGTCATCGAGATCCGCTCCAAGCTGCGCCCCGAGGCCTAGCGGGCGCAATCGCTGAGCGGGGTGCTCGGCGCAGTTGTGAATTCGTGGAGGGCGCGCCGCGGCAGGCATTTTCGCTGGCGCGGCGCGCCCGCTTCTGCGATAATGCCATATTTGCGTATACTTGAAGTTGGGAACCTGAGGAGTACCCGCGATGTCGAGCAAGAAGAACAAGACCGGCGCGAAGAATCCCACGCGCAAGCAGCAGGCCGAGCGCATCAAGCAGGCCGAGGAGCGCGAGCGTCGCGCCAAGGAGGCCGCCGAGGCCAAGGCGCGCACCAAGAAGATCTTCACCGTGGTCGTGTGCGTCATCCTCGTGCTCGCCTTGGGCATTCCCACTATGGCGTTGACCGTGCTCTCGCTGTAGAGCTGTTGAAAGGAAACCAGTCGTGTTTGGAATCGGCGGATTCGAGCTTTTCCTCATTCTGCTGTTCGGGTTCCTCATCTTCGGACCCGACAAGCTGCCTGCCATGGCGAAGACCCTCGGCAAGGCCATCGCGAAGTTCCGCAACGCCCAGGAGGAAATGAGCGGCGTGCTGAAGGGGGAGATGGTGTTCGACAAGGACGCCGAGGATCCCTTCAAGAACCCGCTCGACGCCTTGGACGAGGCGGCGGCCAAGGCCAAGAAGGGCGCCGACAGTGCCAAGAAGGCCGCGAGCGCTGTGTCGAAGAAGGCGAGCGCAACCACCAAGAAGAGCACTTCCACTGCTGCCGCCGGCGCCGCCGCGGCTGCTGCGGCCAAGGCCGAGCAGGACGGCGAGGGCACAGCCGATAAGGCCGATGCCGCCCCGGCGAAGCCCGAGAGCTTCGCCGAGCGCAAGGCTCGCTACGACAAGGAGCGCGCCGAGCGCAAGGCCGCTGAAGCCGAGGAGCTGAAGAAGAAGGAAGAAGAGGAGCGCAAGGCCGCAGCCGAGAAGCGCAAGGCCGAGGCGGCTAAGAAGCGCGAGGAGGCCGCCGCCAAGCGGAAGGCCGAGGCGGAGGCCAAGAAGGCCGCCGAGGAGGCCAAGGCTGTGACCGAGGCCGCCGATGATGTTCCGGTTGCTGGCGTTGCCAAAGCCGCCGACGAGAAGAAGGAGGCATAAAGATGCCAATCGGACCGGCACGCATGCCGCTATTCGACCACCTCGGCGAGCTGCGCATGCGCCTCGTGCGCATCGTCGCCTGCCTCGCCGTGGCCGTGGTCGTGTTCTACATGGCCACCCCCACCATCGGCCAGTTCCTGCTGATGCCCATTGCGGAGTTTCTTCCCACGGATGCCAATGGCTTCGTCCAGACGATCGCCATCGATCCCTTCGAGGCTTTCTCGACGCGATTCAAGATATCTATCTGGGTGTCCATCGTTGCCACTGCCCCCGTTATCCTGTGGCAGATACTTGCGTTCTTCCTGCCGGCGCTTAAACCCAATGAGCGGAAGTGGTTCATGCCCACGTTCGCCGCGGCGGTGGTCTTGTTCATTTTCGGAACGGTGTTCTGCTATCTGATTATCCTGAACCCCGCCTTCCAGTGGCTGACCGATCAGGCCATGGGCCTCGGCGATGCGCTTCCCCGCATGTCCTCCTACATTGACACCATTATCAAGTTCGAATTGGCTTTCGGCTTTGCCTTCGAGCTGCCGTTGGTCATTTTCTACCTCGTTATTTTCGATGTGGTCCCCTATAAGAAATTGCGGGGGAGTTGGCGGGTCGTCTACGTCGTGCTCATGGTGGTTAGCGCCATGGCGACCCCGGATGCCTCGCCGGTCACTATGCTGCTCATGTTCGCCGCCATGATCGCGCTTTACGAGGGCAGCCTGCTTATCGCGCGCGTGGTGCTGGGCCGTCGCATCAAGCGCCAGAACGAGCGCTTGGCGGCGGAAGAGGACGAGTAAGTGCACGAGCTGGGACTGATGACCGGCGTCATGGACGCCGCCGTGGAGGCGGCCCGCGAGGCCGGCGCGACGCGGCTTCTGGGTGTGAGGGTCTCCATCGGCGAGGCCACGGAGGCGGTGGAGGATGCCCTCGTGTTCGCCTTCAAGGCCCTGGCCGAGGCCGACCCGTTCACCCAGGGCGCCACGCTGGATCTGACGATGATCCGCCCGCGCAGCGTCTGCTTGGAATGCGGCCACGAGTTCGAGCACGACCTCTACAACCGCTTTTGCCCCGTCTGCGACTCGTTCGCGACGGAGCTTCTGGCCGGGCGCGAGCTGCAGATCGACTCCATCGAGGTGGATCTTCCCGAGGAGTAACGGCCGCGCACGTCGCCAGAAGGACGCATGCCGGCAATCGGCCCGAAACAAAGCGCTGCCATACTCGTGGCAGCGCTTTTGCTATGCTGTCACCGTTCCAACCTGAGCGCAGCGAAGGGTCGCCCCTTGCGCCAACCCGAGAGGACGCCTATGAACCCCCATCAGATGTACGAGGCCTGCACTGACGCTTTGGGCGCCTTCGTGCGCGGCGCCGGCTTTACCGATGTGGTCATCGGGCTGTCCGGCGGCATGGATTCCACACTCGTGGCCGTCATGGCCGCCGACGCGTTGGGGGCCGACCATGTGCACGGGGTCATGCTGCCCGGCCCCTATTCCAGCGAGTCGTCCATCGACGACGCCGAGGCGCTGGCCTTAGCCCTCGGCATCTCCAACATCACGGTGCCCATCTGCGAGCCCTTCGAGGCCTTCGAGGCGGTGCTCGCCCGCGCTTGCGGCGGGGCGCTCACCGGGCTTGCCGCGGAGAACACCCAGGCTCGCTGTCGCATGGTGTGCCTCATGGCGCTTTCGAACGCCCACGGCTGGCTCATGCTGAACACGGGCAACAAGTCCGAGGCGGCCATGGGCTACTCCACGCTCTACGGCGACACGGCCGGGGCCTTCGCGCCCTTGGGCGGCGTGTACAAGACCGACGTCTTCGCCATGGCGCGCTGGCGCAACCGCCGGGCCGTGGAAGAGGGCGGTACTGGCCCCATTCCCGTGAACGTGTTCGTGAAGCCGCCGAGCGCGGAACTCGCGCCCGATCAGGAGGACGAGAAGTCCCTCGGCGTCGATTACGCCACGCTGGATCGAATTCTCGTCGCCTATGTGGAAGAGGGGAAGGATGCGGCGGCTATCGTCGCCGAGAGCGGCCTGAGCCGCGATTTGGTGGATTACGTCATCGCCCGTACCGACGCCAACGCCTTCAAGCGTGCGTTGGAGCCTCCGTACCCTGACGCGCCGTTCTACGGCGATCCCGCGTCTCGTTAGTGAAGCTGCGTCCCGCTGGCGATCCCGCGTCCTGCTGGCGAACGAGCCCCGTCTGGGGTCGGCGTTGTTCAACAGGCTCGTTTCATACACCCCGCGGTGTATGGCGCGTGGGCGTCCGGTCGTTTACCATAGCGGTCATGGATAAGATCTTTCGAAATACCCCGAAGTTTACGGCCACCGACTGGCTCATCGACGCCGTCATCGCGGCGGGGGCCTTCGGGTTCTGCTGCCTGCAGCTCACCGTGGCCGTTAACCTGCTCATCCCCGACGAGTTCATGCGCCGGCTCATGGGCATCCAGGCTATGGTGCCCTCGGGCCTCTCGCTTCTGGCCATCGCGCTCACCACGCTGCCGCTCGTGCTGCGGCGCAAGTTCCCCTGGGCCGTGTTCGTGTGGTGCCTGGTCAGCTGGGGTCTGCTTCAAGCGGAGCTGAACGGCATCGCCCTGTCCGTGGCGGGCCCCCTCATTGCGCTGTTCACGCTGGCGTCTGCGCGCTCGCGGGCCGAGGCGGCCATCGCGTGCGCGGTCATGTGCCTGGTGCTGCTGTTCGCACCGGCGCCCCCGGAGCAGTCGCGCATCTTGACGCAGCTCACCGTGTTCCAGAACATGGCGCTGGCCCTGGCGGCCGCGTTCGCTGGCTACGCTCTGCACGAGCACCAGGAGCGCACCCGCGCCATCGAGGAGCGGGCGGTTGCCGCCGAGCGCAGCCGCGACGCCGAGGCGCGCCGTCGGGTGGAGGCCGAGCGCGTCTCCATCGCCCGGGAGGTGCACGACATCACGGCCCATTCGCTGTCGGCTGTGAGTATCCAGGCCGCGGCCGCCGAGCGCCTGGTCGATCGCGATCCCGCCGCCGCCAAGGAGGCCATCGCCGAGGTGCGTCGCACCGCCAAGGGCGCTCTGGAGGAAATCCGCGCCATGATCGGCGTGCTGCGCGCGGGGGAGGGGCCGGCCGAGACGACGCCCACCCAGGGCACCGATCGCATGGGCGATTTGGTGTCCTATTTGGAAGGTGCCGATATCGAGGTCACGCTGGACGAGACCGCCTACGACCGCGCCTGCGTGCCGGCGTTCATCGACGTGGCCCTCTTCGGCATCGCGCGTGAGGCGGCCACGAATATCGTGCGCCACGCCGGGGCGCGCCGTGCGACGCTGGCACTGTCCACGAAACGGGAGGGCTTCGCCGAGCTTATCGTCGACGACGACGGGAAGGGGCTCGCTGCCCCGGCCGCCGCGGCCGGTCACCACGGCCTGCTCGGCATGCGCGAGCGCGCGCGGCTTCTACAGGGCACGTTCTCCGCGTCCCCAAGTCCGCTCGGCGGCGTGCGCATTGCCGTGAGCGTTCCCCTCAGCCAGAAGGAGGAGACCCATGAGTGAGGCCGATCCCATCCGCGTGCTCGTCGTGGACGACCAGGATCTCGTGCGCGGCGGCTTCAAGGCCATTCTCGGCACCTACGAGGGCATCGAGATCGTCGGCGAGGCCCGAAACGGGGCCGATGCGGTACAGGAGGCGCAGCGCCTTCGGCCCGACGTGGTGCTCATGGACATCCGCATGCCCGAAATGAACGGCATCGAGGCCACCCGCGCCATCACATCGAACCCGCTGCTCGCAAAAACCCGGGTGCTCGTGCTCACCACCTTCGACGTGGACGAGTACGTTTACGATGCTCTGGGCGCCGGGGCGAGCGGCTTTTTGCTGAAGGATGCCGACCCCGACGAGATCGTGGCGGCCATCCGCGTCGTGGCCCGAGGCGACGCGCTCATCCAGCCCTCGGTGATGCGCCGGCTGGTGGAGACCTTCGTGGCCGCGCGCCCGCGGGGCGGCTGGGGCGCCGCCGATGTGGCCGAGACTCGCCGCGCCGCGCTGACGAGCCTCACCGACCGTGAGCGCGAGATTCTCGTGCTGGTGGCCCGGGGCCTTTCCAACGACGAGATCGCCGAAGAGCTGTTCATCTCGCCGGCCACGGTGAAGACGCATCTGGCCCGCGTCATGGCTAAGACTGATGCTCACGACCGCGCCCAGCTCGTCGTCTTTGCCTACGAGACGGGTTTGGTGACGCCTGCCCCCTAGGGAGACTGTTCACCTGCACAAATTCCAACTTGAAAAGTAATCCCTGATCAAGATTATAATCACAGGAAACTTGAGTGAAAAAAACTCAAGTTTTTCTCCGTCCCCTCTTGCATTCCTTCCCGTAGCTGTTATGATGCGTAACTGTTTAGCACTCGTTGCTACCGAGTGCTAGCACTTAACCTAACCGAGTGGTTAAATTGGAAGTTGCGCGAAGGCGCTACAACAACCATTGAAAGGACGGCAAGCTATGAATTTGAAGCCTCTGGGCGACCGCGTCATCCTGAAGCAGGACGAGGCCGAGGTTACCACCGCGTCCGGCCTGTTCCTGGCCTCCGATGCCAAGGAGAAGCCCCAGACCGGTACCATCATCGCCGTGGGCGAGGGCAAGATGGACAAGGACGGCAAGCTGCTTCCTATGCCTATTAAGGTCGGCGACAAGGTCATCTACGGCAAGTTCGGCGGCACTGAGGTGACGCTGGACGGCGAGAACGTGCTGATTCTGCGCGCCGACGACATTTACGCCGTAGTTGAATAACTGAGAAGATAAACCGAGAAGATAGATCCACTGAAAGGAACGCGAACTTATGGCTAAGGAAATCAAGTTCGATACCGATGCCCGCTCCGGCTTGGCCGCGGGCGTCTCCAAGCTGGCCGATGCCGTCAAGGTGACGCTCGGCCCCAAGGGCCGCTACGTGGCTCTGGAGAAGTCCTACGGCGCCCCGCTCATCACCAACGATGGCGTGACCGTCGCCAAGGAAGTCGAGCTGGAGAACCCGGTCGAGAACATGGGCGCCCAGCTGGTGCGCGAGGTGGCCGTGAAGACCAACGACGTGGCCGGCGACGGCACCACCACCGCCACCCTCCTCGCCGACGTCATCGTCTCCGAGGGCCTGAAGAACGTGACCGCTGGCGCCGACGCGCTGGGCATTCGCCGCGGCATCGAGAAGGCCACCGACGCCATCGTGGCCGCCATCAAGGCCGACGCCACCCCGGTGTCCACCAAGGAGCAGATCGCCAACGTCGGCCGCATCTCCGCCGGCGACGCCGCCATCGGCGACAAGATCGCCGAGGCCATGGACGCCGTGGGCAACGACGGCGCCATCTCCGTGGAGGAGTCCCAGACCATCTTCGGCATCGACATGGACATCGTCGAGGGCATGCAGTACGAGCGCGGCTACATCTCCCCCTATATGGCCACCGATATGGAGAAGATGGAAGCGGTGCTGAAGGACCCCTTCATCCTGCTGACCGACATGAAGATCAACTCCATCCAGGACATGGTTCCGCTGCTGGAGGAAGTCATGCGCGCCCAGCGCCCGCTGTTCATCGTGGCTGAGGACGTCGAGGGCGAGGCCCTGTCCACCATCCTGCTGAACCGTCTGCGCGGCACCCTGAACGTCGTGGCCATCAAGGCTCCCGGCTTCGGCGACCGCCGCAAGCGCATCCTCGAGGACATCGCCGTGGTCACCGGCGCCCAGGTCATCGACAAGGACTTTGGCATGACCATGGCCGACGCCACGATGGAGATGCTCGGTACCGCCAAGACCGTGAAGGTCACCAAGGACACCGCCCTTATCGTGGACGGCGCGGGCAAGAAGGAAGACATTGAGAACCGCATCCAGATCATCCGTGCCGAGCTCGAGCGCGTCGATTCCGACTTCGACCGCGAGAAGGCCCAAGAGCGTCTGGCGAAGCTCTCCGGCGGCGTTGCCGTGCTGAAGGTGGGTGCTGCCACCGAGTCCGAGCTGAAGGAGAAGAAGTCCCGCATCGAGGACGCCCTGCAGGCGACTCGCGCGGCCGTGGAAGAGGGCATCGTCGCCGGCGGCGGCGTGGCGCTCGTGGACGCCATCGGCGCCCTGGACGCCGTCAAGGCCGACGACAAGGACGAGGAAGTCGGCATCGACATCATCCGCAAGGCCATCGAGGCTCCGATGCGCGCCATCGCCCAGAACGCCGGTTTCGAGGGCTCCGTCGTGGTGGAGAAGGTCAAGAGCCTGCCGAAGGGCGAGGGCTTGAACTGCGCCAACGGCGAGTACGGCAACATGATCGAGATGGGTGTGAACGACCCGGTGAAGGTGACTCGCACGGCGCTGCAGTCCGCGGCCTCCGTGGCGGCTCTCATCCTCATCACCGAGGCCACCATCAACGAGATCCCCAAGGAGGGTCCCGATCTGAGCGCTCTGGCTGCCGGCATGCAGGGCGGCGGCGGAATGTACTAGGCCCAAGCAGGAAAAACTTGCGTGCGGCCTAACCGCGTAACCTACTAACTCGCAGAAGGGCGCCCTCCGGGGCGCCCTTCCTGTTGCGCGCGAACATTTTCGCCCATTACTTGGAAATTGTGCTTTTTTGGAACACTTGACTTGGAAAATGTGCTTATTTGTTTTCGGAAAACCCCCATTTTGACCTGATAAAACTCAAGAAATACCAGGTCAAACCCCTATTCAAAAAAGCACATTTTCCAAGTTCTCAACCGCCAATTTCCCGTCCGCTCTATTTCATGGGCGTTTTCGGCAGTCGTTCCCAAGAGGGGCGCGATCTCCTAAGATAGTGCGATACGCGAAAATGGCCCCGAAGCCCAAGGAGGTTTCCGTGGAATTGTTGGAAGAGCGCATTCGCCGCGATGGCGTGGTGAAGGCGGGCGGTGTGCTGAAGGTGGACGCCTTCTTGAACCACCAGATGGACATCGAGCTGTTCTCCCAGATGGCCGAGGAATGGAAGCGCCTGTTTGCGGGCAAGCCCATTAACAAGATCCTCACCATCGAGGCCTCGGGCATCGGCATCGCCGCCGTGGTGGCGCATCATTTCGGCGTGCCCGTGGTGTTCGCGAAGAAGACCCAGTCCATCAACCTGGATGGCACGATGTATTCCACGCGCATCCAGTCCTTCACCCACAACCGCATCTACGACGTCATCGTCTCCACCCGTTTTCTCGGGCCCGACGACCATGTGCTCATCATCGACGACTTCCTCGCCAACGGCTGCGCTCTGCGCGGTCTGCTCGAGATCTGCGAGAGCGCCGGGGCCACCGTGGAGGGCATCGGCATCGCCATCGAGAAGGGCTTCCAGCCCGGAGGCGATGAGCTACGCGAGGCGGGCTACGATTTGCGCTCGCTCGCCATCGTCGAGGCGATGGATCCCGACAGCGGCGCTATCGAGTTCCGCCGATGATCGGGCCGCAGAAACAGGGCGCCCCTCGCGATGCCGCCCCTCGCGACGCCCGCGCGGTCGTCTGCACGTCTGCTGCTTCAGGCGCGTCCGGAAAGGGCGCCGAGGCGATGGAGAGCGCCGGCGGCGTGGTCTTCCGCGACAAGAAGGCCGAGGCCTTGGCCGACCTCGACGGACGCATCGGGCTTCTGGAGGCGTTTCCCTTCGGGCTTCAACACGTGCTCGCCATGTTCGTGGCGAATCTGGCCCCCATCGCCATTATCGTGGCGGCTGCGGGGCTATCCGAGGATATGCGGGCGGTGCTCATTCAAAACGCCATGCTCATCGCCGGCATCGGCACGTTCATCCAGCTGTATCCGCTCTGGCGCGTGGGCAGCGGCCTGTCCATCGTCATGGGCATCAGCTTCACCTTCGTCACGGTTGCTTGCACGGTGGCGGCCACCCAAGGATACGGGGCGCTCATAGGCGCCGTCATCGTAGGCGGCGTGCTGGAGGGGGTTCTCGGCCTGTTCGCGCAGTATTGGCGGCGCATCATCACGCCTATCGTGGCGGCTGTGGTGGTGACGGCCATCGGCTTCTCGCTTTTGGGCGTGGGCGCGGCCTCCTTCGGCGGGGGCACGGACGCACCCGATTTCGGGTCGCCGGTCAACTTGGCGCTGGGAACCATCTCGCTTGTGGCCTGCCTTGTCTTCCAAGGGCTCGCCAAGGGCTCGACCAAGCAGCTGTCGGTGCTGTTTGGCCTTGTCGTGGGCTATGTGGTGGCCATTCCGCTCGGCAAGGTCGATTTCTCCGGGTTCGCGGGCATGCAGCTCGTGTCGCTGCCGGCCCTTATGCCGGTGATGCCGGAGTTCAACCCTTCGGCCATCCTGTCCATCACACTTCTGTTCCTCGTGTCGGCCACCGAGACGGTGGGCGACTGCTCGGCGCTGACGGCGGTGGCCCTGCGCCGGAGTCCTACCGACAAAGAGCTCTCGGGCGCCGTGGCGGCCGACGGGCTCGTGTCCACGTTGTCGGGCTGTTTCGGTTGCTCGCCGGTCACCTCCTTCTCGCAGAACGTGGGGCTTGTGGCCATGACCGGCGTGGTGAATCGTCGCGCCATCGCCACGGGGGCGGCAGTGCTGGTGCTCGCGGGGTTCGTACCCGCGGTGAGCCTCGTGTTCGCCTCGCTGCCCGAGGCGGTGCTCGGCGGTTGCACGGTCATGATGTTCGGCAACATCATCGTGAGCGGCTTCCAGATGATCGCCAATGCGGGCTTCTCGCAGCGCAACATCACGATTGCGGCGCTGTCGCTGGCCGTCGGCATCGGGTTCACGCAAATGGGGGACATCTTCACGGTGCTCCCCGAGCTTTTGCAATCGGTGTTTGCCGACAACTGCGTGGCCGTGACGTTTGTGGTGGCCATTGCCGCGAGCTTGCTGCTTCCCAAAGACGCGCAGGTGGAAGGGCCGCTCGTGACGCACAATGAAGGGGTCGGCTCGCCGGCCGGCGAGACGCTTTACGATGTGCCCGGCGAGATGCCCGGCGAGATGCCCGAGGCGGTCGCGTGCGATTCGGCGGCGGATCTGGCCCGCGAGGCGGCGTTCGGGGGCACGGGCGACGGCGCGGAAGCGGAGCGCGTTGAGAAGACGGAGCGGACGGCCGCAGAGTAACCGCTCGACAAATGTATGCTTGAAACGGCGGCCTTGGGGGCCGCCGTTCCCGTAGAATGAGTCTATGGAAGAATTTGCGCACATAGCCGAGCACGTGATGGAACATTCCGTCGCGGACACGCTCTATCTCATACCATTTCTGTTCGTCACCTACCTGGCCATGGAGTGGCTCGAGCACAAGACCGGCGGCAAGACCCAGGAGGCCATCCGCCACGCCGGTGCGGCCGGGCCCATCGTCGGCGCGTTTCTGGGCGTGGTGCCCCAGTGCGGCTTCTCGGCCGTGGCGGCCACGCTGTACGCGGGGCGCGTGATCACGCTGGGGACGCTCTTTGCCGTGTTTCTCTCCACCTCCGACGAGATGCTGCCCATCTTCCTGGCCGAGGCGGTGCCCGGCAATACCATCTTGTCCATCATGGGGGCGAAGGTAGTCATCGGCATGGTCATGGGCTTCATCGTGGATGCCGTGCTGCGCCTGGCGCGCCGCGACAAGGAGCGCCTGCGCATCCATGAGCTGTGCGAGCAGGACCAGTGCGGCTGCAACCACGACTGCCATACCTGCGAGCAGGCTCCCGAACGCGCCTACGAGCACCACGACGACGTGGAGCACACCCACGAGCACGGGCACGGTTGGAAGGGCATCCTGAAGAGCGCCACGAAGCACACGGTGCAGGTGACGTTGTTCATCTTCCTCATCACCATTGCGCTGAACGTCGTCCTGGAAACGGTGGGGGAGGACGCGCTCGCCCAGTTCCTCGGCGACAACCCGAATTTCTCGGTGTTCGCGACCGCGCTTGTGGGCCTCATTCCGAATTGCGCCGCCAGCGTGGTCATCGCCCAGCTGTACGTGGAGGGCGTGCTGGGGGCCGGCGCCATGCTGGCCGGGCTTCTGGTGAGCGCCGGCGTGGGACTGCTCGTGCTCGCCCGGGCCAACCGCCCCTGGAAGCAGAATGTCGCCATCATTGTCGTGCTGTATGCCACGGGCGTGTTCTGGGGCCTCATTTGCAACGGGCTGGGCGTCGTGTTCTAGCGATCCCGTTGACGTCCGCTCGGCGGGGCCGTGCTGCGCCGGGGATCGCGAAGTGGTTTTCGGCCTCGTTGCCGTTTTGTTAAATCTGACGGCCCGTCAAAATTGTCCTTGCGCCGCCTTCTCGTTAGTACTACGCTCGCAACGTTAACTTTTCTGGTCATCAATGGGAAGAAGGCGATGGGGTTGGCAGGCCGCGGCGAAGTCATCGAGCGACTTCTTGCCGCCCATGAGGCATGGTTCGACATCGATCGCGACCACCGTTTTGCCGGACGCACCTTCCCAGGTTACGCCGAGTTCCATTCCTGCGCCTCCCAGTACGTGCTCGTCAAGCGCGCGAAGCTGTGGGAGGCTGCCAGTCACGAGCACCTGTTCTTCTGGGACACGCCTCGTCTCACGGCTGCCGAGCTGGACGACCTGGTCGGCTGCATCACCGGCGAGGGGCTCTCCCTCGTGCAGCCCGCACCCGATCATATGACGACCTATCTGTCGCTCGCCATCGTCGCCGACGCCGTGGACGATCTCGCGTGGGAGCGCGTGCGCCGCACCCGCTTCCGCAAGAACTTCTCGCTCGGCTGGCGGGGATGGGCCGATTTGCGCCTGGCGGTGGCCGACCTGTCGCGTGGGCGCGTGACGACCAATTCACAGGGAAAACCGCTGGGAAAAACGCTCCAGGCCAATGCGTTCATCGACGACGGCGCTGCTGTTTGCGCTGCTGGTTGCGGCGGCGCGCGCGATGCTGCGCGTAACACCGCGCGCGGCGCTGTCCGCGATGGGCATCGGCTTGACGCGTCCGCCCCAGCGTTTCCGGAAGGAAGGGAGGGCCGAGCCTGCGATGGCGCGCGCCCTCTCTTTGAGGCCCAGGGCGAGAAGAGAGGAAGTAAGCTATGAATGCCCTGATCATCCTTTTGGTAGCCATCGCGGTTCTCGTGTGCGGCTACGTCTTCTACGGCGGCTGGCTCGCCAAGCAGTGGGGCATCGACCCCAACCGCCCCACGCCGGCCCACGAGTTCGAGGACGGCAAGGACTACGTGCCCGCCGCGCCCTACGTGGTGCTCGGCCACCATTTCTCGTCCATCGCCGGCGCCGGCCCCATCAACGGCCCCATCCAGGCGGCCATCTTCGGCTGGGTGCCGGTGCTTCTGTGGGTGCTCATCGGCGGCATCTTCTTCGGCGCCATGCACGATTTCGGCGCGCTGTTCGCCTCCATTCGCCACAAGGGGCAGACGCTCGCGACGGTCATTGCCGAGAACATCGACGACACGGCCAAGAAGCTGTTCTGCATCTTCTCGTACCTGACGCTCATTTTGGTGGTGGCCGCCTTCGCCTCCATCGTGGCGAGCACCTTTGCTGTGGCACCGGTGCCCACTGACGACGCCGCCAAGGCCGTGGCAGTCGAGACGGGGAATTTGGCCAACATGCGCACGGCCATGATCTCGGTGCTGTTCATCGTGGTAGCCGTCATCTACGGCGTTATCACCCGTGGTCGCAAGATCCCCGCGGCCGCGAACATCGTCTCAGCTCTGGCCATCATCGTGGTCGTCGTGGCCCTCGGCTACAATCTGCCGGTGATCGCGCTGGACAACACCACCTGGATGATCCTTGTGGGCCTGTATATCCTCGTGGCCTCCGTGGCCCCGGTGTGGATCCTTCTGCAGCCGCGCGACTACCTGTCGAGCTATCTGCTCTACGGCATGATCGCCCTGGCGCTTGTCGGTATCATCGGCGCCGGCGTCATGGGCAACGCCGCCTCGCTGGACATTCCCGCATTCACCGGCTTTTCCGCTGCGGCTGGCACATCCAAGGTGGCTGCCTCGGGCTTTCTGTTCCCGGCGCTGTTCATCACCATCGCCTGCGGCGCCATCTCCGGCTTCCACAGCCTCGTGGCCTCGGGCACTACCTCCAAGCAGCTCGACCGCGAGGCCGAGGCGCAGCCCATCGCCTACGGCGGCATGCTGCTCGAGTGCTTGGTGGCGGTCATCTCGCTGTGCGCGGTGGCCTTCGTGTTCTCGGGCTACATGGACGGCACCTACGCCTCGCCGACCCAGGTCTTCGCCGCGGGCCTCTCCCAGATGCTCGCCTGCGTGCCCGGGCTCGCCGGCGCGGAGTCGGTCGCCTACGCTCTGCTTGTCTTGGCGGTGTCGGTGTTCTGCCTGACCTCGCTCGACACCGCGACGCGCCTGGGCCGCTACATGTTCCAGGAGCTTTTCACGCCCCACGGCATGGAGGCAAGCGACCTTACCGGTTGGCGCGCGGTGCTCGTGAACCCCTGGGTCGCCACCATCATCACGGTGGTGCTCGGCGTGGGGCTGGGCATGACCGGCTACCAGCTCGTGTGGCCGCTGTTCGGCGCCGCCAACCAGCTGCTGGCCGCGCTCGGGTTGCTCGCTGTGTGCGCGTGGCTGGGTAACGCCGGCCGCAACAACAAGATGTTCTACTTCCCCATGGCGTTCATGATGGTGGTGACGCTGACCTCGCTGGCGCTGACGGTGTGGGCCAAGATCGGCCTTCTGGCGGCCGGCACGATGGATGCCGCCACGGTGCTGCAGCTGGTCATCGGCGTGCTGCTCATGGTGTTCGCCGTCATCTTGGCCGTCAAGGGCTGCAAGACCATCTTCGGAAAGAAGCGGGTCGCGTAGAATCGGGTCGCGTAGAATCGGGTCGCGTAGAATCGGGTCGCGTAGCTGCAAGCATCCTGCTGCTGGTCTCTTCGCATTGCTGCCCCAGAACGGGCACCCGGGAATCCTGGGGGCTCGTTTCGGGGCATAATTTCGAGTTGTTAGACATAAGGGAGCGCGCTAACAGGTCTGTCGATCGCTTTGGCGACTGCGCATCTCGAGGCAACTGGGCAAAAGGCCAGGTCGCAACCTTGTCACTGCTCTGCAGCAGGATCATGCTACGGCGGAACGATCATTTTGCTCGACAGTGAGAGTCTAACAACTCGAAATTCTTGCCCGAAACAAGGACGTGGATTGTTCGAGCACTAAAGTGGGCATAGGGAATTTTGTTTCGCACCCCATAGCGCAAGGGGGTGCATCCCCGTTATAGTGTCAGGAAGCGACAAACAAGACGAGAGGAGACGCCCATGACCGCACTTTCCGCCGGCATGACCCGCGAGCAAGCGGCTGAACTGCTCGCTGCCCACAACAAGGATCCGTTCCATATCGAGCACGGCGAGACCGTCGAGCAGACCATGCGCTACTTCGCCCGCGAGTACGATCCGGAAAACGAGGAGTTCTGGGGCATCGTGGGCCTTCTGCACGACTTGGATTGGGAAGAGCACGACGACGAGCCGGAGAAGCACACGCTGTACGCCGCGCCGCTCATCGAGGAGGCGGGTGGTACGCCGGAGCTCATCCGCGCTATTCAGTCGCACACCTCCGACTACAACACCGATCTGCCCAAGCCGGAGCTTCAGATGGAGAAGATCCTGTTCGCCACCGAGGAGCTGACGGGCCTCATCGGGGCGGCCATCGTCATGCGGCCGAGCAAGTCGGTCATGGACTTCAACGTGAAGTCGCTCAAGAAGAAGTACAAGGACAAGCGCTTCGCCGCCGGCGTGAGCCGCGAGGTCATCGCCTCGGGCGCCGATATGCTCGGTTGGGAGCTGGACGAGCTGTTCGCCCGCACCATCGAGGCCATGCAGTCCTTCGCCCCCGACCGCGACACGTTCGTCGAGCCGGAGTAGGGGCCTTCTGAGGAAGGTCGTTGGCTTTCGCCGGACGCCTTCTATGGTAAAGAACAGGCGAGCCGCCGCGGCTACGGCGGGCCGCCTCGCAATGCTTTCGAATAATTGTGTTGTGGGGCCGCTTCCGCTGTCAGACGGGGGCGGCTTTTTCTATTGCAACAACTTTGCAAAGAATCGGTGGCGGCAGGCTGGCGGGTCTACAATGGAAAGCGGACTTGATTCGGTTACCTGTTGCCCGACGGGGTGCCGGGGCCGATGCGCGAAGCAGAAAGGATGCCCATGTGGTGCAAGAAGATCCTCGTCGCCTATGACGGCAGTGCCCCCTCCCATCGAGCGCTGGAGGTGATGCGCGAGATTGCCGCCCAGAACCCGGCGGTAGAAGTGGTGCTCGTGCACGTCATGCGCCTGTTCTCGTCGGGCTCGGCCGCCGCCGGCATGGACACCGTCATGGTGGACGACGCCATGGCCATTCGCGAGGAGCTGGAGGCCATCGCCGCCGATATGGTGAACCCGACTGAGGTGCGCGTGCTCAAGGGCACGTCCCCGGCCGACCTCATCGTGAACTGCGCGAAGGAGGAGGGCTGCGACCTCATCATCATGGGCAGTCGCGGCCAAGGCGGCGTGAAGGGCTTTTTGGGTTCCGTGAGCTATGCCGTCACCAAGGAGTCGCCCATGACGGTGCTCATCGCGAAAGAAGGCGACTGCCGCTAATGGCCTCATCTGCTGCCAAGGTTGCTATTCCTTCGCGTTGCGAAAGGCCCGCGCCTGCGCCCGCACCGCTCTGGACGCGCAACTTCATCGCTGGCACCTTCCTGAACTTCTTCATCGCCGGCAACTACTTCATGCTCATGGTGGTCATGACCGCCTATGCGCTTACCGTGTACCAGGCGCCGGCCGCCGTGGCTGCCTTCTGCGCCAGCGCCTTCATCGTGGGCACGCTGTTCTCGCGTTTCGCCGCCGCGCCGATGATGGAGCGCTTCGGACGGCTGCCGCTGCTTATCGTCGGGTGCATCGCCGAGGTGGCGCTTTCGGCGTTGTACCTGCTGAACGAGCCGGTGGGCGCGCTCATCGGCGTGCGTCTGGCCCACGGGTTCTCCTACGGCGTGTGCTCCACCACCATCGCTACGGTCATTACCAGCGTGGTGCCGCCCGAGCGCAAGGGCGAGGGCATCGGGTACTTTATGCTGTCCATCACCCTTGGCAGCGCCATCGGGCCCTTTGCGGGCATTTTCCTGGCGAACAACTTCGGCTATCCGGTGGTGTTCGTTGTGGCGAGCGTGCTCGTGGCTCTTTCCATTCCGGCGGCGCTGCTTCTGCGCCCCGCATCTTCCACGAAGGTGAAGGGGAGCGAAGCGGCCGCCGAGGCCGAGGTGGAAGCGGCCGCCGATGCCGTGGCCGGTGCGGTGGCGGAGGCCCCGGACGAGGAGGCGCGCGAAGATGCCGCCGCCAACCGCGACGAGGCGCTGGCGGCCTCTACCCGCGTGCCCTCCACTCATTTGGAAGAGAAGGTCGCCGCCAAGGTGGAGCATTCGCCGCTCGCCCGTTTCGTGGAAGCCGGCGTACTGCCCATCTCGGTGGTGTGCGGCCTTCTGTTCTTCGGCTATTCCAGCCTGCTCACGTTCCTCACGCCCTACGCCACTGAGATCGGCCTGGCCCGGGCCGCCAGCGTGTTCTTCGTCGTGTACGCGCTGGCCATGTTCGTCACGCGCCCCTTCACCGGCCGCGCCTTCGACCGCGTGGGGCCTCATCCCGTCATGGTGCCGGCGTTCGTGTCCTTCGCGCTCGGCATGGTGGTGCTCGCCTTCGCGGCCAACGACTGGATGATCCTGGGGGCTGCGGCCCTGCTCGGCTTCGGCGTGGGCACCGTGCAGTCGTGCGGGTTGGCTATGGCCGTGCGCGTGACGAGCGATGCGCGCCTGTCGGTCGCCAACGCCACCTTCTACATGCTGCTCGACGTGGGCGTGGGTGTGGGCCCTATCTTGCTCGGCATCGTGGCGCCGCTCATAGGGTACGCGAATCTGTA
Organism: Adlercreutzia sp. DFI.6.23; assembly: GCF_024462535.1. Lineage (NCBI taxonomy): Bacteria > Bacillati > Actinomycetota > Coriobacteriia > Eggerthellales > Eggerthellaceae > Adlercreutzia > Adlercreutzia sp. DFI.6.23. The sequence continues at coordinate 24,802 of NZ_JANGBP010000005.1, forward strand.
CCTCTGCATGGCCGTCGTAGGCGCGCTCGCCCTGGCCCTGTTCCTCGTTGTCGCCAAAACAGAGAAGGGCGCGCGGTAGGGGAGGGTTCTCGCGGTTGCGTCTCCGTCTCTCAGCAGGCAATGAAAAAGCCGCTCCGGAGAGCGGCTTGCTTGTGCGGAAAATGGCTGGGGTACTAGGATTCGAACCTAGGTAGCTGGTACCAAAAACCAGAGTCCTGCCGTTGGACGATACCCCAGTGCCGTATCGAACGAAAAGTGGTGGGCCCTGCGGGGATCGAACCCGCGACCTTGGGATTAAAAGTCCCCTGCTCTACCGACTGAGCTAAAGGCCCACTTCTTTACGCAATCGCATAGTCTAACGCTCCGTGCGATTTCGGTCAATGAGCAATTGGCCCACGGGGCATCCCCGTTTTTGTGCAAAACACGGCAGATCTCGTAATTGGAGGTGTTGGATGAGGGGTTTGTGAAAAGTATGACCTGGGAAAACGTGTCTTCATTCTTGAAGAACGTGCGTTCCGCACTACGAGAACTACTGTGTTTTGCACAATTGGAGGCATCGGAGGCCCAGAGCGTCGACGTGCCGGTGTGCCGCGGTGTCGGCGCGTCGGTGCGACAAAGCGCCGGGATGCAGGGTTGCAGAATAGTAGCGATGCGATGGTGTTTCGCGAGAGAGAAGTCGCAACTGGTAAACTTAACCGTGAACATCAGGGATAGCGGGGCCGCATGGCCGCCGCTTCAGGGCGTCGCGTCGACGCCCGACGCATTTCGGGAGGCAACCATGCTGCACGCCCACGATGAATCAGTTCGCGCCCACTTGCTGGAGGGCGGCTTCGGCCTGGAGAAAGAGTCGCTGCGCATCGACGGCGGCGGCTTTCTCGCCCATACGCCGGCCGACTTCGCCGACGACGTGCACATCGTGCGCGATTTCTCCGAGAACCAGGTGGAAGTGAACACGCCGGTGTGCGCCACGCCGGCCGAGGCGATCCAATCGCTGGAGCACTACAACGGCCTCGTGCAGCGGGCCATCGCGAATTTGCCCGAGCGCGAGCTTTTGTGGCCCTTCTCGAACCCGCCCTATATCCTGAACGAGAAGGACATCCCCATCGCCCAGTACTTCGGCGACGATGCCGGCAAGACGGAATACCGCGAGTACCTCTCCGACCGCTACGGCCGCTACAAGATGGCCTTTTCCGGCATTCACCTGAACTACTCTTTCGGCGAGGCGCTGCTGCGTGCCGACTACGAGCTCGCCCGCGCGGAGAGTCCCGACGCCCCCGCCATTTTCGAGGCCTACCGCGACCAGTTCTACGTGCGCCTGGCCGAGAACTGCGTGGCCTACAGTTGGATTCTCACCGCGGTCATGGCCGCGAGCCCGGTGTGCGACTCCTCCTTCGTGGAGAAGGGCCGCATCGGCGGCGACCTCTTCCAGGGCCTGGCCACCGTACGCTGTTCGGAGCTCGGTTACTGGAACTTCTTCGCGCCCATTCTCGATTATACGAGTGCGGCGGCCTACGCCGATTCCATCCAGTCCTACATCGACAGCGGCATGATTCGCTACCCCTCCGAGCTCTATTACCCCATCCGGCTGAAAAACTTCGGCCCCTACAGCCTGGAGGGCTTAAAAGAGGGCATCAGCCACATCGAGCTGCGCATGGTGGACTTGAACCCGCTCGTCCGTTCCGGTATCGACGAGCGCGACGTGCTGTTCAGCCAGCTGTTTTTGGTATGGGCCGCCGCCCAAGCGCCGGCGAACCTCACGGTGAAGGACCAGGTGCAGGCCGTGCAAAACTTCAAGAACGCCGCCCACTACGATTTGAAGACCGTGAAGATCGTCATGCCCGACGGCACCGCCTGCTCGGTGGTGAAGGCTGCCAAGCGTATCATCGATGCCATGGAAGCGTTCTTCGATGACTTCGGCACCTCGGTCCACGAATGCCTGGCCTTCCAGCGCCTGAAGTTCGAGGACCCTCACACTCGCTACGCCTGGAAGATCCGCGAGGAATACGGCCAGGGCTTCGTAGCCCGCGGCCTGCAACTGGCCCGCAAGCTCCAGAAAGGGTACGTGGAGTAGGGAAGGACCCTATCCGAAGATGGCTTTCAAGGCCATGTCACGGGTGGCTTTCATGTTGATCTTGCAGCCGCGGAGCATGATGTCGCCGATGCCGTAGATGAAGATGCCCAAGTACTGCTTGGCCGCATCGATGTCCATATCGGCCGAAACGGCACCGATTGCCTTTCCATGCTCCAGCGCAGTTGCGAATATGGCGCAGGTCTCGTCGTACTGGGCCTGGGCGCTCTCGGTGATGGCCGGAATCTGCCCCGACGTCGATTCGACGGTGGCAACGAACCGGGCCCGCTGCTCATCGTTGCGCAAATTGCTGGTGATGCTCGCAATGAGGGCCGCGAAGGCCTGCTTGAACTCGGCGGGCTCCGTGCAGCCGAGCGCTTCGTCGGCGCTCACGTTGATGAGCGGGTCGATCATCTCGTAGGTGGCCAGCAGCAGGTCCTCTTTGGAAGAGAAGTGGTAGTAGAGGGCCGGCCTCGTGATGCCGAGCTCTTCGGCGATGGCTCCCATGGAGGTGTGGTTGTAGCCCTTCTCCGCGAAGGCCCGATAGGCGATTTCCAGTATTTGATCTCGTGTTGACATGGGGTTTTCCTCGCTCTGCAACCAATAGACTCGTTCGCTCGAAGCTTTTTCGATCGCCTATATATTACCTGAAATCTTTACAGCGTGTAAAAAAACTTACACATTGTAAAAAAATCCATTGACTTTGAGCGGGAAGGTCACTATAGTTTGCCTTACTTACAGTAAGTAAGGCACAAGAGGGGCGTTCGCAAGAGCGCGGGCAGGACGAAAGGAGCAGCAAGTGGAAATTGAGAAGTTCCGATTCCCGGGAGAGTTCGAACCGCAGACCGACGTGTTCATCAACTGGCTTCCCGACTATTGCGCCGGTGAGGACGGCGACAAGGGTCGTGAGGTGCTCGTCGAGGTGGTGAAGAATCTGCTGGGTCACGTGAACGTTCATGTGAACTGCGGCTGCGAGACCTCCCTTGAGGCCTGCAAGCAGATGCTGGCCGATGCGGGTGTGGATGTGTCCGACCCCGATACCGAGGGTCAGCGCAACACCGCCGCTGACAACGGGGATGAGAAGTTCAGCCCCTTCATCCGCTTCACCCAGTTCGACGACTGGAGCGTGTCCATCCGCGACAACGGCCCCGATGTCATGATCGACGACGAGGGCAACACGCTGGCTGTGAACATGCGCTGGAGCAACTACTCCAACAACGACAAGATGGAGCCTGCCCAGCAGCTGGCCCGTCGCTGCGGGGCACAGATGGCCATCGACCTGGATGTGTTCGATGCCATTAACTCCGATATGGTGTCCGAAGGCGGCAATCGCGAGTTCAATGGCGCCGGAGTGATGATCGCCGTGGAGGACACCGAGGTCAACAAGCGCAATCCCGAGTACACCAAACAAGAGATCGAGCAGGAGTACAAGCGCGTGTGGAACCTGGACAAGATCATCTGGATCCCGCAGCCGCTGCTCGAAGACGACGACATACGCAAGGGGCCCATCGACGAGCTGGCCGACGGCACGCTCGTATGGCCCGGCTCCTTCGCCGCCCATGCCGACGAGTACTGCCGCTTCGTGGGCGAGGACACGGTGCTTCTGGCCGAGGTGACCGACGAGGAGGCCGCCGAGAGTCCTGTCAGCGCCGAGAACAAGCGCCGCATCGACGCCGCCTACGAGATCCTCAAGAACGAGACGCTGCCCGACGGCCGCCCGCTGAAGATCGTGCGCATGCCCTTCCCGGAGCATCTCATCTTTCGCGGCAGCCAGGACAACCCCACGGTCATGGGCTGGAAGCAGTTCTTCGACGAGAACGGCGGCGTGGCCTTCGACGGCACCCCGTGGCCCGAGGGCGACTACTGCTTCGTCAACTCCTGCAGCTACTGCAACTTCCTCGTGTGCAACGACGTGGTGTTGGGCCAGCGCTACTGGCACGAGGGCATGGATCCGAAGATCAAGGAGAAGGACGAGCGCGCCAAGGCGGTGCTCGAGAGCGTGTTCCCCGGCCGCGAGGTCGTCATGCTGGACACGTACTGCCTGAACCTGTTCGGCGGCGGCGTGCACTGCTGGACCAAGAACGTGGCAATGCCCCAATAACGTGAGTTCGCAAGGGAAGAAAACAAGAGGAAAGGAATCTCACCCATGCTTAACAACTTCGTAGGAAAGGACATCATCAACATCGGCGACATGACCCCCGACCAGTTCCAGTACCTGCTGGATCTGTCCAAGATGCTGAAGGCCGAGAAGATGACCGGCGTCGATCACGCCCGCTTCCACAACAAGAACGTGGTGGCCCACTTCGAGTGGGAGTCGACCCGCACCCGCTGCGCCTTCGAGACCTCCTGCCATGACCTGGGCCTGGGCTTCACCTACCTGTCCAACTCGCACTTCGGCAACAAGGAGACGGTGAAGGACTCCATCCGCGTGTTCAGCGAGATGTACGACGCCATCGTGCTGCGCGCCCAGCGCGAGGAGGCCTACGTGCGCGAGGTGGCCGACATCGCCACCATTCCAGTCATCAACGCCTGCTGCGAGGGCGACCATCCCACCCAGATGCTGGCCGACGCCCTCACCATGCAGGAGCTTTTGGGCAACCTGAAGGGCCGCAAGCTGGCCTTCGTGGGCAACTGCGCCACCACCGCCATGTGGTACGGCCGCCTGTGCGCGCTTCTGGGCATGGACTTCTACGCCGTGGGCCCCGACGACGAGCGCTACCAGCTGTGCGACTCCTTCAAGGAGAACATCGAGGACCTGTTCGACAAGTGGGCACCGAACAACGAGATCGTGCTCACCTCCGACAAGGAGAAGCTGAAGGGCATGGACGTGGTGACCACCGAGTGCTGGATCTACCAGAACCCCGACGTGCACGACGAGGACCTGGCCGCCACCGGCGACTGGACGAGCTTGGAGTACTCTTACGACGCGTGGCTGCGCCACTCCGACATCATGGAGCCCTACCGCGTGACGAGCGACCTGATGGAAGATTACGTGAAGAACCCCGACTGCCTGGTCATGCATATGCTGCCGGCCTACCACAACGCCGACATGAAGCTGATGCAGAAGTTCCTGGCCGAGGCCAAGAACGAGCGCGACCGCCGCATCCTCACCGAGGGCATCTGCATCTCCGACGAGTGCTTCGAGAAGCACGCCAGCGAGATCTTCCGCGAGGCCGGCAACCGCCAGCCCACCATCAAGGCCTGCCTGGCCGCTGTTCTGGGCATCTAGTCGTCGACTCACCACGGGCGGGCGGCCCGCGCGGCTGCCCGCCGTTCCCGTAAGGAGAAAGCATGTCTACTGAAGTAGCAAAGAAAAGCGGAAGCGGCTACGCCTGGCTCGTCATGGTCGGCTTTGGCATGGTCATGTGCGCCACTATCGGCGCCATCACCGTCATGGGCGGCCTGTTCTACTATCCGGTGTGCGAGGAGCTGGGCTTCGATCTGTCATCGTTCACCCTGTACGTGACGCTATCCATGGTGTTCATGGCGCTGGGCATGCCCATCTGCGGCAAGATCATGGCATCGGGCAAAATCAAGCTGTCGGTGCTCATGACCGTGGCCGTGCTGCTGGAGCTCGTTCCCTTCGCCTGCATGTCCATGTTCACCGAGATGTGGATGTGGTTTGTGGCGGCTGTGCCCATCGGCTTCGGCCTGTCGGCCACCAGCACCGTGACCGCTGCGCCCACCCTGGGCAACTGGTTCCACAAGAAGACCGGTTTCGCCATTGGCATGATCTTCACCATCCAGAGTATCTTTGTGGCGGTGGCGAGCCCCATTTTCAGCAACATGATCGAGATGCTCGGTTGGCGCATGAGCTACGTGGTGCTGGCCATCATCGCCGCGGTCATGGCCCTGCCCTTCACCATCTTCGTCATTCGCTATCGTCCCGAGGACAAGGGCATGCTGCCCTACGGCTACGACCCGAACGCCGTTGAGGAAGAGGGTGGCGCGGTCGCCGAGACCGGCGTGCCCTACAAACTGGCCCTGCGCTCGGTGCCCTTCGTGATGGCCGTCCTCGTGGTCATGATGTCCATGACCATCTCGAACATGAACGTGGTGTTCCCCACCTATGCCGAGGTAGTTGGCCTTGGCGCCATTGTGGGCGGCTTCATGGTGACGGCGGCAAGCCTTGCCGATATCGCTCTCAATCCCATCCTGGGCACCACGGCCGACAAGTTCGGCCCCACCAAGTCGTTCATCGGCTGGACCGTGGTCACCATGGTGTCGTTCGTCATCCTGTACTTCAGCGTGAACAGCCCCATTCTGGCCATCGTGGGCGCGGGCATCAACGATGTCATGTACGCGCTCTGCGGCGTGGGCCTAGCCACCTTCACCATGGCCTGGTTCGGCAAGAAGGACTATGAGCGCATCTTCTCCACGGTCATGATGTTCGGCTATCTTGTCGCCAGCCTGGGCGTGCCCATCATGATGAAGATCTACGAGGTTACCGGTGCCTTCGAGAACGTGTTCGTCTTCGGGTTCATCGTCTGCGCCATCATCATCGTATGCCTGCTGGTGGGCGAGAAGCAGTCCGCGAAGCTGCCCCAGGAAACCGTCGAGGTTGCCGCCGAGGCCGCCCCGCAGGAGTAAGCCCCAAAGCCACCTGCCCTTGTGCCGGGCAGGTGGCTTTTCGCGTTTTCCGATTCTCGAGAAAAGGAGAGGATGAGGGGAATGACCTATCGCTACCATCCCGAGCTCCAGGAGCTCGTAGACGACCCCGCGGGCTTCCCGCCTGCGGAGAAGTTCGTGGGAACCCTTGAGGAAATGCGCGCGTTCGCCGACCCCCTCTACGCCGAGATGCGGGACTTGCCGCTGGCGGAGGGGGTCGTGGCGCGTGATGTGGAGATTGAGACGGCCGACGGCTATCCCATGCGGGCCCGCTGGTACCGGAAGGAGGGGTCGGACGCGCGCTCGGCGGTGATGTACGTCCACGGGGGCGGCATGATCCTCATGGGCATCGACGAGATGGACGCGGATATCTCGCGCTATGTGGCCCTAAGCGGCGTGCCGTTTCTGTCCATCGGCTACCGCCTGGCGCCCGAGCATCCGCGCCCCCAGGCCGAGGATGCCCTCGACGGGTACCTGTGGCTCATCGGCCATGCGGACGAGCTGGGCATCGATGCGCACCGCGTTGCCATCATGGGCGACAGCGGCGGCGCGGGCATTGCGGCGGGGGCCGCTATCCTCGCGCGCGACAGAGGCGTGCCGCTGGCCAAGCAGATTCTCATCTACCCCATGCTGGACGACCGAACCGTGGCCTGCGACGATGAGCTTGACGGCCTTGCACACGTGTGGTTCGCGGAGAACAACAAGATGGCCTGGGAGGCCGTGCTGGGCGAGCGCCGGGGAACCGATGAAGTGCTGCCCTGCGAGGCCCCGGCGCGCAACGAGAGCTTCGAGGGCCTGGCGCCGGCTTTCCTGGAGGTGGGCGAGCTCGACCTGTTCCGCGACGAAACCATCGAGTACGCGAAGCGCCTGATGGCGGCTCACGTTCCCGTCGAGCTCCATGTGCTCACGGGCCTCACGCACACCTTCGACACGTTCCCGCTGCCCATTGCCGACAAGGCCTTCGAGTACCGGTCCTATGTAATCTCGCAGCTGTGAGAGATCGACTTTGGAAACGAATCTTCGAGCTTAGAAACGGAGTTGGATGCAATGACATCTGCGAAAACCGTTGAACAGGGGAATAAGCCCCACTATGCATGGCTTGTGATGATTGCCTATGGTCTGATGATGAGCGGCACCATCGGCTCGTTCTCGGTGGTGGGCGCGCAGTGGTTCTATCCTGTCAGCACGGACATCGGCTGCGAACTCTCTACCCTGACGCTCTATACCACCATAGAAATGGTGTGCATGGGCCTGGCCATGCCCCTGGTGGGCAATTTGCTCACGCGCGTGAAACTGCCGGTCATCCTGATCGCGGCCGTGGCCATGGAGGTGCTGGCCACTGTGGCCATGGCCTTCTACGATGAGCCCTGGATGTGGTATGTCTCCGGTGTGTTCGTCGGTCTCGGGCTGGCGGCCACCAGCACCGTTACCGTCACGCCCACCATGGGTAATTGGTTCGCGAAGAAGACCGGCTTCGCCATCGGCGTGGTGTGGGCCATCCAGGCGCTGTACTGCGCCGTGGCAAGCCCTTTGTTCGCCACCATTATCGAGGCCATTGGCTGGCGCTCCTCATATTTCGTGCTCGCCGCGGCATCCGCATGCCTGGCGCTGCCTGCCATCGTCTTCGTTATCCGCTATCGCCCTGAAGATAAGGGGCTTCTGCCTTACGGGTACGAGGAAGCGGCTGGGCGCGCTAAAACCCTGGCTCCCAGCACCGCGCCCGGCGTGCCGGCAGCCGCAGCGTTCCGCAGCGTGCCGTTCCTCCTCTGCGTGGGCGTGGTGATGCTGTGCCAAGGGACGGCCTGTATGAACGCCATTTTTCCAACCTACGCCGAAGTGGTGGGACTTGGCGCGGTGGTGGGCGGACTGATGGTGTCCTCGGCGAGCCTCTGCGACATTGTCTTTAACCCCCTGGCGGGTGCCACCAGCGATAAATTCGGCTCGACGCGCGCCATGGTGCTGTGGACGGGCATCACCATGGTGTCATTCGTGGTGCTGTACTTCAGCAGCGAGTCGGTGGTAGGCTCGTGCGTAGGCGCTGGTTTGAACGACGCCATGTACGCCATCACCGGCGTGGGCTATTCCACCTTCGCGCTCTCCATCTTCGGCATGAGGGACTTCGAGAAGATCTTCTCGCGCATCACCAGCTGCGGCTACCTGGTTGCTAGCCTGGGCATTCCGCTGATGATGTCCATCTACGAGGCCACCGGCGTGTTCCAGAATGTGTTCGTGTTCGGCTTCATCGTCGATATCGTCATCATCGCCCTGGTCATCCTCGCGAAGAAAAGCAGCCGCACCCTGCGCTGGTTGAGCGAGTAGCCGTCGACCATCTTTTCGTGTAGGGGTGCGCGCCTGGGTTCCCTGTTGTCTCATCTGGGCGCGCCGCCCCCTTGTTTTATCTGCCAAGGTGCGCCTCCCGCTTGCATCGAGGGGCGCACCTGTGCTAGCATACCCAATTGCCGACAAGGCGGCCGCGCGAGGCAGCGCGAACAATACCTGGCGGCTCCGGTTGATCTCCGAGAGCTGCGCGGCTCGACCGCAGGCCTGACAAGCAGGTCATTTTCAAAGCCAAATCCGCTTTTTGGTTTTTTACGCCCTTGTGCGATTTTTTCTTCAAAACATCTTGCCTTTTTGGTACTATCTTGCGTTGCTGCTTTATCAGTCCGTTTTGGAGGAGCAACTTTTGGCTAAGGAAGATGTAATCGAACTCGAGGGCACGGTACTCGAAGCCCTGCCCAACGCGATGTTCAAGGTGGAGCTCGAGAATGGCCACACCATCCTCGCCCACATTTCCGGCAAGATGCGCATGCACTACATCAAGATCCTGCCCGGCGACCGCGTGACCGTGGAGCTGTCGGTGTACGACTTGAACCGCGGCCGCATCACCTACCGCTTCAAGTAATCCCCTTAGGGCCTGCATAGGGCGCCCCCGCGCGAAGACCCGGATCCTTCGCGCGCGGTCACAGCTGAGAAAACACTCGCCAGCGGCTGGGCGTGCACGTATAGAACGATCCGCATACCGAAAGGAAACGACATGAAGGTACGTCCCTCGGTCAAGAAGATGTGCGACAAGTGCAAGATCATCCGACGCCATGGCAAGATCCTCGTCATCTGCGAGAATCCGCGCCATAAGCAGCGTCAGGGCTAGGAAGAAAGGACTTTAGAACAACATGGCACGTCTCGTTGGTGTCGATCTTCCCCGCAATAAGCGCATTGAGATCGCCTTGACCTACATTTACGGCATTGGCCTCACTACGGCCAAAGAGATCATCGCCGCTACCGGCGTCGATCCCGACATTCGCGTGAAGGACCTTTCCGAGGAAGACCTCGCGAAGCTGCGCGATTACATCCAGCAGAACCTCAAGGTCGAAGGTGACCTGCATCGCGAGGTTTCTCAGAACGTGAAGCGCCTGATGGAGATCGGCTGCTATCGCGGTCTGCGTCATCGTCGCGGCCTGCCCGTTCGCGGCCAGCGCACGCACACGAATGCCCGTACCCGCAAGGGTCCGCGCAAGCAAATCGGCGGCAAGAAGAAGTAGTGAGGTAAGCAAACCGTGGCTAAGAAGCAAGTACGTACTACGCGCATCAAGCGCTCTGAGCGTAAGAACATTGCCGTGGGCGCCGCTCACATCAAGTCTACGTTCAACAACACCATTGTCTCCATCACCGATCCCCAGGGCAACGTGATCTCCTGGCAGTCCGCGGGCACCGTGGGCTTCAAGGGCTCCCGCAAGTCCACGCCGTTCGCCGCGCAGATGGCCGCCGAGGCCGCCGCGAAGACGGCCATGGAGCACGGGCTGAAGAAGGTTGCCGTCTACGTGAAGGGCCCGGGTTCCGGTCGCGAGACCGCCATCCGCTCCCTGCAGGCTGCCGGCCTCGAAGTGGCCAGCATCCAGGACTGCACCCCCATCCCGCACAACGGCTGCCGCCCCAAGAAGCGTCGCCGCGTGTAACTGAAAGGATCGTACATTATGGCAATCAACAGAACTCCGGTTCTCAAGCGCTGCCGTCAGCTGGGCATCGATCCTGTGGTGCTCGGTTACTCCAGCAAGAAGGAATCCATCCGCCAGCCCAAGCGTCGCCGCAAGGAGAGCGAGTACGCTATGCAGCTGCGCGAGAAGCAGAAGGCCAAGTTCATCTACGGTGTGCTCGAGAAGCAGTTCCGTGGGTACTTCAAGCGCGCCAAGTCCATGGAGGGTCAGACCGGTGAGAACCTGATGACCATCCTGGAGACCCGTCTCGACAACGTGGTCTTCCGTCTGGGCTTCGCCCGCACCCGCAAGGAAGCCCGCCAGATGGTGACCCACGGCCACATCTGCGTGAACGGCCGCCGCGTAGACATCCCGTCCTTCCGCGTGCGTCCCGGCGAGCTCGTCTCGGTGGCCCCCAAGGCCAAGGAGCTTCTCGTGGTGAAGAGCGCTCTGGTCTCCAACGAGCGCGTTCAGGTCCCGGCATGGCTGGAGATCGACATCGAGAAGCTGCAGGGCAGCGTGCTGTCCCTCCCGACGCGCGACCAGATTGATCTGGACATCAACGAGCAGCTCATCGTCGAACTGTACTCGAAATAATCGCGACTTTTTTAGGAGGCTACCCATACATGACAGAGTTCATGAGGCCTACCGTTACCACGGAGGAAGTCAACGACACCGTTGCCCGCTACATCGTCGAGCCGCTCGAGCGCGGCTATGGCAACACGCTGGGCAACTCCATGCGTCGCGTGCTGCTCTCCTCGCTGGACGGGGCTAAGGCCACCGCCATCCAGATCGAGGGCGTCCAGCACGAGTTCACTACCGCGGAAGGCGTCATCGAGGACATCGCCGACATCGTGCTGAACGTGAAGGGCCTGGTGTTCTCCCAGGTGTCCGACGAGGCCGACGAGGCGACCGCCCACGTGTTCGCCGAGGGCCCCTGCACGGTGACCGGCGCCGATCTGGAGGTGCCTGGCCAGTTCAACCTGGTGAACCCCGATCACGTCATCGCCACGGTGGCCGATGGCGGCCAGCTGGACATGACCATCCGCATCGGTGTCGGCCGCGGCTACGTGTCCGCCGAGCGCAACAAGCGCACGGAGGACCCCATCGGCATCATCCATGTGGACTCGCTGTTCTCGCCGGTGCGCCGTTGCACGATGAACGTGACGGACACCCGCGTGGGCCAGCGCACCGACTACGACAAGCTGGTTCTCGAGGTGGAGACCGACGGCTCGCTTGCTCCCACTGAGGCAGTGTGCCGCGCGGCCAACATCATCAACCAGTACATGGGCGCGTTTTTGGCTTTGGCTTCCACCGGCGAAGAGGAAGAGGGCGAGGCTCCCTCCATCTTCGCGCCGGAGGGTCAGGAGTCCAACGCCGAGCTTGACAAGCAGATCGAGGATCTGGACCTTTCCGTCCGCTCCTACAACTGCCTGAAGCGCGCGGGCATCCATTCCGTGCGCCAGCTCGTCGAGTTCTCCGAGAACGACCTGCTCAACATTCGGAACTTTGGTGCGAAGTCCATCGAGGAAGTGAAGGACAAGCTCATTTCCATGGACCTCAATTTGAAGCTTTAGGAGACAAAGAGTTATGAGACACAACAAGAAGGGTCGCAAGCTCGGCACCGACTATAGCCACACTAAGGCTATGAAGCGCAGCTTGGTGTCCGCCCTGTTCCTGAACGACCGCATCAAGACGGTGGAGTCCCGTGCCAAGGAGATCCGCCCGCAGGTCGACAAGGTGATCACCTGGGCCAAGCGCGGCGACCTGCATTCCCGCCGTCTGGCCATCGCCTACCTGAACGACAAGGAGCTCGTCCGCGAGATCTTCGAGAAGGTCGCCCAGGGCATGTTCCAGGATCGTCCCGGCGGCTACACCCGCATCATGAAGCTCGGGCCTCGCAAGGGCGACAACGCCCCTATGGTCATCATGGAGCTCGTGACCGAGCCCTGCGTGCCCAAGGCCGAGCGCAAGGCCGCTGCCGAGAAGAAGGCCGCTGCCAAGAAGGCTGCCCCGAAGAAGGTCGCCAAGAAGGCCGACAAGTCCGAGGAGCTCGCCGAGGATCTGGGCTTCGAGGCCGACGGCACCGTCGAGCAGATCGAGGCTGTAGACGCCGCCGAGGCCGTTGCCGAGAACGGCGCCGAGATGACCGATGCCGAGAAGGTCGAGGCCGTCGAGGAGAAGAAGGCCGAAGAGGCCGAGGCGTTCCGCGAGACCGAGGAGACCGCCGGTGATCCCGCCGAGGCCGCCAAGGAGGAAGCCGAGAAGGCCGAGGCCGAGGCTGCCAAGGAGGTCGAGACCTCCGAGGTGGAGAAGGCTGAGGAAGAGAAGGCCGACGTCAAGAGCGAGTAATCGTTCGACTGGGAACTTCGGGTGCGCCGCGCGCCCGCCAGCCGCAAAAGCGGAGCGTGGAAGCATCGTTCTATACCGGAGAAGCCGCCCTCGGGCGGCTTCTCTGCGTTTCCTCCCGTAGGGGGCGACCTCGGTCGCCCCTTGCCGCAAGCGCGGTATGACTTGCGGCGCGGGTCTCATGACGGCAAGGCAACGCGCGTCCAACCTCTGAATTACTATCGGCTCGCTCAAGTTTACCTTGCTGCTGAGGCCCATAGAATACTCCTTGCAAGGGCAACCGATCTTGCTCCTGCAGTGTAAGTACATGGGTATCGCACCGATTGAAAGGAGCCGGATCATGGCTGACAAGGATACGCTGATGGAGGAGTTCGTTGCGACCGAGGCCGCCAAGGCCGAAGATGCCGCCAAGGATCTCGAGCGCGTCGAGCAGCAGGTTGTGGCCGAGGCCACCATGTCCACCGAGTACGATGACGCGCTGGGCAACGAGCAGGCTGCCGCCGAGGATGCGGAGACTGCCTTTGAGTTCGAGCAGGCTGAGATTGCGGCTGAGCAATCGCTCTAACATCTGCATGCGGGCCGTGCGGCTCGCCGATTCGAGGCCGGTTCGCTAACTCGCCGGCTTCATGATGACTCCACCAAGCCTGGGCTCTTCCTTAACAGGAGCCCGCGGGATGGCTTGACGGAATTGAAAGAAGGCGCCCCCTTGAGCATGGGGGCGCCTTCTTTTGCGCCTCTGCACAAAACACGAGCGCTCACCGGTGTCTGGCCGATGGGGGAGGGATGGCATCCGTGACGATGGGGGTTCTGTGGGATACTGGCGACATGGAAAAAGCCTCGATATATTCTGTCGCATCCGAGAAGGGGGACGCCGGTGCTGCTCGCGCAGACGCTGCGAAACGCGCAGGCGGTGCGAGATGCGGCGCCGGCGAAGCTCGCCGTGCCACGCGCATCGGTGCGAAAGGGACACTGCGCACCGTGGACGCCCGTGTGAAGATCGGGCTGCTCGTGGCCTATTCCGTGGCGCTTTTCTGCACGGAAAACCTTCTGGGTCTGGGTGTGGCGGCTGCGCTGCTGGCGGCCGTGGCCTCCGTCGGGGACGTCCCCGTTGCCCGTCTGCTGCGCGAAGGGGCCTTCGCCTACCTCCTTGTCGGCTTCCTGCTCGTCTACAATGTTGCAGCCTCTGGGTGGCTTGCGGGAATCGCGGTGGCCCTCCGGTTGCTTCTGCTGGTATGGGCGAGTCTTTTGCTCACGGCGCTTTCCACGCCTGCAGAGCTTTCCGAGGCGCTGCGCCGGCTGCTCTCCCCCCTGGGCTGTCTGGGGCTGCCCGTACGCGACTTCACGATGTCGCTTTCCATCGCCCTGCGGTTCATGCCGCTGCTTTCCGAGGAGCTGAGGGCCGTGAGGGCTGCCCAGGCCTCGCGGGGAGCTGCCTTCGAGGGCGCAGGGCTCGTGCGGCGCCTGCGAGCCTATGGGGGCCTCATGGTGCCGCTGTTCGTGGGGCTTTTCCGTCGGGCCGATCGCCTGGCATCCGCTATGGAGGCGCGCTGCTACGGAGCTTCCGGCGTGCCGACGTCGCTTGACGGGCGCCGTTTCGCCTTTGGCGACGGGGCGGCCCTCCTCGTCGGCGTTGTCGCCTGCGCTGCCTTCGCGCTTATTCCCTAGGAGCTTGCGACAAGGTCGCTGTCGTCCTCGTCGACTATCGGAATGCTGCGCGACTTAGGGGCATCGGACGATTCGCTCGTCTTCGGGTGCTTCTCGCGCTTTGCCCGTGTCGGTGCCAGCTCGCTTATCAGGATGGCGGCGAAAATGAGGACGAAACCGACCGCCATGCGCCCGGTGACCACCTCGCCGTAGAACAGCACGCTGGCCAGCACGCCGAAAACCGATTCCAGGGACAGCAGAAGCGACCCCTGGGCCGGCGACACGTGGACGAGCCCCACGTTCTGGAAGAGGTAGCACAGCCCCGAGGCGAACACCACGAGGTAGAACAGGTTGAAGGCGAATTCCGGCGTGAGGGCCGCCAGGTTCGGCGCCGGCTCGGTGAGAGCGCCGACGACAAGTCCCGCAATGCCGCCGAAGAGGAACTGGTACACGGTGAGCGCGAGCACGTCGAAGCGCTTCGAATAGCGCGCGATGGCGATGATCTGCGCCGCGAAGAAGACGGCGCACAGAAGCGTCATGGCATCGCCGAACTCGAAGGCGAGCGAGCCGGCGGTGAGCGACACGAGCCCGATGCCCGTGATGCAGAGAGCGGCGGCGCCCACGTTGGCGAAGGTGGGGCGCTTGCCGGCGACGGCCCACAGCATGAAGGGAACAATGACGCAGTAAGTGGCCGTAAGGAAGGCGTTCTTGCCCGGCGTGGTGTCGGCGAGCCCCACCGTCTGCACCCAGAACGCGAGGAAGGTCACGACGGCCAGCACGAGCCCCGCCTTAAGGCACGGCCCGTTCAGCGCGCCCTTAAGCGACCGATGGAACACAGCGGCCATGAGCAGTCCCGTCAGGAAGAAGCGCACGCCGATGAGCTGGGCCGGGGGCAGCACGTCGACGGCGTCCTTCATCACCACGAAGGCGAACCCCCAAATAATGGTGGCCGCCAGCAGCATGAGCTTGTACACGAAGCCCGGGATATGTCTCTTCTCAGTCACAGCGAGCCATTATAGTACGGCCTTTCGCGTTTCGCCAGGTTACTGCCAGCTAACGGGGGCGCAACGGAATCTTGTTGACGGATGCGGGCGCGCGGAGCGGCCGCATGATGGAAGGTAAGCATTGAACCCGACCAGAGAGGACGTGCGCTATGTACTATTCCAGCGGCAACTACGAGGCCTTCGCCCATCCGCTTCCGCCCGAGGGCGTGGAAAACAAGCAGGCCTACATTATCGGCAGCGGCCTGGCAGGCCTGGCGGCGGCGTGCTTTCTCGTGCGCGACGGACGGATGCGCGGCGAGAAGATCCACATCCTGGAGCGCGACCCGCGTGCCGGCGGCGGCTGCGACGGCTGGGATTACCCGGGGCTGGGCTACACCATGCGCGGCGGCCGCGAGATGGACAACCACTTCGAGGTGATGTGGGATCTGTTCCGCGACATTCCCTCCATCGAGGATCCGTCGGTATCGGTGCTCGACTACTACTATTGGTTGAACAAGCGCGATCCGAACTACTCGCTGTGCCGCGCCACGCAGGATCGCGGCCAGGACGCCCATACTGACAACAAGTTCAACCTGTCCGACAAAGCCTGCATGGAAATCATGAACCTGTTCTTCACCCCGGAAGAGGAGCTGCAGGACAAGGTCATCACCGAGTACTTCTCCGATGAGGTGCTGAACTCGAACTTCTGGCTGTACTGGCGCACCATGTTCGCCTTTGAGAATTGGCACTCGGCCCTTGAGATGAAGCGCTACGTCACCCGCTTCGTGCACCATTTGGGCGGCCTGCCCGACTTCTCGGCTCTGCGCTTCACCCGGTACAACCAGTACGAGTCCATGATCCTGCCCATGGTGAACTATCTTGAGTCCCACGGCGTCGACTTCCAGTTCAACACCCACGTGACTGATGTGCGCTTCAGCTGCGATGACGCTAAGGACGATGACCGGAAGCTGGCTACGGAGATTCGGCTGGTGCGCGAGGACGGCCCGGCGGCGGTGGACGCGGCCGAGGGCGTGCAGCCCGACGGCAAGACGGCCCCGGCGGTCGACCTCGCGCGCGAGGAGACCATTCCGCTCACGGAAAACGACCTCGTCTTCATCACGCCCGGCAGCCTGGTGGCCCACTCCTCCTTCGGCAGCCAGGACGCCCCCGCCCGTTTCGCCCCCGAGCTCACTCCCGGCGATGGCTGGGATCTGTGGAAGAGGATCGCGGCCCAGTCGCCGGAGTTCGGCCGTCCCGAGAAGTTCTGCGGCGACCCGGAGAAGAGCAACTGGGAAAGCGCCACGGTGACCACGCTGGACGAGAAGATCCTGCCTTATATCGAGGCCATCTGCAAGCGCGACCCGCTTTCCGGCGGCGTTGTCACGGGCGGCATCGTGTCGGTGAAGGACTCCAGCTGGCTGCTCTCCTGGACCATCAACCGCCAGCCGCAGTTCCGCGCCCAGCCCGAGGGGCAGGTGTGCGTGTGGCTCTACGGCCTGTTCACCGACGTGCCCGGCGACTACGTGAAGAAGCCCATGCGCGATTGCACCGGCAAGGAAATCTGCGAGGAGTGGCTGTACCACCTGGGCGTGCCCGAGGAGCAAATCGAGGAGCTGGCCGAGCATTCCGCGAACACGGTGCCCTGCATGATGCCCTACATCACGGCCTTCTTCATGCCCCGCGCCGATGGCGACCGTCCGCTCGTCGTGCCTGAGGGCGCCGTGAACTTCGCCTTCATTGGCCAGTTCGCCGAGACGCCGCGCGACACCATCTTCACCACTGAGTACTCCATGCGCACTGGCATGGAGGCGGTATATACGCTGCTCGACATCGACCGCGGCGTGCCTGAGGTGTGGGGCAGCGTGTTCGACCTGCGCGTGCTGCTGAACGCGACGGTGCTTCTGCGCGACGGCAAGCCGGCAACAGACATGAACATGAACGTGCTGGAGAAGCTTCTGCTGTCGCGCGGCCTGAAGGAGATCGAGCATACCGACATCTACGGCCTTCTGAAGGAGTTCGGCGTCATTCCGACCACCGATGAGAACCGCGATGTGCCCGTGCCCGCCACGGGTGCCGTGTGGCCGGGCATCCATTAACCCGCCTCTGCGCCGTTGTTGGGGCTCTGTCTGAGGGCGAGAGCCGTCGTCCTTGTTGGTTGCGGTGCCCGATTGGGCCCGGCAGCGACCCCTGTTTTATGCGCCCCGTGCGGAATGAACCCGCGCGGGGCGCTTGCGCTTGCGTCGTTCGTGCTATGATGGTGAACGCTGATTAGAAGCATCAACCAACCTTCAAGGAGGCACTACATGAGCGTCATCATCGATGTGTACGGGCGCGAGGTTCTCGATTCTCGCGGCAACCCCACCGTCGAAGTGGAAGTCGTGCTGGAAGACGGCGCCTTCGGCCGCGCGGCGGTTCCCTCGGGCGCTTCCACGGGCGCTTTCGAGGCCGTGGAGCTGCGCGACTGCGACAAGAGCCGCTATCTGGGTAAGGGCACGCTGGATGCCGTGGCCCATGTGAACAACGAGATCGCCGACGTGCTCATCGGCCTCGAGGCCGAGGATCAGCGCATGGTGGACGCCGCCATGATCGAGGCCGACGGCACGGAGAACAAGGGCGTGTTCGGTGCCAACGCCATCCTGGGCGCTTCTTTGGCCGTGGCCAAGGCTGCCGCGGAGGCCGCCGAGCTGCCGCTGTACAAGTACGTGGGCGGTGCGAACGCGCATCTTCTGCCGACGCCCATGATGAACATCCTGAACGGCGGCGTGCATGCCGACAACAACGTGGACTTCCAGGAGTTCATGATCATGCCCGTGGGCGCCCCCACCTTCGCCGAGGCTCTGCGCTGGTGCGCCGAGATCTACCACACCCTGAAGAAGGTGCTGCATGATGCGGGCCTTGGCGGCGGCGTGGGCGACGAGGGCGGCTTCGCTCCCAACCTGAAGACCAACGAGGAGCCGCTGGCTTATATCGTGGAAGCTTGCGAGAAGGCCGGTTACAAGCCGGGCACCGACATCCTGTTCGCCATGGATCCCGCCTCCACCGAGTTCTACAACGCCGAGACCGGCAAGTACGTGCTGGCCGGCGAGGGTCGCGAGCTGACGAGCGACGAGATGGTGGACTACTGGGAGGCGCTCGTGAACAAGTACCCCATCGTCTCCATCGAGGACG
The DNA here is from genome assembly GCF_024462535.1 of Adlercreutzia sp. DFI.6.23. Lineage (NCBI taxonomy): Bacteria > Bacillati > Actinomycetota > Coriobacteriia > Eggerthellales > Eggerthellaceae > Adlercreutzia > Adlercreutzia sp. DFI.6.23. Next base: position 43,593 of record NZ_JANGBP010000005.1, read on the forward strand.
GCATGGCCGAGGAGGACTGGGACGGCTGGAAGAAGCTGACCGACCGCATCGGCGATCGCGTGCAGCTGGTGGGCGACGACCTGTTCGTCACCAACTCCAAGCGCCTCGCCAAGGGCATCGAGCTGGGCTGCGCCAACGCCATTCTCATCAAGGTGAACCAGATCGGCTCCCTCACCGAGACGCTCGAGGCCATCGAGATGGCCAAGCAGGCCGGCTACGCCTGCGTCATGAGCCACCGCTCCGGCGAGACCGAGGACGTGACCATCGCCGATCTGTCCGTGGCCTGCAACACCGGCCAGATCAAGACCGGCGCCCCCTGCCGGTCCGACCGCGTGGCCAAGTACAACCAGCTCATCCGCATCGAGGAGCAGCTTGAGGGCCAGGCCCAGTACGCCGGTATGAAAGCTTTCTACAACATCAAGCGCTAGAGGGCCGAGCAGGGGCTCGCAGTCCACAAGGTTCGCCTTGGAAGGCGAGCGCACAAACGACTAAAGAAGGGCCGCTTCATAACGAGGCGGCCCTTCTTCTGTTTCGCGGCAGCCAGCTGGGATCGCTTTTGCCTGTTCTCGGTCGACGAACCCCTCTGTTTCTGCACGAAATCTCGAGTTATAAGCGTCCGGAATCCGCAGAAGGGCTCGCGGCTGAGAACGGCTTTTACAAAACGCCTGGTCAAAGCGTTGCGCTTGGTAAGGGAGTTCCCGGCATCGGGTTGCGGGCGTGCCCCCAGAGACGCTGATAACTCAAGATCTCATGCAGAAAACGGGTAGTTCGTTGACCGAGATTTCTTCAGAACGGCCTTGGGGAGCCCAAAAGCACGCCGGCGGCGTCTTCGCGTTGCTATGCTATGCGGAGCGGGTGCCCGGTTGCGGGTCGCGGGGGAGGAAGGAGATATGCAGATACATGTTCATTCCCTCCGCGATTTTCTGAAGGACGCGTATCGAAGGGTTGCGGATTCCGCGTTCTATGCGGCTGATTTCGGTCTGAGCTATGCCACATCGTTCGGCCAATTCCTTTTGCGTGAGATTTTGGCTTTGCCGGGCCTCGATCATAGCGCGCATGAGAGCAGCTTCGGGCTGAAGCTCGTGGCTAGCCTCAGCGAATTCAGGGTCGAGGAGCCCTGAAACCCCGAAGGAGCGGTAGCAGAAAAGCCGTATTTGCGCAACATCGGTTGAGTTTGGCCCCAGCGGCTGCTGACCTGCTGCGAGGAGCTGATGGGGTATACTGGTTGCAGGTTGCGTTCCGCGATTCGGGGGTGGGGAAGGAGCTGTCCGTGGACACCGCATATCTGCGCGAGTACATCGAATTCTCGCGCTCTCTCAATTTCGCCCAGGCGGCTGCTGATCTGTTCGTGTCGCCACCGACGCTGCGGGCCCATATTCACGCACTCGAGGAGGAGGTAGGGGCGCCTCTTACGGTCAAGCGCGTCGGTCAGTTGGAGCTATCGCCAGCCGGCCGTCTTTTTCTGAAGCGTGCTCGTGCCATAGTGAAGCTGGTAGAGGAAAGCGCGGAAGAGTGCCGGGCGCTGGCGGAAGCCTCGTCGTCCATAGTGGTGGGCACCCTCGATTACGCTCCCTTCGAGGAGTTGCTGACGCGTGCGCTGCACGCTTTCCGACGGGATCATCCTGACCGATGCCTCGAAATGCTCATGGCGTCGGGCGCTTACGCGAACATGGAAGCGGTGGAGAGCGGCAAGGCGGATCTTTCCATTTTCGTTCAAGTGAGGCGACGAGATGGCGGGGAAGAGGCGCTGCCCGATGAGCTGCCTGCCGGAGTGGGGGCTTTTCGCTTTAGCGAGGGCGAATGTCGTTTTTGGATGAACCGCTCCTGTCCTCTGTTTGAGTGCGATCGCGTGACGGCGGCCGACTTGGACGGCTTCACGATGCTCTTGGGGAATTCCGCGAATATGGAACGCGCGGGCCGCGTGCTCATCGAATGGTTTGCAGGGGTCGGGGTAGCCGTGGAGCCCGACAATCAGCCTTGCTCGAACTATCTTGACCTGTATCTGTCGGGAACGGGCGAGACGTTCGGCATTGCGCTGGGGGGAGTGCGCTCGGGTCTGCGGGCGAGCTCCGACATCAAGATATTCGCGGTCGACGATTTTACGGTGCCCTGCGATCTCTATGTGATCTACAACGAGGAGCGCATCGGGGAGAACGGGAAGCTGTTCGTCGACTGCCTGAAGGAGAGCATTTCTTCGTTGGAATAATGTCTTCTGGGGGTGATGATGCCTCGGCTGGTGGCAGGGTGCGCTGGCGCCTCTGTCGGCGGTGCAACATGACGGCGCCCCGTCGGTTGGACGGGGCGCCAGGGGAGGGCTAATGATAGGTTGTGGCGAAAGATGGCTGACTAGATCTCGCCGATGATAGAGCCTGCGGCCATGTACCCACCGAGGAACGATAGTCCCACATCACCGTACAGGCCGTTGAAGGGCTTGCCGGCGAGGTTGTTCTCGCCGTTCGAGCCTCCGGCGGTGTGCCAGCCAGCGTAAAGCCCGGGAATAACGGCGCCTTCGGTATCGATGACCTGCATCTTGGGGTTGATGCGCAGTCCGCACTTGGTGGCGAACAGGTTGCCGCCGAGCTTCGCTCCGTAATAGGGAGGCTCGCTGATGGGGATGAGCCACGAGGGATCGTACTTGTAGGTGGGAACAGTGTCCTCTCCGGCCTCGCAGGCGGCGTTCCAGTCCTTAACAGCCTGCACGAGCACGTCTTCGCGCAATCCGAGGGCCTCTTCCAACTCCTCGATGGTATCGCATTCCTTGACGGCGCCGGCATCGACCATCATCTGGAAGGCATTGCGCCAATCGCGCTGCCATTCGGGAACGCGGTCGATAAGAGGGTCGTCGTCGGGGATGACCTTTCCGATGTTGCGCAACCTTCTAACCCAAAAGCCCCAATCCTTTGGCGATGTTGGCGATGAAGTCCTGAACGTTGGTGACGATGCCGCGGCTGGCGAGGCTGCCACGATCCACCAGCTTGTTCACGGCGAATTCGGCGATGTCCACGCAGTAGAAGTACACGGGACGTATGGTGCCGTCGGCCAGCACGCGGTAGGAGGGGGTCATGTTCCCCGTGGCGATGGTGTGCAGCATGGTGGCCATGCAGATGACGGTGGTGGCGCTGCGAATGTGGTCGCGCATAGCGTCCTGCGCCTCGTAGGCGTTGCCGTACACGCCGGGCAGAGGGCCGTCGTCGCGGATGGATCCGGCCAGCACGTAGGGCACGCCATTGCGCACCAGCGCGTTCATGATGCCGTCGCGCACGCCCTCTTCTTCGATGAACCGCTCGATGGATCCCCAATAGCGCACGCGGTTGATGGTGTCCAGGTGGTGGTAGTGGCCGTTGGGGCGGTTCTCCTGGGTGTCGATGTCCTGACCGAGGGACGTGTGGAAGTAGGCCCCTTCCAAATCGTGGGTGGCGAGAGCATTGCCGGCGAACACCGCGTCCGCATAGCCGGCGTCGATGATTTTCGCGAAGGCCTCGCGGGAGTACCCGTTGAAGGTGAAGGCCGGCCCCATGACCCATACAATGGAGCCGTGGTCGCGGTCGTGGCGCAGAAGCTCGTAGAGCTCGTCATAGTCGCGCGAGAACGCGGTCTCGCGAGAGCGGCCCAGGCGGAAGGCGAAGTTGTCGTGGCCGCCCGGGTGCGGAGCGCCGTCCTCCGATGTGGCCAGACCGCGGAAGCCGTCGGTGTAGACGAGAATGCCCTCCTCGCCGTTTTCCGTGCGTCCGCAGGCGATGAGATCGCCGGCGCGGATGTGGCGGAACTCGCGCACGAACACGTTGCCGCCTTCCACGACGGCCACGCAATCCATGCGGGAATCGCGGGCGAGCGTCCATTGCCCTGCGATCTTCAGATACTCCGGATAAATGGACATGGCGTGGTAGCCCTCCGGGGCCACGAAATCCTTCGGCGCGGGCACGAGCGTCACATCGGGCGCGGCGGCGAGGTGGGGGAGCGTGAAGTCGGGCGGCGTGTAGGGCGTGGGTGTAAACGGCGCGGGCGAAAACGGCATAGTCGCCTTCTTTCTCTGGGTGGCTGAGGCCATTGTAGCGCTTCGGCCTCCGGTTCCCAAGGAATGTGAAACTCTGCAGGCAAGAGATCTCATGCAGAAAAGCGGTAGTTCGTCGACCGAAGTTATGCCAGCGAAGGTTCGGGTTCCAAAGTGGATGTTTGGGCGGTTGCGGGGCCGGTTGCGGAGATGAAGGAGGACGGGGAGCGACGATTCGTCGAAGGGTTGTGAAAGCGTGATGACTTCGGCATCGAAATTAATCCCAGAGGGCTAGAATGGGCCTATGGCCACTGCTGTCGACACATCCAAGGAAACACACGCCGACGTCGCCGCCGCCGAGGTGCTGCGGCGGTTCGCCGGCTACTACAAGCCCTACAAGGCGCTCTTCTTTGCCGATCTCGTGGCCGCCTGCATCTTGGCCGGGGTCGATCTGGCCTTTCCGCAGCTGCTGAACTTCTTCACCCGCGAGTTCTTCACGGAGGCGCCCTCGGTCATCTTGGGCAGCCTCGGGCTCATCGCGCTGCTCTTCATCGCGCTGTACGCCGCGCGCACGGGCTGCCAGTGGTTCATCACTTATTGGGGTCACGTCATGGGCGCGCGCATGGAGGCCGACATGCGCCGCGATTTGTTCGAGCAGTACCAGCGCCTCTCCTTCGGCTACTACGACCGCCACAACACCGGTGTCATGATGTCGAAGATCACCACCGATCTGTTCGACATATCGGAGCTCGCGCACCACGGGCCGGAGAACCTGTTCATCTGCACGCTCAAGATCGTCGGCTCCTTCGTGCTGCTGTTCATGATCAACGGGCCGCTCACCGCCATCATGCTTGTCGTCACCATCGTCATGGCGGCGCTGTCCTTCGCGCTGAATTACTGGCGCCGCCGCATATTCCGCGAGAACCGCGAGCGCATGGCCGGCATCAACGCGGCGGTGCAGGATTCCCTCGGCGGCATCCGCGTCGTGAAGTCCTTCGGCGGCGAGGACGCCGAGCGCGAGAAGTTCCGCGCGGCCAACGAGGCATTTCTCGACACGAAGAACCGATCCTACAAGTTCATGGGCGCCTTCCATGGTCTGAACTCGCTGTTCACGGGGCTTTTGTACACCATCGTCGTGGTGGGCGGCGGCTACTTCGTGGCCGCAGGAACGCTCGCCGTGACCGATTTGGCCATCTACGCCCTGTATGTGGGCATCTTCATGGCACCGGTAGAGCAGCTCATCAACTTCACCGAGACCCTGCAGAAGGGCTACGCAGGTTTCCGCCGCTTCATCGAGGTGCTGGCCGAGCGGCCCGACGTGGCCACCAAGCCCGGCGCGCCCACTTTGGCCGAGGCCTGCGGCGGCGAGGTGCGCGGCGCTGTGGATTATCGCGACGCGACGTTCTCCTACGACGGCACCCATCCGGTGCTCGACGGGCTCACGCTTTCCATCCCCGCCGGCACCTCGGTGGCGCTCGTGGGGCCCTCGGGCGGCGGCAAGACCACCACCTGCTCGCTTCTGCCGCGCTTCTACGACGTGGCCGGCGGCGCGGTGACCATCGACGGCGTGGACGTGCGCGACGTGTCATTGGCAAGCCTGCGCGACGCCATCGGCATCGTGCAGCAGGACGTGTATTTGTTCGGCGGCACGGTGGGGGAGAACATCGCCTACGGCCGCCCCGGCGCCACCCAGGCCGAAATCGAGGAGGCGGCGCGCAAGGCCAACATCCACGAGTTCATCTGCTCGCTGCCCGACGGCTACGACACGCTCGTGGGCGAGCGCGGCGCGCGGCTGTCCGGCGGCCAGAAGCAGCGCATCTCCATCGCGCGCGTGTTCCTGCGCGATCCGCGCATCCTCATTCTGGACGAGGCCACGAGCGCCCTTGACAACGAGAGCGAGCACGCCATCCAGGCGTCGCTGGCGGAGCTCTCCCGCGGGCGCACCACCATCACCATCGCGCACCGCCTGTCCACCATCCGCAACGCGAGCCTCATCGCCGTGGTGGAGGACGGCCGTGTGCTCGAGCAGGGAACCCACGAGGAGCTGCTGGCCCGCGATGGCGTCTACGCCCGCTACTACCGCATGCAGTTCGGCGACTAGGAATTGCGCGAATCTTTTCGGAGAAGGCATCTGCGGCGACGGTGAAAACGTCGCTCTTTTCGACCGTAGTTATCCTGCAATAGTTATAATGATCCCCAGTGAAACGACGACGGTTGGATTCCGTGCTCGCGGTGCTGCTGTGGCGCGATGGTGCCGAGCATGGCGCGGCGGGGCGGAAGGGAAGGACCGATCCTGTGAGAGAAATGATTCCGTTGGAAGAGGCCCGCGCGCTCGTGTGCGGGGCCGTGGAGAAACTGCCCGTGGAAACGGTGGAGCTGCTCGATGCCGTCGGGCGTGTGGTGGCGGCCGATCAGACAAGCGACATCGATGTTGCGCCCTTCGCGCATTCGGCCATGGACGGCTTCGCCCTGCGCGCTGCCGAGATCGCCGAGGCTACCGAGGAGGCTCCTGCGACCCTGCGGGTCATTGCCGAGATCGGTGCCGGAGATGTGTTCGAGGGAACCATAGACGACGGCGAATGCGTGCGCATCATGACCGGCGCCTGCCTGCCCGCCGATGCCGACGCTGTAGTGAAGTACGAGATCGTGGGCGTCGTGGAAGGCGACGGCAAGCCGGGCTCGGTGGTGTCGTTTGCCGCCCCGACGAAGGTGGGCTCCAACATCCGCGCCGCCGGCGAGGAGGCCCATGCGGGAGACGTGGTCGTGGAAGCGGGCGATGTGCTCACCGCCGCCGGCGTCGGCTTTTTGGCCGGTTGCGGCGTGCTGGAGGTGCCCGTCTACCGCCGTCCGCGCGTGGCCGTCATCGCCACGGGCAGCGAGCTCGTGCCGCCTTCCGAGGTGCCCGGCCCCGGCAAGATCCGCAACTCCAACAGTTACGCCATGGCCGCCTGCGCCCGCGAGGCCGGCGCCGAGGCCGTGATGCTGCCCATCGTCCAGGACACCTTCGAGGCCCTGCGCGACGCCGTGGCCGCTGCGGCCCGCGAGTACGACTTCGTCGTCACCACGGGCGGCGCCGCCAACGGCGACTTCGACTTCATCAAGCCAGTGGTGGCCGAGCTCGGCGAGCTTCTGATGACCACGGTGAACATGCGTCCCGGCAAGGCCCAGACCTTCGGCATCGTGGAGGGTACGCCCGTCTTCGGCCTGCCCGGCAACCCGGCGGCCGCCTACGTGGGCTTCCAAATGCTCATCCGCCCGGCGCTGCGCACCATGCAGGGCTACCGTTTCATGGATCATCCCGTCGTGAAGGCGCGCCTCACTGCCGACGAGAAGAACCGCGACCCGCGCCGCATCTACCTGCGGGCGAACCTGACGCGCACCGCCGAGGGCTATGAGGTGACGCCGGCCAAGAACCAGAGCTCGGGGCTGTTCGGCCCCATCCAGAAGACCAACTGCCTGGCCGTCATGCCCGAGGGCACCGAGCCTCAACCTGCGGGCTCCATCGTCGATTGCCTGCTGCTCGATATTCCGGAAGAAGTCGTTCTCTAGGAGAAGCCATGACCATCAAATTCGCCATCATCACGTGCTCCGATACCCGCACTTTGGAAACTGACGAGGCGGGGCAGAAGCTGGAGCAGCTCATTGCCGAGCAGGGTTGGGAGTGCGTCCGCCGCGTTGTGGAAATGGACGAGCGCCCGTTCATCGCCGGCGCGCTCATCGACGCCTGCGACAACACCGACGCCGACATCGTGCTCACCTGCGGCGGCTCGGGTCTCTCGCTGCGCGACGTGACCCCCGAGGCCACCCGCGACGTGGCCGACCGCGAGGTGCCCGGCATCGCTGAGGCCATGCGCGCCCACAGTGTCGCCATCACCCCCTTCGCCATGCTCTCGCGCGCCATCTGCGCCCAGCGCGGGCACACGCTCATCATCAACCTGCCCGGCTCCACTAAGGCGGCCACCGAGAACTGGGAAGGTATCGTGGAGGCGCTTCCCCATGCCGTGAAGATGATGGCCGGCGAGGGGCACAACACGCAGAAGGATCTCTCGGAGAAACTCGCCGCCGCCGCGGCCCGGGGCGAACTCGGGTAAGGCAGCGGGCGCGCAAGGGCCTTTGGCTTCGAAGTCGCGATGGAGGGTTGGCTGCGGATGCGCTTGCCGTATGGCTTTCCGGGACTGGGTTCTCGTGGTCGGAAGTCTTTGCCCCATGCCAAAAGAGCGCGTTCCCGTGCGTCGGGTCTGCGCTATACTTCATGAGGAACGTGTTCTAGATGCGGCCGCGCTCGATAAGGGCGCGGCTGTTTGAGGTGGTAGCACTATGACTGATCTTCCCAACGGGTTCACGGGGTTTTCGCACCGAGATCCGAACTTCGTGTCCGCGGGCGACGCCCTGCGCGGCTCGCGGTACGACGACACGCCGTTCGCGGCGCGCAAACAGGCCCAGGCCCGCAATCTGGCCGAGGCTTGGTCGCCGGCCGGCGCCGAGCGCGTCGGCGCGGGCGTTGCTGCAGAGGGCGGCTCCGATGCAGTCGCTCGCGGGGCCGGAGCACGCCCCCTGTCCCAGCTGTCCTCGGCGGCCAGCGATGTGCTGCGCTTCGCTGAGCAGGGCACGGCGGCTGCCGGCGCTCCGCGCTTCGATCCGGACAAGCTCGCCCGCATTCCCGAGGTGGATCGGCGCTGGGCCTGGGTGGAGATCGACCTGAACGCCATCCGCCACAACGCCTCGGCCGTGAAGCAGCGCCTGAATCCGGGTACCCGGCTCATGGCCGTGGTGAAGGCCGACGGCTACGGCCACGGCGCCGTGCAGTGCGCCAAAACGGCGCTGAACTCCGGGGCCGAGTACTTGGGCGTGGCCACGGTGGACGAGGCCATCGCCCTGCGCGAGGCCTACGTGAACGCCCCTATCCTCATTCTGGGCGAGCCCCCGGCTACGGCCATCCCGCTGCTTCTGGCCTACAAGATCATGCCGGCGGTCTACACCGCCGAGTTCGCCATCCGCTACGCCGAGGCCGCCGACGCCTTCGGGGTGTCCGCGCCCTTCCATATGAAGGTGAACACGGGCATGAACCGCATCGGCGTGCGTTGGGACGAGGTCGTGGAATTCGCGCGACAGATATCGTTCCATCGGGCGCTCGATCTGGTGGGCACCTTCACCCACTTCGCCACGGCCGACTGCCCCGGCACCATCGACTTCGAGCGGCAGGTCAAGCGCTTCTCGGAAGCCGTGAACGCCCTGCGCGCGGCCGGCATCAACCCGGGCATCGTGCACGCGGCGAACTCCGCGGCCGCCATCCGCTACCCGGAGGTGCAGCTGGACATGGTGCGCCTCGGCATTTCGCTGTACGGATTCTACCCGTGCCCCGAGGCCTATCCGATGATCGACCTGAAGCCGGCCATGAGCGTGAAGGCCCGCATCACCGATGTGAAGACGCTGCCGGTGGGCGAGGGCGTCAGCTACGGCCTGAACTACCGCAGCCCCGGCGCCGTGAAGATCTGCACCATGCCCATCGGCTACGCCGACGGCTTCCGCCGGGGCCTTTCCGGTCGCACCGACGTGCTGCTGGCCGGCCGCCGCTTCCACCAGGTGGGCAACATCTGCATGGACCAGTCCATGTTCGAAGTGAACCTGCGCCAGCGCAACGACCTCGACCCGCAGATCGGCGATACGGTGACCATCGTGGGGGAGCAGGGCGAGGCCTCGGTCACCATCGACCAGATGGCCGAGACTTTGGGCACCATCCAGCACGAGGTGGCCATCGGCTTCGGCTGCTCTCGCTTGCCGAGGCTGTACGTATAGAAGGCAATGCGCAGCGAGTACCAAGTCTGAGCAGCAGGTTGAAAAACAGCAATGCGCAGCGAGCGCCGGGAGGGGGTGCCGCGCGCAGTTCATTCTATGGCATACGAAAATGCCGCGACTCTCGGCGGGAAATGCCATAGAATGCTGTTTGAGCACGGCACCCCCTCCCGGCGCTCGCCCGAGGCGAGTCCCAAAAAGGAACTCAAGAAAGAAGGACGCCCGATGGAGCACCCCCGCATTCCGCTAGAAGACCTGCAAGCCCAAGTGGCCGCCTGCCGCCGCTGCCCCTTGTGCGATGGCCGCACGCAGACGGTGTTCGGCGTGGGCAATCCCGAGGCCCGGGTGCTCATCGTCGGCGAGGCCCCGGGCAAGAACGAGGATTTGCAGGGTGAGCCTTTCGTGGGCGCCGCCGGCAAGTACCTCAACGAGCTTCTGGCCATCGCCGGGCTGTCCCGCGAGGACGTCTACATCGCCAATGTGCTGAAGTGCCGTCCCCCTTCCAACCGCGATCCGCGTCCCGAGGAAATTCAGGCCTGCACGCCGTTTCTGCGCGAGCAGACGCGCACCATCAACCCGGAGTACATCGTCACGCTGGGCAACTTCTCCACGAAGTTCATCCTGAAAACCGATGTGGGCATCACGCGCCTGCACGGCACGCTGCAGCGGGCGGGGCGCTTCAAGGTGTTCCCCATCTTCCATCCGGCGGCCGCGCTCTACGACAGCAAGAAGCGCGAGGCCTTGGAAAACGACTTCGCCACCTTAGGCGAGCTGCTGCGCGGCGAGGTTTAAAGCCATCTCTTCCGCTTGAAGAACAACACCATCACCACGATCATGACCAGGGCCAGGGTGATGATCGTGGCCGCCATATAGGGCCAATCGAGTCCCGGTAGAACGGTGAGGTTCATGCCGAACCAGCCGGTGACGAGCGTGAGCGGCGCGAACATCACCGTGACGATGGTGAGAATCTGCATGGTGGAGTTCTGCTTCAAGTCGATCTGCGTCTGATGCAGCTCGTAAAGCTGCAGGCTGTACTCGCGCAGCATATCGGCGCGGTCGGACAGATGGTTCGCGTGGGTGGTGATGTGCCCGAAGGTGCGGGCCTCCTCGCGGCTCATGACCTTGTTCTCATTGTCGGCGATGAGGTCGGCCATGACGCCGATTTGCTGGTAGTAGGAGCCCATGCGCATGGCGGCGCGCCGGTAGCTCATGATGGTCTGCGACGAGATGTCGGCATGGTGGCCGATCATGGCGTCCTCGAGGCTTTCCATGGCGTCTTCCATGGAGGAGAACCAGCTGAAATCGTCGGCGATGAGCGTCTTCATGAAGGCGTACAGGGTATGCGAGGTGGTGGGCTTCGTGAGAATGCCCGTGGCGGCCACTTTGTCCAGGGTCTTCTGAGCGATGTCGCCGTCGTCGATGAGGATGAGGTGGTCGGCTTCCAGGTAGAACGACATGGTGTCCGGATCGCCCGTGGGGTCGGATTTGTCCGGCACCGAGAACGAGCCGATGATGTAGGAGGGGTACAGCTCGACGAAGTTGGCCGCCGCCAGCTCGAGCGCCGCCAGCTCTGCCCGCGCCTCCGGAGCGATATGCGTGAGCTGGCTGAACTCGTGGGAGGTGAGGATCTTGACCAGGGGCGGCTTGCAGTTTTCCTCGTCGCAGGGCGCTGCCAGCGGGTTCGGCCGGTTCAGGTCGTAAATGGCTGCCATGGCTCCTCCTCTCGTCGCGCGGCCTCTCGTGCCCGGAACCTAGTATAGAATGGAGCCGTGATATGCCCCATCGGTTACCGGGTTTGTAAGAAAACGGTAGCCGCGTTATTGAAGGAGAACGTGCCGTGGAAGATGCGCGCCACTTCGATCCCGTAGCCTGGATAAACACCCCGCGCTGGCAGGCCTCGCGCCTGGGGCTCTCGCGCATGGTGGATCTGCTGGAGCGCTTGGGGCGCCCCCAGGACGAGTTGCGCTTCGTGCACGTGGCGGGTACCAACGGGAAGGGGTCGGTGTGCGCGTATGTGGCCTCGGTGCTGCAGGCGGCCGGCTACAAGGTGGGCCTGTTCACGAGTCCGTTCATCCTCTGCTTCGAGGAGCGCATCCGCGTGAACGGTGAGAACATCACGGGCGAGGAGTTGGCCCGGGCCGTGGCGGCGGTGCGCCCGGCGGCTGCGGCCGTGGAGGCGGCGTGCGGGGATCATCCTACGGAGTTCGAGCTCATGGCGGCGGTGGCCTTCGAGCATTTCCGCGCCGTGGGCTGCGATATCGTGGTACTGGAAGTGGGGCTCGGGGGGCGGTTGGACGCCACCAACGTCATCGAGGCTCCCGAGGCGAGCGTGGTCTGCCGCATCGGGCTCGACCATACCGATTTGCTCGGGGACACCTTGGCCGCCATCGCCGGCGAGAAGGCCGGTATCGTGAAGGCGGGAGCGCCCGTTGTGAGCTGGCCCCAGGAGAGCGAGGCCATGGCGGTCATCGAGGCCGTGGCCGCCGAGCGCGGTTGCGAACTTTTCGTGCCCGACTTCGGCGACTTGTCCGTGGAGCCGCTCGCGGGAGCGGCCCTGCGCCGGTTCTCGTGGAAGGGGAGGGGGTTCGAGACGCGTCTCCTCGGCAGCTACCAGCCCTTCAACGCGGCGCTGGCCCTGACGGCGGTCGACGTGCTGCGCGGGCGCGGGTGGGCCATCTCCGACGAGGCCGCTTTCGCGGGCATCGCCTCCGCCCGTTGGCCCGGCCGTTTCGAAGTGGTGGATACCGCGCCGCTTACCATTGTGGACGGTGGTCACAACCCCCAGGGGGCCGAGGCCCTGGCCGCCTCGCTCGCCGATCTTCTGGGGGAGGAGGGACGCGCTTCGGTCGACTTTGCTTTGGGCGTGCTGGCCGACAAGGACTACCCGGCCATGGTGCGCGCCGTGGCGCCGTGGGCCCGCAGCTTCTCGGTGTACGCCCCGAAAAGCCCTCGCGCCCTGGCGGTCGACGAGCTGGCGGCTTGCGTGCGCGAGATTATGGTGGAAGAGGGCCGGGCCGATGACGTGCCCGTGCGCGTCAGCGCTACTCCCGCCGATGCCCTGCGCGCAGCCCGCGACGCCGCCGGATCCGAGGGCTGCGCCGTCGCCTTCGGCACCCTCTACGCCATCGCCGACCTCATGGGCGCGTTGTAGCGAGCTTGCTGTTTGCGAAAACGACTTGATGCATGAAAAAGGGCGCCCCCGAAAGAGCGCCCTCCGAAAGTACGAAAAGCCCGCGGACCGACGCGTCCCCTAGGGCCGCGTGCCGGTGACGTCTTCGGCTTCCTCGGCCTCGGCCTCGTCGCGGATCTCGTGCACGACGAACTCCGCCACGCCGCCCTCGGCTTCCAGCACCTCGCGCACATCGTCGACCAGATCCTCGTCGCCGCAGCCGAGAACCACGTCGTCGGCCATATCGGCGGCTTCCTCGCCGGCGGTCTGGCGCACCACCTCATCCAGCGAGGCGGACACGTACGAGATGCCCTGGCGCTCGGCCGCCTTCGCCTGCATGAACAGGAACAAAAAGCCGATCACGCCGGCCAGAAGCGAGGCCGACAGAATGCCGATCTTCGCATCGGCGATGAGCACGGCCTCGGGGAAGGCGAGGTTCGCCACGAAGATGGCCATGGTGAAGCCCACGCCGCCCAGGATGCCGGCACCCAGCATATGGATCCAGTTAACATGATCGGGCAGGTTGGCGATCTTCAGCTTCACCGTCAAGAAGCTGAAGAGCAGGATGCCGATGGGCTTGCCCAGAAGCAATCCTAAGAACACGCCGAAGAACACCGGGCTCGAGACCATAGCGAGAACATCGCCGCCAAGGAAGCTCACATCGGCGTTGGTCAGCGCGAACAGGGGCAGCACGGCAAAGTACACCCACGGGTACAGCATATGCTCCAAGCGCGTGGCCGGGGGTACCACCTGACGAGCAACACTGGAGAGCCGGGTGACGGTGAACATGTAATCCTTCTGAAGCGTCACCGGCTCGGTCTCCACATAGGCGGCGCGCGCCTCGCGAACCCGGTCGCCCGACCAGGTCATGAACTTCTGCAGATCGACGCGCGACCCCGTGGGGATCGTGAAGGCGAGCAGCACGCCGGCGATGGTGGAATGAACACCGGACATGAACACCGCGAACCACAACAGGCAACCCACCAGCATGTAAGGCGTCAGGGCGTACACGTGCGCCCGGTTCATCAGTACGAGCACCACGAGAATGGCCGCAGCAATGGCAAGCCACATGAGCGAGGGACTCTGACCGTAGAAGATGGCAATGACGAGAATGGCGATGATGTCGTCGGCCACGGCCAAGGTGGAGAGGAACACGCGCACGCCGTTGGGCACGCGGTTGCCGAGCAGCGCCATGATGCCCAAGGCGAAGGCGATATCGGTCGCCGTCGGCACGCCCCAGCCGTGGGAGGTCTCAGGGTTGGTGGCGTTGAAGATGGAGTAGATGACGATAGGGGCCAGAACGCCGCCGCAGGCCGCGATGATGGGCAGCGCCGCCTGGCGGATGTTCGTGAGCTCGCCGACGGTCATCTCGTATTTGATCTCTAACCCTACGAGCAGGAAGAACACCGCCATGAAGATGTCGTTGATGATATGGGCCAGCGACATCTCGCCGATAAAGCCGCCGACGCCCACCACTACATGGGTGTGCCAGAACTCCTCAAAGGGCTCGAAGAACGGCGAGTTCGCGATAACGAGGGCCACAATAGCCGCCGCCAGCATGATGGCCGCCGCTTTCGTGGACGAACTCGTAAATTGGATGACTTTCAACCAGCGACGCTGATGCCCCTGGACTTCATCAATGAAGATATGATGCGGATCGGGATTCTTCGCAGTGGGTTCCATGCCTTACATCCTCAATTTCTCTTACCGACTCAGCCGCCTGCGAGCAAGGCAGCTTCACAGATATCCGTTAATTGTAACCGCTTTCCCTTTCGCTTCAGCGAAAATCCCTATCTGTAAAGTCCCCGTAGCAGCCTTTTTCACACGAAAACGAGAACCGTTCGACTTCAAAGGCGCTGCATTCCGAAAACAGTCCTCAGACGGCAATCGTTTTCTTGCAACCTCAAATTGCTCGGTCAATCTCGCGAAAAGTGCGCTATGCTGTTTTTTCCAGTTTGGAAGGGTGCGTTTTACGCATGGTGCGCTCAGGTGCCCCAGCGGGCTCGCGCCTTCCACGCTGATTGTGCAAGCAACGAGCTAAAAGAGGTGGAAATCATGACGATCACCGTGTCCGGACGCAAAATGCCCGTCACCGACGCCCTTCGTCAGTACGCTGAGGAGAAGGTCGGTAACGCGATCAAGGCTGTGGACGCCGACACCGTCTCCACGGAAATTGTTCTTTACACCGAGAAGAACCCGGCCAACCCGCTGCCGGCTATTTGCGAGGTTACCGTCCGCGTCAAGGGCCACATCGTGCGCGTGGAGGAAAGCGAAGAGGACATGTACGCCGCCATCGACGTGGCTGCCGCCAAGGTCGCCCGCCAGCTGCGCAAGTACAAGACCCGCGTGCTGGACAAGAAGGTTCGCGCCACGGAGCGCATCGTCGACTACGCCCACGAGGACGCCCACCCGGAGAGCGAGCTGGATCTCGACCGTCTGATGGACGAGCTGTCCGAGGACGAGATCGTCCGCCGCAAGGAGACGGAGTTCACGCCCATGACCGAAGAAGAGGCGCTCGTCCAGATCGATCTTCTGGGCCACGACTTTTTCGCGTACACTGATCGCGACACCAATCTGGTGCACATCCTGTACCGCCGTGAGGACGGCGGCTACGGTCTGCTCACCCAAAAGGAGGATTAGTTCATGGCCACTATCGACACTATCGCCGGCGTTCTCGAGAGCAACCTCGACATCGACCCCGCCACCGTCACCCCCGAGGCGACCTTCGAGTCCCTCGGTATCGACTCGCTGGACATGGTCGAGCTCATCTGCGACTTGGAGGAGGCCTGCGAGGTCGACTTCGGCGAGCCCGAGGGGCTTGTCACCGTGGGCGATCTCGTCGCTTACATCGACTCGCTGTAAGCCGCCCGCCGCGTTTCAGCAGAACTGGGGCCCCGCAGCCGTGAGGTTGCGGGGCCTTTTTCGTTGTCTGGTTCCCTGTGTCTGCGCCGAAAGAGGCCCGTCTGGGCTCGTGCCGCTTTGCCGGAGGAAACGTGTCTGAGCCCCGTTCGATAAGAGCGGTCGCGCTCCACTTCCATAAGAATCGATTCCGGTCGGCCTTCCGGTAATGGTCGCTTCACGCTTCGTCTCGTCTCGCTCGGTAATTGAAGACCCCTGGCATTGCATGAAATCGCGAGTTGTAAGCGTCTGAAAGCTCATTCTTGTCTTCGAATTTAATATCTTGCGATAAATCCAGGTGAATGTAGCTCCTTCAGGTATCGCTAGGACGCTTACAACTCGAGATTTCATGCAGAATCGCGTGGTTTCGTTGACTGAGACATTTCCCGATGCGTTCCTCTATTGACGAAAATACCCCCTAGGGGTATAAATGCTGCGAACATAAGGACAACATCGCAAGCGAAGGAGCGCCATGGCGGACGAGAAAACGCGTAGCGGAGGAGGGGCGGCCCAGGGGGTGGCGAAGGCCGGCGCGAATAGAACGGATCGGACGGATAGAGCAGATCGGACGGGTAGAGCAGATCAGGCGGATCAGGCGGACCAGGCGTCCGATTGTCCCTGTCGGCACAAGAGCACGCCGCGCAGCATGGAGCTGCAGGCGGATATGCAGAAGCGGCTGAACCGGGCCATCGGTCAGCTTACCGGCGTGAAGGCCATGATCGAGGACAACCGCTACTGCGGTGATGTGCTCACGCAGCTGGCCGCCGCCGAGTCCGCCGTGCGGCGGGTGTCGGAGATGGTGCTGGCCGAGCATATGCGCACCTGCGTGGTGGAAGAGGTGCGCGCCGGCAACGATGAGGTGATCGACGAAGTGATGGCGCTCATGCGCCGCTTCTCGAAGTAAGGAAGGCGAGCTATGACCCGGCAAGAGACGATTCAGCAGAAGACGACCCAGCAAGAACCGATCCGGCAAGAGCTGCCGCAGCCCAACGGCGAAGCGCCTCGCGCCAACCTGCGCCTGGCTATCGACGGCATGCACTGCGCGAACTGCGCGGCCAACATCGAGAAGCACTACCGCGCCACGCCCGGCGTCGTGGATGTGGCGGTGAACCTGGCCAACAACACGGGGCGCGTGGTGTTCGACCCGGCCCAGGCCAGCGTAGACGACATGCTCGCCGTTTTCGACGACCTGTCCTTCACGGCTGAGATCATCCCCGAGGACGCACCGCTGGTGGATGAGAAGCGCCGCGCCCGCGAGGCCGCCCGGGCCAAGCGCGATCGCAAGGTGTTCGGCGCGGCCGCCGTGCTCACGGTGATCATCGTGGCCATCGGCATGATTCCCGGCTGGCACATGGGGGTGGGCAGCGCCCTGGCCGGCCTGTTCGTGGCCGATCCCACCCATGTGCAGGCCATGTTCGCGGCGAATCTCCTGTTGTTGGCGCTCACGGCTCCGGTGCAGTTCGGCTGCGGCGCGCGGTTCTACAAGGGCGCCTGGGGGTCGCTGAAGGGCGGCTCGGCGAACATGGACGTGCTGGTGGCGCTCGGTACTTCCATCGCGTTTCTGTTCTCGCTGTGGATCACGTTTCTGCCGGTGGTCACGGGGGACTGGGAAAGCCATGCGGCGCTCGCCATCAACGATGGCATGCCCTATTTCGAGACCTGCGCCATGCTCATCACCTTCGTGCTGTTCGGCAAGATGCTGGAAAGCCGCGCCAAGGGCGCCACGAACCAGGCCATCGAGTCGCTCATGAACCTGACGCCGCCCACGGCTCGGGTGGTGCGCGGCGGCGAGGAGCGCGAGGTACCGTTGGCCCAGGTGGTGGCCGGCGACACGGTGCTCGTGCGGCCGGGTGAGAAGATGCCGGTCGATGGCGTGGTGGTGGAAGGCGCCACGGAAGTGGACGAGTCCATGCTGACCGGCGAGACGCTGCCTGTGGTAAAAGCCGCGGGCGACGCGGTGACCGGGGGCACCCAGAACACTACCGGCGCGGTGACCGTGCGCGCCCTGCGCGTGGGCGCCGACTCCACGCTGGCCCGCATCGTGCGCGCCGTGGAGGACGCCCAGGGCACGAAAGCCCCCATCCAGCGCATCGCCGACCGCATTGCGGCGGTGTTCGTGCCCGCCATCCTGCTGATCGCGCTCGTCGTGTTCTGCGCATGGTTCTTCCTCGTACCGGCCGGCTCCGACGGCCGCCTGGTGCAGGCGCTCATGCCGGCCATCGCCGTCATCTGCGTGGCCTGCCCCTGCGCGCTGGGCCTGGCGACCCCCACGGCGCTCACCGTGGGTATGGGGAAGGGCGCCCAGCTCGGCGTGCTCATTAAGGACGGCACGGTGCTGGAGACCATGGGCAACTTGTCGGCGGCCGTTTTCGACAAGACGGGCACCCTCACCCAGGGCGAGCCGGTCGTTGTGGCCTGCGACGTTCCCGATGACGCCCTGCGCCTGGCCGCCGCCCTGGAGGAAAGGAGCGAGCACCCCCTGGCCCGCGCCGTTGTGACCTACGCGACCGGACGCGACCTGGCGCCGCTGCCGGCGGCCGCCTCCTTCGAGGCCGTCGTCGGCGAGGGCGTGCGCGGCGTCGTGGAAGGCCACGAGGTGTTCGTGGGCGTCGGGAAGGCCGAAGGCGACGGGGCCGGCGCTTCGGGCTCACTCGTGTCCATCGACGGGGTGGCCGCAGGTCGCATCCAGTTCCGCGACGAGCCCAAACCGGACGCGGCGGCCACGGTGCGCGAGCTGTCTCGCGACTTCGCTGTGACCTCCTACATGGTCACCGGCGATGCCGCGCCCACGGCCCGGGCCATCGCCGAGGAGGTGGGCATCGCGCCCGACCACGTGTTCGCCGGTGTGAAACCGCTCGAGAAGGCCGATTGCGTGCGCGCCGTGCGGGGCGCCGCCGATATCGCCATGCTCGGCAATGCCGCCGCCGAGGCCCGCGATACCGAGAAGGATGACGAGCGCATTTTGGAAATGGAGGCGGCCGACCCGGCCTTCATAGCCGCCTCTGACCCCGACATGGGCGCTCCCGCCGAGCCTGTGCCCCTCGAGTCCCCGGCGGAGGCCGCCCAAGATGCGGCTGCCGGCGCGAAGACCGTCGTGGCCTTCGTAGGCGACGGCATCAACGACGCCCCGGCGCTGGCTGCCGCCGACGTCGGCGTGGCGCTGGCCTCGGGCACCGATGTGGCCCTGGATGCCGGTTCTGTGGTGCTCATGCGCAACCGCCTGTCCGACCTCATCGTGGCCCTGCGCCTGTCGAAGGCCACCATGCGCAAGATCAAGCAGAACCTGTTCTGGGCGCTCATCTACAACTGCATCATGATCCCGCTGGCCGCCGTGGGCATCCTCGCCCCGGCCCTCGCCGGCGCCGCCATGGCCCTCTCCAGCGTCAGCGTCGTCAGCAACTCCCTTTTGCTGAAGCGATTCAAGTAAGGGGAGCGGGCGTGAAGCCGGGAGGGATACCCGCGCAAAACGCGAGGTGAGGGCCGGGCCATCGTGTCATAGGGGCGCCCCTCGCAAGATGCGGGCGCCCCTTCTGGCAAGTTTTCCGAGTTTTTCGACATGCTCGGTTCGCGCCAAAGCCTCTCGTGGCGTTTCAGCTGTCTTGATCTAGCGATATTCGCTATATGAGGCAGGAATTCCGCCTCGGGCACCTTTGTCGCCGGCCCTTCGCGTCGAAAAGCGGAAAAAAACTTGCCAAATTCGGCCGAATCTCTCTGCGCAGTCTTAGGTCTATCCCTCCATCCGGAAGCGCCAAGCGCAGTTGCAGGTGTCGTCGGCGATGGCGGGGTAGCAGCTTACGCACTCGCACTGAATGCGATCATCCAGGCCAGCGGCAAAGCCGGCGTATTCCAACTCGCCGACGCTTTTGCAGGGATGAAAGTCCATGCCCTTGCGCTTGCGGGCGTTTTGCACGCGGCAGTCGGTGATGCGGAAGGCGAGCGAGCCGTCGTCTTCCCAGCGAATCTCCCATTCGTTCGCAAGTGAGGTGCAGCGCAAAGGCAGCGCCTCGGCGAGTCCCTCGAGACCGCAGCTATCCGAAAGGCCGAGTAGCTTCTTCAGGCGCCGGGCCTCGCTGGGCACGAAGCGTCGCCAGGCCGTGCGGTCGTGCTCCATGGCCGCGTCCATGCCCTGCTCGCGTTCCAGCGACTGGAACCACGTGCCGTCCAGCGCGATGAGGTCCTTTGCAGTGATTTCCAAAAGTTCGATGAGCTCTTCGCGGGTCAGTGCATCCAATCCTTGGGCCATGGTCGCTCCTTTCCCTCGTGTCGACCTGCTCGATTATAGGCTTCTTGCGCTATACTAGGCCAATTGGAAATGGGCGCGAACGGGCGCACGTATAGCTATAGAAGGGCGTTTCATGGAAACTGCTGCGATTATTTTGGCCGCGGGGGCCGGTACCCGTATGAAGTCGAAGAAGCCGAAGGTGGTTCACGAGGTGCTGGGCCGCCCGCTCGTGCGGTGGGTCGTGGAAGCGGCCAAGGAGGCGGGCGCCGATAGGGTCGTCACCGTGGTGGGGCATCAGCGCGACCAGGTGATCCCTTTGGTGGAAGGCGATACCGAGATCGTCGTGCAGGAGGCCCAGCGCGGCACGGCCGACGCGGTGCTGGCCGCCGCCGATGCCCTGGCCGGCTTCGACGGCGCCGTCGTGGTGCTCTCCGGCGACTCTCCGCTCATTCAGCCCGAGACCATTCGCCAGATGGCGGCCCTGCGCGAGGAGCACAACGCGGCGGTCATCGTGCTCACTATGGAGCTTGAAAACCCCTTCGGCTACGGTCGCATCGTGCGCGACGGTGCCGGGGAGGTGGCCCGCATCGTCGAGCAGAAGGACGCGAGCCCCGAGGAAGCGGCCATCACCGAGTGCAACTCCGGCGTCTACTGCTTCGACGCCCGCGCCCTTTTCGACGCACTTTCCCAGGTGAACTCCGACAACGCCCAGGGCGAGTTCTACCTCACCGACGTGCTGGCCATCAGCCGCGCCGCCGGGCGGCCCGTGCTCGCCTATAAGACGAGCGATGCGGAGCAGTGTCTCGGCGTGAACTCCCGCGGTCAGCTGGCCGAGGCGACCCGCGTCATGCAGCGGCGCATCAACGACGCGCACATGGCCGCCGGCGTCACGATGTGGGATCCGGCCACGGCCTACATCGGCCCCGAGGTGGAGATCGCCCCCGACGTGGAGCTTCTGCCCAACGTCATGCTGCTGGGGAAGACGACGATCGGCGAGGACAGCGTCGTGGGCCCCGACAGCCGCCTGACCGACACGCGCGTCGGTCGCGGCTGCCGCATCGACGAGACCGTGGCGGTGGAGGCGCTCATCGACGACGGCGCCACCTGCGGCCCGCGCGCCTATCTGCGTCCGGCGGCGCACTTGTGCGAGGGCGCCAAGGCCGGCACCCATGTGGAGATCAAGAAATCCACCATCGGCAAGGGCTCGAAGGTGCCGCATCTGTCCTACATCGGCGACACCACCATGGGGGAGGGCGTGAACATCGGCGCCGGCTCCATCACCTGCAATTACGACGGCGCGAACAAGCACGCCACTATCATCGGGGACGGCGCCTTCATCGGCTCCGACACCATGATGGTGGCGCCCGTGACCATCGGCGCCGGTGCGCTTGTGGGCGCCGGCTCCACCATCACCAAGGACGTGACGCCGGGAGCGCTGGCCCTCGGGCGCGCCAGACAGCAGGAGATAGAAGGCTGGGTGGCGGCGCACCCCATCGAGAAGAAGAAATAGTCGGTCGGGCCGCTTCAGCCCGCACGAAGCGGCCCATCGTACTACAATAATCGAAGCTGAAAGACCCGTCGCAGAAGGGACGCACCCCATGACCGAGATGACCAAGCGCATGATCCTGTTCTCCGGCTCGGTGAATCCGGAGCTGGCCGAGGAGATCGCCAAGTATCTGAACGTGAACCTCGGCAACATCAAGCACGAGAAGTTCGCCAACGGCGAGATCTACGCCCGCTATCAGGAGTCCATCCGCGGCGCCGACGTGTTCCTCATCCAGTCGGTGTGCGCGAGCGAGACCTTCGACGTGAACGACGCCCTCATGGAGCTGCTCATCATGGCCGATGCCGCCAAGCGCGCAAGCGCCCGCTCCATCTCGGCGGTCATCGCGCACTACGGTTACGCCCGTCAGGACCGCAAGGCCGCCCCGCGCGAGCCCATCACGGCCAAGCTCGTGGCCGATCTGCTCGAGGTCTCCGGCATCGACAACATCATCACGGTGGATCTGCACCAGGACGCCATCCAGGGTTTCTTCGACATCCCCGTGAACCACATGACGGCCATGCCCATTTTCGTGGACTACTTTCGCAACAAGGGTTTCGATCCCGAGCGCTTGTGCGTGGTCTCGCCGGACGTGGGTCGCGCGAAGGCGGCGAAGAAGTTCTCCACGGCGCTCGATTGCGACATCGCCATCATGCACAAGGACCGCCCGAAGCACAACCAGGCCGAGATCACGGCGCTCATCGGCGATGTCACCGACAAGATCTGCATCCTTAACGACGACATGATCGACACCGGCGGATCCCTTGTGGCCGCGGCGGCCACGCTGAAGGCCAAGGGCGCCGCCGAGGTGTACGCCTGCGCTACCCACGGCCTGTTCTCCGGCCCGGCCTACGAGCGTTTGGAGAACTCCTGCATCGAGGAAGTGGTGGTCACCAACGCCGTGCCCGTGCCGCTGGCGCGCCAGACCGGCAAGATCAAGGTGCTCTCCATCGCGCCGCTGTTCGCGCAGACCATCGATGTCGTGTACAACAACGGCTCTATTGGGAAATTGTTCGAATAGCTGCTTGGCTGTCCGGCCCGAGTCCCCGGGGGGGAAGCCCGCGCTCAAACAGCATTGAGGCGCGGATCGCTTCGAGGGCTTCGGGCTCTCCCTTTTTGCACTTCAATGAACTGCGCGCGGGCCCCCTCCCCGGGGACTCGGGCCTACTCTTCCAAAGATGAATGACGGAAATAGGTGACAAGTTGTATATGATCGCGGGCCTGGGGAATCCGGGCGAGGAGTACGAGCACACGCGGCACAACGCCGGGTTCGATACGGTGGACGCGCTCGCCGACGAGCTGGGCGTGCGCTACTGGAAGAACGAGGGCGGGGCGCTCGTGGGGAAGGCGAGCTACCGCGGCCACGAGCTTCTACTTGTGAAGCCCCAGAGCTTCATGAACACCTCTGGCGGCCCGGTGAGCAAGCTCATGCGCGCTTATGGTGTGGCCCCTGACCATCTCATCGTCGTCCACGACGAGCTGGACATCGAGCCGGGCACCATTCGCGTGAAGTTCGGCGGCGGGCACGCCGGGCACAACGGGCTGCGCTCCATCTGCGACAAGCTGGGCACGCGCGACTGGTTCCGGGTGCGCATCGGCATCGGGCGGCCGCCGGGACGCAAGCCCGTGGTCGACTGGGTGCTCTCGCGCCCGCGCAGCAAGGACGACACCGAGGCTTTCGATCACGCGGTGTCCGAGGGTGCGGACGCGGTGCTGTGCCTCATCGACAACGGGCTGGAGAAGACCCAGCAGAAATTCAACTAGCTCGAATTCCAAGATCGAGCGTTATAATGGCGGAGGGGCGCGGTGCGTCCCTCCGTTCGTTTTGTAGCCACGTGCCAGATTTCGGGTGCCCGAGCGAAATCTCGAACGCCCTGTCATGCTGAAGGTACGGAGGTTTCCATGCATCTTTCCGAGAAGGGGCACACCTACGCCCTGTTCGCCATCGTTGTCATCACCTGCGCTTTGGGCTCTCTCACCCAAACGGTGATGAACTCCATGCTCACGGAAGTGTGCGACGACTTCGCCATCGATGCGGCGCAGGGGCAATGGGTCACGACCATCTACATGCTCACGATGGGGGTCACGGTGCCGGTGGTCACTTACCTTGCGCGCCGGTTCTCGTTGAAGCGCTTGGTGTACTTGGCGCTGGGCTTCTACCTGGCGGGTTCCGTGGCCGGTCTCTTCGCTCCGGTCTTCGCCGTGCTTATTGCGGCTCGGGTGCTGCAGGCCATCGCCACGGGCATTACACTGCCGCTCGTGCAGTCGGTGGCTATGACGCGTTTTCCTCGGGAGCGCACGGGCACGGCTATGGGCATCGGCGGTATCGCTATGGGGTTCGCGCCCAATATCGGGCCGCTTATCGGCGGTGCGCTCGCCGGCAGCTGGGGATGGCGCAGCTTCTACATCATACTTGCGGGCCTTCTCGCCGTGCTGTGGGTCGCCAACGCAGTTCTGGTGAAGAGCCACGGCGACCACGATACGCGCCCGGTGTTCGACTACCCGTCGTTCGTGCAGTCCACGCTGGGCTTCGGCGGCCTTCTGCTGGGAGCCTCTAACGCGGCCACGATGCCGCTGTCCGCCCCTTCGGTGTGGTTGCCGGCGCTTCTGGGTGCGGTGTTTATCGCGGTGTTCGTGCGGCGCCAGCGCGTGATCGCCCATCCGCTCATCTGCTTGGATATTTTCGCGTCGCGTCACTACCGGCCCGGGTTCGTGGCGCAGAACTGCCTGTTCGCGTCGTTCATGGGCATCACGCTCGTTCTGCCGCTGTTCATCCAAGGGCCCTGCCATATGACGGCACTGGATGCTGGCATCGCGTTCATCCCCGCCACGGTGGTGGCGCTGTTCGTGAACCCGTTGGCCGGCGTGCTGGTGGACAAGGTGGGCGCCCGGGCCGTGTGCATCACTTCCTCGGTCTTCCTCACGGTGGGAGCCGCCTCGTTCATGTTCGTGGGCCCAGGCACGCCGCTGTGGGTCCTCACGCTGCTGCAGGGTGTGCGCGCCGTGGGTGTGAGCGGGCTGGTGGGGCCGCTGAACTCCTATGGGTTGTCGGGCTTGAGCGGCGGCCTCGTCATGGACGGCAGCGCGTTCTTCGCCACGGCCCGTCAGGTGTGCGCCTCGCTGGGCACGGCACTTATGATGCTGATCGTCACCGTGGTGGGTGCGGCCGTAGCCGTCGCGGATCCGGCCGCTGCCGGCGCTGCTGCCGTCGACGGCGGGGCGAGCCTGTCCGCGCTGCCCTACCAGCTGGCTTTTGCCCTCTCCACGCTGTTCGCCGCCGCCGTGCTGGTGACGGCCCTTTGGAAGATACGCTGAGCAGAAAGCGAGTTTAACTCGCTGAAATGGCTTGAAAATGACGAAACATCGGTTTTGCGGCCCTTAAAAGTTAGAATAAACTAACCTTCATCTGCGGTTTTCCGAGACAAATCACTCCTTTTTCGCTGCGGTGGGTGCCGTTTTGCCGATGTTTCGTGATTTCCAAGCCATTTCGCCCGAGAAAGCACCGTTCTGGCCGATCTTTCGTGATTTCCAAGCCATTTTCCCCGGGACGGTATCAACCTGGCCGATGTTTCGTCATTTCCAAGCCATTTTGCTCCCGAAGGGCTTCAGTGCTCGTTTCGTTGAGGGGATGGAGCCGCTGGAAAGAGCCATGGTTTATAATCGATGGCGTATCGAATTGACTTGCGAAGCGTGCCTCGCGGCTTGGTGGAGGCGCGAGATGTGATAAACGAACGGGGCCGGCAATCCTGAGGTTGGGCGCGGTCTCCAATGTGAAAGGCGGCCTTCGTGGCGTTTCTTCTCGGTTGTGAAAAGGTGCGGGTGGAATTCCCCACGAAGACGGTGTTCGAGGGACTGTCCCTCGGGGTGGACGAGGGGGCCCGCATCGGTATTGTGGGCCAGAACGGCGATGGCAAGTCCACGCTTCTGCGAGTGCTCTCCGGCGACGTGGAAGTGGACGACGGCCGCGTCATCCGCACCCGCGGCGTGTCGGTGGGCATGCTCGGCCAGAGCGACGACTTACGCGATGGGGACACCGTTGAACGGGCCGTCGTGGGGGACCGTCCCGAATACGAATGGGCCGGCGACCCTCGGGTTCGCGCCATCATCGCGGGGCTGCTCGAGGATGTGGATTGGAACGCGACAGTGGGCACCCTTTCGGGCGGCCAGCGGCGACGGGTCGATCTGGCCCGGCTGCTCATCGGTGACTGGGACGTGCTCATGCTGGACGAGCCCACCAACCACCTGGACGTGCGCGCCATCACCTGGCTCGCCGAGCACCTGAAGACCCGCTGGCGCCGCGGGGCAGGGGCGCTGCTCGTGGTGACCCACGACCGTTGGTTTCTCGACGAGGTCTGCGAGGCGATGTGGGAGGTGCACGGCCGCCGTGTCTGGCCCTTCGAGGGAGGCTTTTCCGCTTACATCATGCAGCGGGTGGAGCGGGATCGCCTGGAGGCTCTGGCCGAGCAGAAGCGCCAGAACGCCCTGCGCCGCGAGCTGGCGTGGCTATCCCGCGGCGCCCGCGCCCGGGCCACCAAGCCCAAGTTCCACGTGGCCGCCGCCCAGGCGCTCATTGCCGACGTGCCGCCCTTGCGCAACGAGCTGGAGCTCAAGCGCATGGCCATGGCGCGCCTCGGCAAGCAGGTGGTCGATCTGAAAGGCGCATCGCTGCGCTTCGGGAACCGCGTCATCTTGGACGATGTCGACTGGATCATCGGCCCCGGCGATCGCTACGGCATCGTGGGCGCCAACGGCATCGGCAAGACGACGCTTCTGCGCATCATCCAAGGGCTGCAGCCGCTCGATTCCGGGCGCGTGAAAATCGGCCAGACCGTGCGTTTCGCCGTGCTGTCGCAGCATTTGGACGAGCTGCGCAAGCTCGGCGACGACCGCGTGCGCCAGGTGATCTCGCGCTACTCGCGGCGCACGATGCTCGACGGCAAGGAGATGACACCGGGGCAGCTGCTCGAACGGCTCGGGTTCACCAAAGATGACCAGAACGAGCCGGTGTGCGACCTGTCCGGCGGCCAGAAGCGTCGGTTGGCGCTCATGCTCATCTTGCTGGACGAGCCCAACGTGCTCATCTTGGACGAGCCGGGAAACGACTTGGACACCGACATGCTGGCGGCGGTGGAGAGCCTGCTCGACGGCTGGCCCGGCACGCTTCTGCTCGTCACCCACGACCGCTACCTCATGGAGCGCGTGACCGACCACCAGTTCGCGCTGATAAACGGCAAGGTGCGCCACCTTCCCGGCGGCGTGGACGAGTACCTGAAGCTCGCGGAAGAGGTCGACCGCGAGGCGGCGAAAAACACTGAGGGCGGCCGCAGGGGCGGCTCTGGAACTTGTCCTGGAAACGGCATCGCAAACCGTCCTGGTTCCTCCGTCGGGGGCGACCTTGGTCGCCCCTCGTCCGCGGCGTCCAATGATTCCGGGAATGCGGCCGCCCCTTCCACCCCTACCCTCTCCGGCGGCGAGCAGCGCGCCCTGCGCAAGCTCATGGCTTCCAACGAGAAGAAGATCGAGACCTTAAAGGGCAAGATCGAGAAGAAGCAGCTGGAAATGGCTGCCGCCGACCAGTCCGACTACCTGGTGCTCACCGCCATGCAAGAGGAGATCGCCGACTTCGAGGCTCAGATAGAATCCCTCGAGCTGGAATGGTTCGAAGCCGCCGAGAAACTGGGGGAGTAGTGGCCGCGTACAAGACCATAGCCGCTCCCGCCGAGGCGGAGATCGTCGAGAAGAAGAGCCGCTTCATCGGGCAGATCGCGCCGGTGTCCACCGAGGAAGAGGCGCTCGCGTTCATCGCTGAGGTGAAGGCGGCCCACCGCATGGCGCGCCACAACGTGTATGCCTATGTGCTGCGGGGCGGGCGCGTGCGCTACACCGACGACGGGGAGCCGGCCAAGACGGCGGGCATGCCCACCCTCGAGGCTATTCAGCATGCGGGCTTGGAAGATGTGGCGGTGGTGGTCACCCGCTACTTCGGCGGCATTCTGCTCGGCACCGGCGGCCTGGTGCGCGCTTACACCGACGCCACGAAAGCGGCCATCGAAGCGGCGGACATCGTCACGGTGTCGGTCTGCGTCGACATCGTTCTGGAAGTTCCCTACGGTCTGTACGAGCAGCTGTGCCGGGTGGCCGAGGGCTGCGGCGCGAAGCTTGCCGAGAGCGACTTCGCCGAGAACGTCCTGCTCACCTTCCGCATGCTCGACGGCACCCAGGCCTCCTTCCTGGAAAAGCTCACCGAGCTCACCCGCGGCCAAAGTGAAATCATCGTGACGGAGCCCTTCGACGCGGCGTTCTAAGGGGCGCGCCTGTGCTATAATCGCTCTTGCCTAAAGAAGGGCGCCCCAAACGGAACGCCCTTCGGCGAGGGTGCCTAATCCTCGTCATTTTGCGAGGGGTTCCCGCCGTTATTCGGCGGGTTCTCTCTTATTTGGGCCAAAATGGCCACAATTAAGGAGGCCACCCCAAGCAAGACTTGGACTAAGGCCAGCATATCGCTCATCTGCATCACCCCCTTTCCTAGCTAGCATCGTGGTGGGGTGAATGCAGAGGGCGTGTGCTCCCTGCGAGGTTGATTATAGCATACAAATGTTCGTAGATTGGTGAGAATTCGACATGTACGGATTGAAGACGGAGAGCTCGTTCGATGCCTCTCATTTTCTGACCGATTACCACGGGAAGTGCGAGAACTTGCACGGGCACCGCTGGCGCGTGGTGGCCTACCTGGAGGTGGAGCACCTGCAGAAGGAGGGCACCTGCAAGGACATGGTGGTAGACTTCGGCGAGTTCAAGGCCGAGCTGCGTGCGCTGACCGAGCGGCTCGACCACCATTTCATCGTGGAGGAGGGCTCCCTTGCCCCCGACACCCTGACGTGCCTCGAACGTGAGGGCTTCGTCCTGTTCATCGTGCCCTTCCGCACCACGGCGGAGAACCTCGCGAAGTGGTTCTTCGATGCTCTGGCCGAGCGCGGGCTGCCCGTGGCCCAGGTGGAGGTTTACGAGACCCCCAACAACTGCGCCTACTACCGGGAGCAGCGATAGCCCATGGTGCCCGAGGAAGAGAACGACGGCCTGCTGGATGCTGAGCGGCATCAGGCGCGCCATGCCATTGCTCCCCGTGCTCAGCTGTTCCCCGTGGCGGAGAAGTTCGTGTCCGTGAACGGGGAGGGCCTGGCGGCGGGGCGGCCGGCCGCTTTCATCCGGTTCGCCGGCTGCAACATGTGGTGCACCTACTGCGACACCCGCTGGGCGAACCATCCGCTGGTGGAAGTGGAGGGCTGGAGCGTGCCCGACCTCGCGGCCTGGGTGGCCGAGACCGGCGTGTCGTGCGTGACGCTCACTGGCGGCGAGCCGCTTTTGCAGCCCTACCTGCCCGATTTGGTGCAGACTCTGCTCGCAGTGGACGACCCGCGCCCCTTGCGCGTGGAAATCGAGACCAATGGCTCGCGCGACTTGAGTCCCATGGCGCATCTGCGTGAGGCCTGCGTCGAGGCGGGGCTGCTCGGCAGCCTGCATTTCACGGTGGATTGGAAGACGCCCACGGCCGGCGAGGCGGTGTCCGCCGCCATGCGCCGCGAGAACTATGAGCTGCTGGATACGCGCGATGCCGTGAAGTTCGTCGTGGGCACCGAGGATGATCTGGCCTTCATGGAGTGCTGCGCCGACGAGGCGGGCCTGTGGGATCGCTGCGCGGTGCTGGTGAGCCCGGTATGGGGCGCTATCGAGCCGGCGGAAATCGCCGCCTACCTCATCGATCACGGCCTCGACCGCGCCCGTTTGCAGTTGCAGCTGCACAAGATCATCTGGCCCGACGAGACGCGCGGGGTCTAAGGATCTGGAAGGAACGAACCATGACCAAAACCAAAGCTCTGGTGCTGTGCTCCGGCGGCGTCGATTCCACGACGCTTTTGGCCCGGGCTGTGAGCAAGTACGGAGCGGAAAACGTGTATGCGCTTTCCATCAGCTACGGGCAGAAGCATGTTCGCGAAATTGAGGCGGCCCGCACCGTGGCGGCCTATTACGGCGTGCAGCAGCGCTTCCTCGATTTGGGCGCCATCTTCGCCGACAGCGACTGCTCGCTTTTGGATCATTCCGATGCGGCGGTTCCCCAGTCCAGCTACGCCGAGCAGCAGGCCGCTGGCGACGGCGGTCCGGTGAGCACCTACGTTCCCTTCCGCAACGGGCTCTTCCTTTCCTCGGCTGCCTCGATGGCCCTTTCCCTCGGCTGTTCGGTGGTCTATTACGGCGCCCACCACGACGACTGGGCCGGCAATGCCTATCCCGATTGCTCGCTGGAGTTCGTGGAGGCCATGAATCGCGCCATCGTGGAGGGCACCGGCGGCGAGCTTCGCTTGGAAGCCCCGTTCGTCACTTGGTCGAAGGCCGATATCGTGCGCGAGGGCTTGGCACTGGGGGTGCCCTACGAGCTCACCTGGTCGTGCTACGAAGGAGGAGAGGCGCCCTGCGGCCGCTGCGCCACCTGTCTCGACCGCGCCGCCGCCTTCGCCGCCAACGGCGTCGAAGACCCGGCGTTGGGGTAGCGCTTTGCTTGTGGCGATCTGGTTTCTGTGGTAAAGTATGTCTGCCTAAAAAAGGGACGCCCCAACGGAGCGCCCCGTGGTGAGGATGCCTAGTCCTCACCGTTGTGATTGGAATTCCCGCCGCTGGTCGGCGGGTTCTCTTTTATCAGAGCCAGAACGGCTACGATAAAGGTGGCAGCTCCAGTCAGGACTTGGACTAAGGCCAGCATATCGCTCATCTGCATCACCCCCTTTCCTAGCTAGCATGGTTGCGGGGTGAATGCAGTGGGCTTTGTGCTCCCTGCAATACTCATATTAGCATACATGCGTTCGATATACAAGTATGATGGTAAAGAATATTGGAGTTGCAAGATGAAACCAATGGATATGGCTGAAGCGCTGTTTGGCAGCGATGATGATGCAACGGGGAAGCCCGAGGGATCGGTGGATACCTCGGCCATGGCTGCCATCGCGGCCCATCTGGCTCGCGAGGATGCTGGTTCTGCGCCGGTCGCCCCTGCCCCTGCCCCCGCGGCTGCCCCGGCCGGGCGCGACGAGGGCGAGACCCGCGCCGGCGGCGTCACCCTGCTCGGCAACCAGCACACCCAGTACCCGACCGACTACGATCCGTCGGTGCTGGAGACCTTCGAGAACAAGCACCCGGGAAACGACTACTTCGTGAAGTTCAACTGCCCTGAGTTCACGAGCCTGTGCCCCATCACCGGCCAGCCGGACTTCGCCACCATCTACATCTCCTACGTGCCCGATGTGCGCATGGTGGAGAGCAAGTCGCTCAAGCTGTACCTGTTCAGCTTCCGCAACCACGGCGACTTCCACGAGGACTGCATGAACATCATCATGAAGGACCTCATCGCGCTCATGAATCCGAAGTACATCGAGGTCTGGGGCAAGTTCACCCCGCGCGGCGGCATCTCCATCGACCCGTACTGCAACTATGGACGCCCCGGCACCCGCTGGGAGGAAGTGGCCTGGACGCGCCTGTCCCAGCACGACCTATACCCCGAGAAAGTGGACAACCGCTAGGCGCTGTGCGACTCGCTGCCGAGCGTCGATTGACGGCTTGCGATGAGCTGCCCGGGCGGTGCCGTGGGAAATTGCCGCGCCGCCGTCGTGCTGCGGTGACAGAATGCGAGCTTTATGCGAAAATACCTTCCGAACTACGAAGAAGAACGCACGTAAGGTAGCTAGCACATTATGACCGCCCAATTCAGCATCCGGGAGGCCGATCCGCAGATCGTCGCGCGTCTGGCGCACGACCTCGGTCTGCCCCGCTTCATCGCGACGACCCTCGTGGCCCGCGGCATCACCACGGTGCGGGCCGCCAAGCGCTTTTTGAATCCCTCGCTGGACCGCGACTGGCGCAACCCCCTGGAAATCCCGGGGCTGGCGGAAGTGGCCGACGGGCTCATCAACGCCATCCGCGAGAAGAAGCGCATCGTCGTGTTCGGCGACTTCGATTTGGACGGCATCTCCGCTACCACCGTGCTCACCCGGGGCCTGCGGGCCCTCGGCGCCTGCGCGTTCCCCTTCATTCCCCGCCGTTTCGAGGAGGGCTACGGCATCACCGCCGCTGCCTTCGAGCGCGCCCGGGCCTTAGAGCCGGACGTCATCGTCACCGTGGATTGCGGCATTGCCTGCAAGAGCGAGGTGGCCGACATCCTGAAGGCAGGGGTGGAGGTCTACATCACCGACCACCACGAGGCGGCCGATCTCGTGCCCGAGGGCGTTCCCGTGGCCGATCCGAAGATGGCCGAGGATTGCCCCAGCGCCATCCTCGCCGGCGTGGGCGTGGCCTTAAAGCTCGTGCAGGTGCTCGGC
This sequence comes from Adlercreutzia sp. DFI.6.23, assembly GCF_024462535.1. Taxonomy (NCBI): domain Bacteria; kingdom Bacillati; phylum Actinomycetota; class Coriobacteriia; order Eggerthellales; family Eggerthellaceae; genus Adlercreutzia; species Adlercreutzia sp. DFI.6.23. The sequence continues at coordinate 75,573 of NZ_JANGBP010000005.1, forward strand.
AGCCGCCTGGGCTTTCCGCATTTGTGGCGCAGCTACACCGACTTCGCCACCCTGGGCACCGTGGCCGATCTCATGCCCATGCGCGACGAGAACCGGGCCCTTGTGGCCGACGGCCTCGCTCGCATGAACACCAATCCGCGCCCCTGCATCGCCGCGCTTCTGGCTACCACGGGCCAGGCCGGCAAACCGCTTTCGGCCACGAACCTGTCGTTCTCCCTCATCCCGCGCCTGAACGCCGCCGGGCGCATGGGCAATGCCGATTTGGCGCTCGATCTGCTCATGTGCGACAACTACGGCGAGTGTTGCGCCATGGCCGAGGCCCTGGAGGACGTGAACAACCAGCGGCGCGCCATCGAGGCGGAGTTGTCGGACATCGCGAAGGAGCAGGCCGGCAGGATCTACCACGGCCAGCGGGCGCTTGTCGTGGCCGGCGAGGGCTGGCACGAGGGCGTGAAGGGTATCGTGGCTTCCCGCCTCGTGAACACCTACGGGGTGCCGGCGCTCCTGTTCACCATCGACGGCGACGAGGCCCGCGGCTCGGGGCGCTCCGTGGGCAACGTGAATCTCTTCGAGGCGGTGGAGTCGATCTCGTATCTCACGAAGCGCTTCGGGGGCCATGGGGCGGCCGTGGGCGTCACCATCCCCACCAAAAATTTGAAGGCCTTCGCTCAGCGCCTCGACGCCTATATGCAGAAGCTGCCGGAGGCGGCCTTCCACCCGCTGACCGAGGTGGACGCGCTCGTGAGCCTGGACGAGCTGACGCTCGAATCCGTGGCGCTCGTGGAGCGGCTCGCCCCCTTCGGCCAGGAGAACCCCCAGCCCACGTTCCTGGCCCGGAACGTGACGCTCGTGAACACCCGGGCGGTGGGCCAGACCAAGGACCACTTCGCCTGCACACTCACCAATGGGCGCGCATCGGTGGCCGGCATCATGTTCCACTGCGCCGCCATCGACGCGCTGCTCGTGAACGACGCGGTGGTGGACGCCGCCTTCACGGTGCAGATCGACGAATGGCGCGGCCGCCGCTCGGTGAAGGCCATGCTGGAAACCGTGGCGCCGGCGCGCAGCTGCTGCGCTTTGGAGGCCTGCCTCGACCCGGATGCCGTGTCGTTCACCGCCGATCTGTTCGCCGAGGCGGAAGGGGAGCCCGATCTTGCGGCCGCCGACGAGGCGCCCGAGCCGGCGCTGCCCGATCTGGCGCCCCGCCGCGCCCAGTGGGAGGAGACGGCCCGGCGCGACCCGGACGGCCTGGAGGCGGCCATTGTGAAGGCCATCATCGGCGACCGCCCGCTGCATCCGGCCCAGCGAGAGATTCTCGATCGGCTGCGGGCGGGGAAGTCCACCTTCGCCGTCATGGCCACGGGGCGCGGCAAGTCGCTGTGCTTCCAAACCTACGCCGCCTTCCGCGCGCTGACCGACCATGCCGCGAGCCTGTTCATCTACCCCTTGCGGGCGCTCATCGCCGACCAGGTATTCCATCTGCGGGCGAGCCTCGAGCGCTTCGGTATCGCGAGCGCCGTCATCACCGGCGAATCGACGCCCGAGGAGCGCGCGGCGGTGTACGCGGGGCTGGCCGACGGGAGCCTCGATATCGTGCTCACCACGCCGGAGTACCTCATGTTCCACACCGACGAGCTGGCGGCCTCGGGGCGCGTCGGGTTCGTCGTCGTGGACGAGGCGCACCACATCGGACAGGCCAAGGCCGGCCAGCGCGTGGCCTACACCCAGCTCGACCGGGCGCTGACCCGGCTCGGAGACCCCGTGGTGCTCGCGGTGACCGCCACGGCCAACGACGCCGTGGCCGACGACATCGATGCGGTGCTGCCCATTCAGGACTCGGTCATCGACGAGACGGCCCGCGACAACCTGTACCTGGACGACCAGCGCAACATCCCGCACCGCGACGACTATTTGGCCTCCCTGGTGGCCACGGGCGAGAAGACCGTCATCTACGTGAACTCCCGCGAGCATTCCGTGGCGCTCGCGCGCATGCTGCGCCGGCGGGTGCCGCAGCTCGCCTGCATGATCGGCTTCTACAACGCGGGGCTCTCCCGCGACGAGCGCAAGCGCATCGAGGAGCTGTTCCGTCGCGACGACCTGAAGGTGCTCGTGGCCACCTCGGCCTTCGGGGAAGGGGTCGATATCCCCAACATCCGGCACGTGGTGCTGTACCATCTGCCCTTCAGCGACGTGGAGTTCAACCAGATGAGCGGCCGGGCCGGGCGCGATGGGAAGCCGGCGTGGGTGCATCTGCTCTACGGGCGCGGGGACGCCTCCATCAACGAGCGCATCTTGGCCGACGCCACGCCGGATCATGACGTCATGGCCCAGGTGTACCGCAAGCTGCGCTCGCTGCAGCGCAACACTCCCGACGACTACTTCTGCGTGGCCGACGCCGATCTGGCCGAGGCCGCCTCCGACGCCTTCCGCGCCGTGAGCCCCACCTCGGCGGCCTGCGGCTTGGCCGTGTTCCGCGAGCTCGGGCTCATCGAGACGCGCACCGTTTACGAGGCCGGCCGCCCGCATCTGTGGGTGCGGGTGCGCGAGGGGGCGTCGAAGGTGGAACTGACCGATTCGGTGCGCTACCGCGAGGGCATCGACGAGCGCACGCTGTTCGGCGGCTTCTGCCGATGGGCGCTGGGCACCGACGAGCCCGCGCTCACAGTGCGTCTGTGCCATCCCATCGTGCCGAGGAACTGGCCGGGCCAGGGGCACTAACCGATAACGATCCGCGGACCATCCGCGTTCAGGAGAAGGGAGGCGCCCATGAGCGCCGAGAGAGACGATTCCGTCCGGGCGGCGGCCGATGCCGTCAGCGCCGGGAAGGCCACGAAAGAGACCGTGGACGCGCTTCTGGGCCGCCCGCACCCCACGGCCGATTCGGCCATCGAACGCGGGCCCGCCACGCCCGAGGACCGCTTCGCCGAGCTGGCGCGCCTGACGAGTGCCTACATGGACGCGCCGGAGGAGGCCATGCTGCGCCGCGCCTTCGAGTTCGCCCGCGACGCCCACGCGGGCCAGTGCCGCAAGTCCGGCGAGCCTTTCATCATCCATCCCATCGAGGTGGGCATCATCCTGGCCGATCTGCGCATGGACGCCGAGACCATCACGGCGGCGCTGCTCCACGACACCGTGGAGGACACGAAGGTGACGGCCGAGGAGGTGGAGCGCACCTTCAACCCGCAGGTGCGGGCGCTGGTGGAGGGCGTCACCAAGATCACCCGCATCGAGGTGGAGTCGCTCACCGACGAGCAGGCGGCCACCATTCGCAAGATGTTCGTGGCCATGTCCAAGGACATCCGCGTCATCGTCATCAAGCTGGCCGACCGCCTGCACAACATGCGCACACTGGCGGCCCTGCGCGAGGACCGGCGCATCTTCAAGTCCCGCGAGACGCTGGAGATCTACGCCCCCATCGCCCATCGCCTCGGCATCAATTCCATCAAGTGGGAGCTGGAGGACCTCTCCTTCTTCTACCTGGAGCCCAACAAGTACAAGCAGGTCTCCCGCATGGTGACCGAGTCCCGCGCCGAGCGCGAGAAGTACCTGGCCGACGTCATCGCCGTGCTCCACGAGGAGATGGGGAAGGTGGGAATTTCGGCCCAGATCATGGGGCGTCCGAAGCATCTGTACTCCATCTACCAGAAGATGACGAAGAAGGGCAAGGGCTTCTCGGAGATTTACGATCTCATCGCCGTGCGCATCATCACCAGCTCGGTGAAGGACTGCTACTCGGCCCTGGGCGCGGTGCACACGCTGTGGCACCCCATGCCCGGCCGCTTCAAAGACTACATCGCCATGCCGAAGTTCAACATGTACCAGTCGCTGCACACGACGGTCATGGGGCCGGCCGGACGTCCCCTGGAGGTGCAGATCCGCACCGAGGAGATGCACCGCAACTCCGAGTACGGCGTGGCGGCCCACTGGCGCTACAAGGAGACCGGCGCCTCGCGCCCCGGCGCCGCCGACAACCTGGATGCCCAGCTGGCGTGGCTGCGCCAGATGGTGGACTGGCAGGACGAGACCGAGGACTCCCGCGAGTTCCTAAAGTCGCTGAAGATGGACCTCGACGACACGGAGGTCTTCGTGTTCACGCCGAAGGGCGAGGTCATGAGCTTGCGCGCCGGTTCCACGCCGGTGGACTTCGCCTACGCCATCCACACCGAGGTGGGCAACCACTGCGTGGGCGCCAAGGTGAACGGCTCCATCGTGCCTCTGTCCTACCAGCTGCAGGTGGGCGACCGCGTGGAGGTGCTCACCCAGAAGAGCGCGAGCCCCTCCCGCGACTGGCTGAACATCGTGAAGACGCCCTCGGCCCGCAGCAAGATCCGCTCCTACTTCTCGAAGATCACCCGCTCCGACGACATGCAGATGGGCCGCGACATGCTCGTGCGCGAGATGCGCAAGCACGGGCTGGGGCTTTCCAGCGCCCAGTCGATGCGGGCGCTGAAGCTGGTGGCCGAGGCGCTCGGCTTCAAAGACCCCGACGAGATGTACGTGCACATCGGCACGGGCAAGGAGAAGGCCCAACACGTCACGAACCGCCTGCTGAAGATCCTGGTGGACAAGGGCAACGAGGAGGCGGAGAAGCCCACGGTGGGCACATCGGCCTCCTCCACGGGCATCATGGCCCCCATGCTCACGTCCGTGAAGCGCCCGAAGAAGCACGAGACCCACTCGTCCCAGGGCATCGTGGTGAAGGGCGTCGACGACGTGCTCGTGCGCCTGTCGCGCTGCTGCAACCCCGTGCCCGGCGACGATATCTTGGGGTTTGTGACTCGCGGCCGCGGCGTGTCGGTGCACCGGGCCGACTGTCCCAATGCGCTCGACTTGAAGCGGCATCCCGAGCGCATCATCGAGGTGGAATGGGAGGGCACGCCCACGGCGGCCACCTACCAGGTGGAAATCTACATCGAGGCGCTCGATCGCATGAACCTGCTTTTGGACGTGACGCGCGTCATTTCCGAGATGGGCGCCAACGTGCTGTCCTGCAATACCACCACTCACCGCGACGGCATGGTGGAGATGCGCTTCCTCTTCCAGCTGTCCGATCTGGCGGTTATCGAGCGGATGACAAAGCGCCTGTCCGCCATCGACGGCGTCTTCGATGCCCGTAGAATGATGCCCCAAGGATCAAGCAAGAAAGGTTGAGAAATGGCGACGGATTTGTATGAGATCAGCGGATTGTGCGTCGATGTCGAGTATATGATCATGGGCGTGCTCGCCAACAACGTGTATATCGTCTCCGACGGCGAAGGCACCATGGTGGTGGATCCCAGCTGCTCGGCTGACAAGATTTTGGCGGCTCTGGGCGAGCGCAAACTGGACGCCATCGTGCTCACCCATTCCCATTTCGACCACACCGGCGCCGCCGCCGAGCTGCGCGAGGCCACGGGTGCGCCCGTCATTGCGTCGGCCATTGACGCGCCGCTTATCGAGGAACCCTGCGACGAGGATCTCTCCACCCGGGGCGTGCCCTGCCCGGTCGACCGCACCGTGGCCCACGGCGATGTTGTGGAAGTGGGGAACATGAAGTGGAAGGTCATCGCGACGCCCGGCCACACCCCCGGTTCCATTTGCCTGTTCGATATCCCGCAGTTCGGCAACCATCCCAAGGGGCTTCCGGTGCTCCTCTCCGGTGACACGCTGTTCGCCGGCACCATCGGGCGCACTGATTTCAAGGGCGGTTCCATGGCTGACATGCGCGCTTCCTTGAAGAAGCTCGCGGCGCTGCCCGACGACACGGCGGTCCTTCCCGGCCACAACAACCTCACCACCATCGGCGCCGAGCGCCGCCGCGTCTTCGCCCTCTACGGCGACCCCGAGTAGGAGCTTTTTCAAAAAAAACACAGCAGTCTGTCTCATTGACGGCGTGTCATAGGGTAGACTTGGGCCACTGCGCATTTTCTGGGTGCAGCTTATCTGTTGGAAGGAACTCCGTGACGATCGAGTGGACCTTTTTCCTCTCCGAGCTTATGCAGAACCCCATCCTTCTGGTGGTGACTCTGCTTAATATCGGCGTTATCATTGTGAACGGCGCGACGGATGCGCCCAATGCCATCGCCACGGCGGTCTCTACTCGGGCCATGAAGCCTCGGCATGCCATCATCATGGCGGCGGTGTTCAATTTCCTGGGGCTTTTGCTCGTGTCGCTGGTCTCCACGGCGGTGGCCCATACCATTTTCTCCATGGTGGACTTCGGCGGCAACTCCCATCAGGCCCTGACGGCGCTCATGGCGGCGATGGTCGCCATCATCGTCTGGGGCGCGGCGGCCTGGTGGTTCGGTATTCCCACCTCGCAATCCCACTCGCTCATTGCCGGCCTCACCGGCGCGGCCATCGCCGTTCAGGGTGGCCTGGACGCCATCAACGGCGCCGAGTGGATGAAGGTCGTCTACGGCATCCTGCTCTCCACGCTGCTCGGGTTCGGCCTGGGCTGGATCAACTACAAGGTCATCGGCCGTATGTGCCGCAATGTGGATCGCCTGAAGGCGAACTCGTTCTTCAAGTGGGCGCAGATCTGCTCTGGCGCCGGGGTGGCTTTCATGCACGGCGCCCAGGACGGCCAGAAGTTCATGTCCATCTTCATGCTGGCCATCATGATGACCGCCGGCATGGGCATGGATCTGTCGGGCGTGGCTATGCCCATGTGGCTCATGATCTTCTGCGCCTTCAACATGGGCCTCGGTACGGCCGTGGGCGGCGAGCGCATCATCAAGTCCGTGGGCATGGACATGGTGAAGCTCGAGGCGTTCCAGGGATTCGCCGCCAGCCTCTCCACGTTCGTGAGTCTTATGCTCGCCACCTTCGGGGGCTTGCCGGTTTCCACGACGCACACCAACACGACGGCCATCATGGGCGTGGGGGCCGCGAAGAGCCCCAAGTCCGTGAAATGGTCTATCGCCATCGATATGGTGAAGACGTGGGTGCTCACCTTCCCCGGGTGCGGCATCCTGGGCTTCGCCTGTGCCAAGTTGTTCCTTATGATCCTGTAACACGAGAAGGGAAGTCCAGTGGCCAAGAAACACAAGTACGATTACTTCGACGCCTACGAAGAGCTGTCCGATCTGGCCGTGCAAGAGGCGAGCGTCCTTGTGCGCGCCATGGAGAACTTCACCGATGCCGCTGCCCTGCGCGCGGTGCTCGATGAGGCCCATGCGCTCGAGCACGCCGGCGACATGATCAACCACGACATCTACAAGCACGTCGGCAACGACTTCATGCCGCCGTTCGATCGCGAGGACATCGTGGCTTTGGCCGGCGCGCTGGACGAGATTCTGGATGAGATCGAGGACGTGCTGCAGTACTTCTACATGTTCGACATCCATCAGATTCCCGAGGACGCCCTGCGCTTCGCCACCCTCATCCGCAAGTCGTGCAAGGCCGTGGACGCCGCCATGGAGGATTTCCGCAACTTCAAGAAGTCGAAGAACTTCAAGCAGCTGGTCATTCAGGTCTCCGACAACGAGGAGGAGGCCGACGCGCTGTACGTGGAGGTCATCCGCAACCTGCATGTGAACCACGCCGACGAGCCCATGCACGTGCTGAAGTGGTCGCGCCTGTACGCCTTCATGGAGAGCTGCTGCGACGCCTGCGAGCACACCGCCGACCTCATGAGCACGATTCTGTTGAAGAATATGTAGGCTCAGGATCGGGGAATCGGTACACCTACGTAGGGGCGGCGCAAGCGCCGCCCTTTCTGCATTGGCGGACGTTCTGGCTCGGGAGTGCCGATCGAGGCCGGTCCCTACGGGGATGTCTGCAGGCCAAGCGGCGAGCTTGTTCAGTGTGCGGCGACGGTCGCCGTATTTCCGTGCAAGATTTTTCGCTAGAGAGAGCGCGTCTGGGTGATTCGTGCAGGATTTTGCGATAGGGAGACTCTAAATCGGTTGCTGGGCCGCCTTGGTCTCTCCCTATCGCAAAATCCTGCACGAATTTGGTGTCCTGGCGACGGGAGAGCGTCATGAACGCTTCTTCTGGTCGCGGGGGTTGTGCTGGGGCTTCTTCGGGTCGGGGGTTTGCGGTTCGAAGGGGTCGAAGGCCGGTTCGTCGTTGGCTTTTCGTGCCGTGTCTGCGTCGGCGCCTTCCACGTCTTCCCTCTTCCTGCTTCCCGCATCCTCTGCGTCCTTGGTTTCCGCGGCGGAATCCTTCACCGCCGCCTGCGGGCCGGTGCGGCGGGGCTCGTGGTCGAGGCCGATGATGCGGTAGAGCTCGTCGCGGTCGACGAACAGGCGATCGGAGGGATCGGGGGCCGGTTCGGAGGCATGCTCGTCCTCATCGGCCAGGGGCACCACGAGCTTGTCCATGAGCACGGTGGGCTGGAAGTGCTCGCCGTCGTCGTCCATCCAGCGGCCGCTCAGGCGATCGTAAAGCTTCTTGCCCTTCCTCTTGAAGCGATCGAACTTGGTTGTGCCCTGGCGCTCGCGGGCCGTCTTGCCTATGGGCACGTGCACCTTGCGCGCGATGAAGCGCATCGGTCGCGCCACGCTTTCCACCACCGTGTCCGAGTAGTCGCGGGGCGGCTTGGTGCGCCAGCCCATGATGAGGGACAGGTAGCGCAGAACCATGATGAGGCCGGCGCACAGGATGCCCGCCGTGTCGGGCAGGATGCCGTTGGCCTTCAGCGGGCAGTAGACCATGCAGCCGATGAGGGCCGCGCTGCCGTAGATGGGGCCGGTTTGGAAGGCGACGGGCGGCCGGTTCATGAGCACGTCGCGGGAGATGCCCCCGCCGATGGAGGTGATGGTGCCGAGCACTACCGAGGGGATGACGGTAAGGCCCGCCGAGAGGCTCTTCGACGCGCCGATGATGGCCCACAGGGCTACCGAGATGTTGTCCAGGAGGTCGACGATGGGGTCCAGGTAGGTGGCCAGCTTGCCGAAGTAGAACACCGCCACGCCGGCCAGGGCGCAGGAAAGGAGAAACCAAGGGCTTTGGAAGGCGTACAGGCCGTAGTTCTGCAGCAGGATGTCGCGGATGATGCCGCCGCCCATGCCGGTGATGCAGGCGATGGCCACGGTGCCGAAGATGTCGTAGCGGGCGCGCACGGCGGACATGCCGCCGGACAGGCCGCCGGTGACGGTGGCGGCGAACTCGAACCAGAAGGGGAGGTCGAAGGCGGTCTCGAGGGTCATGGGCGTTCCTACCGATTCCGCACGTCGGGGACGTCGTCGCCGGCCGCGGCGTCTTCCACGGCCACGACGAGGGCCACCACGGGCTCGCCGTAGAAGTTCACGTCGGCGGTGAGGCGGTGGGAAGCGGCCAGGTCGAAGTCGTCGGCATCCATGGCCTTAATGGCGTCCAGGGCGCCTGCGCGCGCCTGGTCGTACAGATCCCAGAAGCTGGCGCGGCTGACGGCCTCGGTGGCCGGATGGCGCCAGGGCGCGCGCTCGTCGTTGGCGAAGGCGGAAGTGGCGCGCTCGGCGGCTCGGTGGCTCATGGCCCCGGTCATGGCATGGGGGCGCACGAGGCGCTCGGCAGCGGAGAGCACGGCGCGCTTGGCGCCGGTAGGGGAGTAGAGGGCCCGCTGGGCCGCGCGCTCGGCCCGCACGGCGCTTTTGAACATGCCCTTGGGCATCGTGAGGCCGAAGGCGTCGTCGATGGCGGTGGCGTACAGGCGCCCCACGGTATCCAGCATGCTGTCGCGTCCGCGCAGCACCGAGGTGGCGGGGTGGTAGGTGGCCACGGTCTCGCCGCGCTTGGCCGTCAGCACAAGCTCGTCCAGCTCGGTCTCGATAACGGCGTGCACCTCATGGGCGTCCTCGGCCGCGAGGCCTTCCACACCGGCGGCGCACAAGGCGTTCACCTGGCTTATGACGAGTGGATGCACCGTGCTGTCCAGCAGGTAGTGGCACACATAGCCCAGCGCGTAGGCGCGTCCGACGGAGCGCTCCTGCGCCGGCAGCTCGCGCACAGCGCTCTTCAGGGCCACGAGGAATTCCGCCGGGCGCGCCCGATGCAGGGTCGAGGCCAGCTTTCCCACGCGGCGGTAGCGCGGATCGGGCGCGACGAAGAACAAAGGATCGGGGCCCTGGTTGCCCAAAAGGAAGGCCTCGGCCGCATCGCGGGAGCCCCCGATGGTATCGAAGGTCTCGCCGTACACGTCTTTCCCGAACAGGTCGTGCGTGATGATGGCCGGCATGGCTTCTCCTCTCCGATGGCGTTGCCCGATGTTGAATGCAAAGCGATCATGATAGGTACACAGGCCATCATAAACAATGGTGCGGCCGCCAGCGGACGGTGGGTGCCGTCCGTCGGAAAACCGACATACTAGGTAGATGGAGCAGACGGCGTTCCTGTGGCGGGACGGACGGTGCCACCTGGCGGGGTGGACGGCGCCACGTGGCGGGGTGGCCAGGGGTGCCTCGGCGGGGTGGTCGGCATCCCTGGGGCCGGACGGCCGCTCGCCGCCTGTGGCCGCTGATGGCATTCCAACCGAAGATGCGCCCGTACGGGCTGCGCTCGCCCTCATTGACCTTGCAACTTTGCTATAGTGGTGCCCACTTGCATTTTCGACTAGTTCCGTATCGAAGGAGAGCAAGCGCAATGGCTCTGATCGTCGCGAAATTCGGGGGCACGTCGGTTGCCTCCCCCGAGCGCATCAAAAACGTCGCCAAGCGCCTGGTGGGCATGCGCCAGCGCGGGGACGAGGTGGTGGCCGTGGTGTCTGCCATGGGCAAGACCACCGACGAGCTCATGGGGCTCGCCTCCGCCATCACGACGGCGCCGCCGGCCCGCGAGCTGGATCGGCTGCTGTCCACCGGCGAGCAGGTTTCCATGACGCTTCTGGCCATGGCCATCGAGGCTTTGGGCTACAAGTCCATCAGCTTCACCGGCCGCCAGGCGGGCATCGAGACCAACGGCACGCACAACAAGGCGCGCATCGTGAAGGTGCACAACGAGCGCATCTTAGACGCGCTGGACGATGGCGCCATTCCCGTGGTCGCCGGATTCCAGGGCATCGACGCCAACGGCGACATCACCACGCTCGGTCGCGGCGGGTCGGACACGACGGCGGTGGCCATCGCCTGGGGCATTAATGCCGACGTCTGCGAGATCTACTCCGATGTGGACGGCGTCTACACCACCGACCCGCGCATCGCGCCCCGGGCCCGCAAGCTCGATTCCATCTGTTACGACGACATGCTGGAGCTCTCCAGCGCCGGCTCGGGTGTGCTGCAGAGCCGCGCGGTGGAGTTCGCCCGCAAATGGAAAGTGGTCATCCATTCTCGCTCCGCATTCTCGGAGGCCGAGGGAACCTATGTCAAGGAGGAGTACGAAATGGAAGAAGCCGTCATTACCGGCATCGCCAGCGACACGTCGGAAGTGAAGGTGACCATCCGCCAGGTGCCCGATGCGCCGAACGTGGCCGCTCGCGTGTTCGGGGCGCTGGCCGCTGCCAACGTGAACCTGGACATGATCATCCAGAATGTGTCCGAGGCCGGCTTCACCGACATCTCCTTCACGACTCCCGGGGCCGATCTGCCCCGCGCCAAGGAGACCATGGAGCGCATCGTGCCCGAGATCGGCGCTCGCGAGTTCATCGTCGACGAGGACATCGCGAAGGTGTCGCTGGTGGGCACGGGCATGAAGTCGTCGCCGGGCGTCGCCTCGCGCACGTTCCAGACTTTGGGCGACAACAACATCAACATCGTGGCCATCTCCACCTCGCCTATCCGCCTGTCCATGATCGTGGACGCGGCCCAGGCGGTGCAGGCCGTCCAGTGCCTGCACACCGCCTTCGGGCTCGATTCCGACGACGTGTTCGTGGAAACCCAGCTTTCCGCGGAGGAGATCGCCGCCAAAATGAAGAAAGGACGTTAAATGACCTGGACGAAGGAAACGCCGGCAAACCCCGTGGTGGCTGTGGCCGGAGCGACGGGTGCGGTGGGGCAGGAGTTTTTGCGCGTGCTGCACGACGTGGATTTCCCGGCGAGTGAGGTTCGCGCTCTTGCGAGTGCGCGCTCGGCTGGCAAGAAGGTGCCCTTCGAGGGGTGCGGACTCGTGCCGGCCGGCGAGCTTACCGTGCAGGAGATGACGCCGGAGTCCTTCGAGGGCGTCGACATCGCGCTGTTCTCAGCCGGCGCCTCCGTGTCCAAGGAGATGCGCGAGGCGGTCACCGCTGCCGGCGCCGTCATGATCGACAACTCCAGCGCCTTCCGCATGGATGAGGACGTGCCGCTGGTGGTGCCCGAGGTGAACCCCCAGGACGTGGCCTGGCATTCCGGCGTCATCGCGAACCCGAACTGCTCCACCATCCAGATGGTCGTCGCGCTGAAGCCGCTTTACGACCTCTCCCCCATCAAGCGCGTCGTGGTGTCCACCTACCAGGCTGCTTCCGGTGCCGGCGCGCCGGCCATGGCCGAGCTGTACGACCAGACCCGCGCCTTCCTGGACGGCACTCCCGAGGACGAGTTGGAAATCTCCGCTTTCGCCCACCGCATCGCTTTCAATACCATTCCGCATATCGACGTCTTTTTGGACGACGGCTCCACCAAAGAGGAGTGGAAGATGGTCGTCGAGACCAAGAAGATCATGGGCGACCCCGCCATCGAAGTGGCGGCCACTTGTGTGCGCGTGCCGGTGCTGCGCTGCCACGGCGAGGCCATCAACGTGGAGTTCGCCGATGAGGTGACCGTGGAGGCGGCCCGCGCGGCGCTCGAGGCGGCCCCCGGCGTGGAGGTGATGGATGACACCGCGAACAAGGTGTACCCGATGCCTGGTCTGCTTGCTGGCACCGACGGCACCTTCGTCGGACGTTTGCGCAAGGATCCGACCGTGCCCCACGGCATCGCCTTCTGGGATGTGGCCGACCAGATCCGCAAGGGAGCGGCCCTGAACGCCGTGCAAATCGCCCAACTCCTCCTGCCGTAGAACAGGCGTCATCCTGAGCGAGCGAAGCGAGTCGAAGGATCTCCAATGGAGTCCCGCTATGGGGCTCCATTTTTCTACTCGGACCCGCGCGGCGGCATTGTGTCTACTGGGTCTCGGACAGTCATCGGTCTTTTGCGCGTATCTCGCTCGCGCCGCCTATCGCGATGATCCGAACGACTGATGGCCCGCTCGGTCAACGAACCCCTCGGTTTCTGCATGAGATCTCGAGTTATAAGCGTCTCGGAGTTGCTGAGGGGCCGGCGCGAAAGCACCGCAGTTCTGCGCGCTTCTCTGAACTGGTGTTTTCCAAAAGTCCTTTCTAGCTGTGGTCTTTCTTGGAAAGAGATGACGCTTATAACTCGAGATCTCATGCAGAAAAGGGCATCTTCGTTGACTGAACCCGTCGGCAATCACTCTGCGTGAACCGCCAATGTTCTCAGGACGGTCGTTGCGCTTCGTTTTCCCGTGAGCGAGGACGGTTCGTGCGAGCTACTTCTGCCAAGCAGTTCAGGCCTTCTTTCAACGTGCAAAGGCGCGGTTGCGATAAAAGTAACTGTTCTGCTCATGAATGTCGGTTCGGCAGATTTACCGCATGTACGCCTCGCGACAGCTAAAGCCTGTTATCTTGCAGCACATGGAAGTGATCTTCAGTCATACAACAGCTTTGGCTTTTCTCAGGATGTGGTCGTGCAATCATCCTCTGGCTTTGCGTGCCTTCCACGATCTGCGTTCGCGTGATGTGGGGCACCTTCCTTCCTCCCATTTGAAGGGCTTCAGCTCGCTTGCCCGTGCCGCAGATACCGAGGCTGCTGTTCGTGCGGCCATCGAGAGTGCGAAAAGGCCCAGCCTGAAGCGAATGCTCGAAGAGCTATGGGACAACGCCACGGTCGAGCGCCCTCTTCACGTTCTCGCGCGGCCCAAAATCGGGCGTCATTCCACGAAGCGTGTTTGCTTCCATCAGCTTGCTGCGCCGCTGCCGCGTGGGGCCTTTCTCGAAATCGCTCCCGGCGTGGCCGTATGCTCTCCTGAACTTGTGCTTGTCCAACTGGCCGAAACCCTCCCTATGGGCGAGCTCATTGCTTTGGGATATGAGTTTTGCGGATGCTATCCCCTTGAGGCGAATCGTTCGGGCGCGCTCGTGCGGGCGCAGCTTACAACGCCGGCCCGACTCTCCGCGTTCGTTAACCGCGTCGAGCGCATGAAAGGCCTGCGGAAAGCGCGCATCGCTGTTCAGTTCGTCTGCGCGAAATCTGCTTCTGCCAAGGAGACGGAAATGGATGCGTTGCTTATGACGCCCATGCGGTGGGGCGGTTTGGGCCTGCCTCCGGCACTCGCCAACGAGCCGGTTGCGCTTTCGGAGGAGGCGGCGCGCATCGCACGGGGCGATCGGGTGGTATGCGACCTTCTGTGGCCGCAGGCCCGCGTTGCGGCGGAGTACGACGGCCTTGCCTTTCATGGCGGGCGACATCAGCAGGCGCGTGATTCCCGGCGCCGCGACGCCCTCATCGCCGATGGCTTCGATGTTGTAACGGTTACGTCTTCGCAGATCGATAGCGTCTCAGAGTTCATCGAGATAGCCGACGCCCTCTCGCGCAAAACAAGAGGCAGAACTCCTGTGCGCCCTGTCTTGTTTCTCGACCGCCATCTGCAGCTTCGCCACGAGCTGCGCGCATTTCACCACCAGCACTTTCCGCCAGTCTCCCCCTCAGAAGAGGACGATGCGTAGCTCACGTTCGCAAACCGTGCGGCCTGCTGAGATGGGTCAAGCAAGAAGGCGCTTCGTGCGGCCGAGTTCGGGATGGGTGCCGGAGCATCACTTGAAGATGATCATCGGCCTTCGGTCGACGAGCTGCCCTGAAATTGCAGCAGATCGCGAGTTGTAAGCGTCCGATGTCGAGATGCCGAACGGAATCTTTTTGATCTGAAGAGCGTGACCTGGGGGTTTGCTGAAAAGATCCTTCGAAGTGCCTCAATGGGCTGCTCGCAGACGCTTATAACTCGAGATCTCGTGCAGAAATCGGAGGGTTCGTTGACTGAACCCAATGCGAGTCGCGGAATCGCCGCAGGCTCCTTCTCAGATTGCCTCGGACTTGTTGCGAAAGACGGCGCGGACGAGGTATTCCACGTTGCCTTCGGGGCCGGTGATGGGGGATTCGACCACCCCGGTTGCGGTGAACCCTGCGGCGGCGAGGGCGGCCTTTACTTCCTCCACAGTGCGCAGTCGCACTGCCTCATCGCGGACGACGCCCCGGTCGGTCTCGTCGTGGGCCGATTCGAACTGAGGTTTCACCAGGCCGATGAAGATCGTGCCCGGGCGGCTGAAGCGGGGAAAGAGGGGGGCGAGTGCTGCCAGGCCGATGAAGGATACGTCGATGACAATGAGGTCGAAGGGTGCGCCGACCTCGGCGGGATCGGCGTCCTTGATGTTCGTGCGCTCGAAGACGGCCACTCGCGGGTCTTGGCGGATCTTCCAGGCGAGCTGCCCGTAGTTCACGTCGAGGGCCGCCACGCGCGAGGCGCCCGCCTGCAGCAGGCAGTCGGTGAAGCCGCCGGTGGACGAGCCGATATCCAGGCAGTTCATGCCGGCGACGTCCTGCTTGAACGCGTCCAGCGCCCCCTGGAGTTTCTTGCCGCCGCGGGAGACGAATTGCTTGCGGCCGCGAATGAAGATGTCGGCTGTGGGCGCGACCTTTATCGCGGCGCTCGTGGCGTACACGTCGTCTACCCGCACCTCGCGCGCCATCACGGCCCGCAGCGCGGTCGCGCGGTCGGGAAAGTCTCCCCGTTCTACCAGCAGGTCGTCCAGGCGTATTTTCTTGGGCTTAGCGTTCATGGCGACCATTATACGCGAGTCGGCTGCCTCGTTTGCACGCCGCGTAAGTGCTGTCGCGAAACGGCTGCGGAAATGTCCTCCTCAGAAGAAGAAACCTTGTGGCCAAGATGGGCTGTCCGGCACGCGAGGAGCGCTCACTGCTAGCGTATCAGCAGCTCGCGGCTTGTGGAGGCGATGTGCTCCGCAAGCTCTGCGCGGTCGATGCCCTTCAGCTGCGCGATGCCGGAAAGGGCGTTGTTCAGCTCGGCGCGCCAAACTTCGGCGGGTAGGTTGTCGTCCTTGCGGGCGGGCATGTCGGTTTCCAGGAGTAGCTGACCTAGGGGAATCTGCCGGGCGTATTCGCGTCCGCGCCGCGACGCCAGCATGCGCGGCCCCACCGAAAAGAGGCAGCCAAGCTTGACGGCTCGATGCAAATCATCGGAAGTGCCTGAGAACCAGTGAAAGATCACGCGATGCAGCGCAAAGGTGCTGGCTTGTTCGAGCGCATCGAGTGCTGCTGCGGCGGCATTGATGGCGTGGATGGAGATGAGCTTCGGCGCAGTGTCGGTGGCACTGCGGGTGAGGGTGCCTTCGCTGGGTGGGTTCGCCTCGGGGCTCGTGGTTGCGATACAGGTTCGGTTTTGCCCGCTGGTTGCTGTCGCGCCTTCGGGATTGGTGGGTGCCAAGGGCGCTGCGGACTCGTTGCATGTGGCCAGAATACAGGCGAAAGCGCTCGTCTGCAGGGCACGGCTCTCTTCCGTATCGCGCGGGCCGGCGAAGTCGAGCCCGATCTCCCCGATGAATCGGGTCGTGCGCGCAAGCTCGCAGAACCGGGCCAGCTCGGTTTCGCCCACGCGCCCGTCGGCGATCCACCAGGGGTGTGCGCCCAGGGCCACAGCGACGTTCGGCGCATCGGCCAGGGCTGCGCGCAGCTGCTCGTATTCCGTCGGCTCCACCGTGCACGAGAGCGCGCCGATGCCCGCTTGCGCCCCCTCAGCCGCTACGGTGGCAGGTGCGGGTGCAAATCCCACATGGCAGTGCATATCGTAGAGTTTTTCCATGAACAGCAGCATACCACGGCCGAAGGGGTCGCCGCGAAATCGATGAAAACATGGAAGGTAGCGCAGCGTTAAGCGCGAGGCGGATGGCGGCAGTCAGATTTGGGCTGGCATGCAGAGGCGCAGTCGGGCCGAGGCGTCCTGGGAGAACTCCGCGGCGAGTCCGCGCGCGTCAGGCGGCTGTCTCGTACGGGTCGCGCGCAGCTCGCCGATTCTGTGGGCACGCCGTGGCAAGTGGGTAACGGATGCCGTCATGCCGTTAAAGAGGTTGACGTGCGGCCCGGGTGTTCTAGAATCGACAACCGTACGGAACATACGACGATTTGCAAAGGAAGCGATCGATTTTATGGCGGAGCTACTCGAGGCCATCATGCTCATCTGCTTCGGTCTGTCATGGCCGTTGAACGCGTACAAGAACTATCGAGCCGGCACAGCGGTTGGTACCAGCTGGCAGTTCATCGCGCTGATCACTGCCGGTTACTTCGCCGGTATCGCGGCCAAGTTCGTTTCCGGCAACCTCAACTGGGTGCTGATCGTCTACTTCATCAACGTGGTGTGCATTGCCGCCAACTGGCTCGTCTACTTCCGCAATCGCCGCCTGGACGCGCAGCGCTCAACCGAGGTGGTCATGGAGGAAGAGTCTTTCGTCGTGGTGGCCTAGGCTGTCACTGTCCTCTACTCCTCGTCGAAAGGCATCTCTTGTATCCTTGAAGCGCCGTAGTCTCTCCTGCCTCTCTAGATGCAGAAGGTTCAGTGCGCGCTGACGCAATTATGCGCGAGGGACGGAAGCAGCATTTAGCTGGCAGCTAATGCGGAGGACTCCGCGACTCTTTAGAATAGGATGGATTTGAGTCGCGTTTGCGTTTCTGCGACACTCCCATTCTTTTCTGATGGTTCGGATATACCGATCGAGCTTGATTGGAGTATGCCATGCTTATTAAATGTCCCGAGTGCGGCGCCGATGTGAGCAACAGGGCTTGCGCTTGTGTAAAATGCGGATGCCCGCTTGGGGGCGATGCCGATGAGGGTAGTGGGACAGTGATTGTCTACGGGCTCTCGCAAATGAACCTCATAGGCGGCTCCCTCAAGATATACGCTAATGGCGTTCATGCGGGCACGGTTAAAAAACATGGCGTACTTGAGTTCTCAATCAGAGAGAATTCCATCATCACTGCAAAATGCGGCATTAATCCTAGCAAAGGGGTCATTGAGGTCAAAGTTGGAAGAACCACCAAAATCAAGTACGATTACAATCGTATAACTGGTTGCTTGGTCCCCCAGATTGTCGATGAGGTTGTCAACCGGCCGGCGTTTTGAGTCTGGGGCGTATTCTGGGAAAGATATGAAGTTTGTGGGAGTTGCGGGCAAGCAGAGAAAAACGTATATCGTCATTTGGCAAGAAACCCGTGGAGAGAATGGGGGTCGGTATGGACGGGAAGGATGTTGCAGAGGCAGTAGCAGCTGTGGCGGCAATGATGGGTAAGATTCAGAATCCGAAGGTCAAAGCTGCTGCAAAGGTGGTGCATAAGGCCGCTCCTGCGGTTGCGGTGGCTGCGCAGGTTGCTCCTGCAGCCGCCAAGGCGGCGGCACCAGTCGTAAAGAAGGCCGGTCGTGCTGCAGCTGGAGCAGCTGGCGCCGCGAAGGACAAAGTTGTTGAAGTTGTCGGAGACGGCAGGGATAAGATGAGGGAAAAAAGCCGAGCAGCCTCTGAGAGAAAGCAACAGCAGATGGCACAAGTTGAGGCTCGGAAGGAATTGCTCGCGTGTGCTCCGGTGGTTATCGACGCTAAGACGCTGAAGCACGACTCTGGGGATTGCGGAGATGTAAGCGCAGGTCGGTTTGTCAGCTTCCCCGGCTGCTACGTCGCGATAACCTATGGGGAAAAGTTTAGCGGGAAGCATATTGCCGAATATCGCGAGGCTCGTGTGTTCTATTCCGATAATATGGGACGCTCGATCATCGATGATATAGAAGGGCGAGGAGATGCCGACATCTACGCAGATGTAAAGTATGGCCAGGGTGTCAGATTCTACCTATTCCCTTGTGATGAGGAGAATTCTGCCAAGCTTTTAGAGTCTTTGTCGCAAGTGCTGGTCGAAGACGACAGCGTAGAAGCGCGCGCCTGATGTCTATTATCGCGAACATAATCTGGATCATCTTCGGCGGGCTGGTCACGGCGATTGGGTGGTGTCTTGCGGGGATTGTGTTCTCCATCACCATCATTGGCATTCCGCTCGGACGGCAGTGCTTTAAGATGGCATCGCTCACGCTGGCGCCCTTCGGGAAGACGATCGTCTACGGCGGCGGTGCGCCGTCGCTTATCGCCAACATATTCTGGCTCATCTTGGCCGGCCTGCCCATGGCGGTTTCCTACGCGGTGCTCGGTGTTCTCTACTGCATCACCGTCATCGGTATCCCCATTGGCCTCCAGTGTCTTAAGATGGCGAAGCTGTCGCTTTTGCCCTTTGGCGCGCAGGTGATGTAGCCGTCGCACGATATGGCGGACGGCGGTGGGGGCGTGCTCGCCCGATTTAGGCTGCCTCGGGGTTCTCGTTCGGCCCTAAATCCTCGGGGACGGTTTGCTCCTCGAACTCGGTCTGCTGCACCTTCTCGGCCTGGGTGGGGTTCATCCAGTCGCCGGCGGCGGCGAAAGCGATGCAGAGCGCGATGACCGCCACGATGGCGATGATCGCCCATATGAGCCCGGGATGCTTGCGCGTGTTCGCTTTGGGGCCGCCCTCGTCTACCTCGAACTCCTGCATGGCGGGGAACTCCGGATCGTCGGCCGACGATTCCAGCACGGTCGGCTCCTCTGCGGCCAGCGGGTCGCGCTCGGCAAAGGTCTCCTTACGTCCCTTGGGGTGCTTGGGGGCCGTATCGTGCTCTAGTTCCCGGGCTTTATGGTCGCTCATAACGGGTCCTCTCTCAACGATGGCATGGGGCGGAAGCGTTGGTGCGCGACGTCGGCTCCGGGCGCCTTCCCGCTTGTCCACGCCGGTTCCTTTCGCTTTCATGGTAGAGCGCGGGGCCGCGAAGGGCGCTGGCGCGGGCGAGCAGTGGGGAATTGTTGGGGAAACTGCTTCACTTTCGTTGAAATTCGCCCTCGGGGGATGATGCCGCCGGCCGCTCAGGGATGATGAGCCCGTCCTCGGGGCAGCTATGGTAGGAAGCGACAAGCCACGCGCTCGCGCGAGAGAGCGGCCGAGCATTGCGTCCCGGCCGCTTCCCGTCGCGCGCCGCTTCGCAGAAAGCCCTGTCCCGAAAGCGAGGAGCCCCATGACCGATCTGTCCCTCTCCGCCCGCACCCGCCGCGTGCCGCTCGGCGCGGCCCTTCGCGCTGCGGGTGCCGCTGTGCTCGCGCTGGCCTTCACCGTCGCGCTGGCCGTCTGCCTGTCCGCTCTCACCGGCTGCTCGTCCGACGAGGCCTCCTCGGCGCAAACCGGCGGCGAGAAGGCGACCGAGGGCGCGCCCACGGCCGAGGCTGGCGTGCTTATGGTGGCCTCGGCGCTCAACAGCGAGCCCTACGAGCAGGCAACCAGCACAAGCCAGATCGGCTTTACCGTGGAGCTGCTCCGGCTGGTGGGCGAGCGCGCCGGGCTGGACGTGCAGTTCGCCAAGGCCGTGAACCACAAGGACGCCGACCAGAACATCACCCCCGGCCGCCCCGAGGACGTCGCCGCGAAGGTGGCCGCGGGCGAGGCCGACCTGGGCGCGTCGTCCATTCCCGCCGATGCCGCGCTCGAGGGCGTGGCGCTTTCCGAGCCCTACCTGCATGCCGACTACGCCGTGGTCACGAAGATGGACACCGGCCACGACGACCTGGCCAGCATCCAGGATGCGGGCACCGTGGTGGCCGTGCAGAACGATGCGGCCATCGCCGCCTGGGTGGCCGAAAACCTGCCCGAGGCCGAGGTGGTTGCCTTCGAGGACGGCATCGACGCCCTTATGGAGCTGAACTCCGAGCGTGCCCAGGCCGCCATCGTGGACGAGCCGCGCTTCCGTCGTTACGTGCAGGTGAAGGAGCCGCACCTGCAGGCGGTGGAGCTTGTCGCCTCCGACAAGGACTACGCCTTCGCAGTGGCCGCCGGCAACGAGGCGCTGCTTACGGCGGTGAATGAGGC
The DNA here is from genome assembly GCF_024462535.1 of Adlercreutzia sp. DFI.6.23. Classification (NCBI taxonomy): domain Bacteria; kingdom Bacillati; phylum Actinomycetota; class Coriobacteriia; order Eggerthellales; family Eggerthellaceae; genus Adlercreutzia; species Adlercreutzia sp. DFI.6.23. The sequence goes on from NZ_JANGBP010000005.1 coordinate 96,437, forward strand.
CCTGACCGCCCTGCGCGCCGACGGTTCCTACGACGCCCTGTACGATTCCTGGTTCGGCGACGCCGGCATTGCCAACGAGGCCGCCGCATCTCGCGAAAAGGGCACGGGGAACGCCCCCGAGGCCGTGCAGGACTCCACCGGCGCCTAGGGCCTTCGCCGCCGCGCTTGCCTTGCCGGACGCTCGTTTATCGAACAGGTGGTGAAGCCTTCGTGGCCTTTGGGGCCAGAAGGCCGCGCACAGGATAGAATAGGGGAGCCGCTCTCGGGCGGCTCTTTTCATGCTCGCCGCCGGGGTTCTCGCCTCGGCATCGCGCGGGCAGCGAACTCCGCGAACGTTCCACCCAACGGCGAAGGATGCAACCGTGCCCATCGACATCGACACCTTGAACGGCCCCCAGCGCGAGGCGGTCGTCACCACCGAAGGTCCGCTTCTGGTGCTGGCTGGCGCCGGCTCCGGCAAGACCCGCGTGCTCACCTACCGCATCGCGAATATCCTCGATCAGGACCTGGCCGCGCCCTGGGAGATCTTGGCCATCACCTTCACCAACAAGGCGGCCGCCGAGATGCGCGAGCGTCTGGCGCAGCTCGTGGGCACGCGCTCGCGAGGCATGTGGGTGTCCACCTTCCACTCCATGTGCGTGCGCATGCTGCGGGCCGACGCCGAGCGGCTGGGCTTCACGAAGAACTTCACCATTTACGACACGGACGATTTGAAGCGGCTGTACAAGGACATCATGGCCGAGCTGAACATCGACCCGAAGCGCTTTCCCGTGAACCAGCTGATGAACCGCATCTCCCAGGCGAAGAACGACCTCGTTACCCCCGGTAACTTCGATGCGCACGACCCGGTGGGGAAGGTGGCCGAGCGCGTGTACGAGCGGCTGCAGGAGCGCCTGCGCGCAGCCAACGCCTTCGACTTCGACGACCTTCTTTTGTACGGCTACCTGCTGCTGAAGAACCACGCGGACGTGCGCGAGGCCTATCAGGACCGCTTCCGCTACCTCATGGTGGACGAGTACCAGGACACCAACCGCGCCCAGTACGCCATCACCCAGCTGCTCGCCGCCAAGAACCGCAACATCATGGTGGTGGGCGACGACGACCAGTCCATCTACTCCTGGCGCGGCGCCGATCTGCGTAACATCTTGGAATTCGAAAGCGACTACCCCGAGGCCAAGGTGGTGAAGCTGGAGCAGAACTACCGCAGCGTGGGCAATATCCTCGCCGCCGCCAACGCTGTCATCGCCAACAACCAGCATCGCAAGGAGAAGCGCCTGTTCACGGACTCGGGCGACGGGGAGAAGATCTCGGTGTATCTGGCCACCGACGAGCGCGACGAGGGCCGCTGGATCGCCGGGGAGATCGACCGGCGCCGGGCCGAGGGCACTTCCTACAACAACATGGCCGTGTTCTACCGCACCAACGCCCAGTCGCGTATGCTCGAAGATATGCTGTTGCGCGCCGGCGTGCCCTACCGCATCGTCGGGGGCACGCGCTTCTTCGATCGCGCCGAGATCCGCGACGTGATGGCCTACCTCACGCTGGTGGTGAACCCGGCCGACGACATCGCGGCCAAGCGCGTCGTCAACGTGCCGCGCCGCGGTATCGGCAAGACCACCATCGAGCGCATCGACCAGTACGGCCGCGAGATGAACATGCCGTTTCTCACAGCGGCCGAGCTGGCGGTGGTCGATCCGGACATCCGCGCCTCTACCCGCAATGCCGTGGGGGAGTTCATCCAGGTCATCAAGGACGGCGCCACCTACGGGGGCGATCTGCGCAAGGTCGTGGAGATGATCATCGACAAGGCCGGCCTCATTCGCGCCCTGCAGGACGAGGGCACCGACGAGGCGCGCGGGCGCGTCGAGAACATCCAGGAGTTTCTGGGCGTTGTGGACGAGTTCGTGCAGACCCACGATGCGGAGGAGTCCGACTTCGCCGCGCCGACGGTGGGCGAGGACGAGTCCGCCGAGCCCGTGCGCGTACTGCGCGGCGACTCGCTGGCCGATTTCATCGAATGGGTGCGCCTGCGCACCGATCTGGACACGGTGACCGAGGACGGGCAGGCCGTCACCCTCATGACCGTGCACTCGTCCAAGGGCCTGGAATTCGACTGCGTCTGGGTGGCCGGCATGGAGGAGACCCTGTTCCCCCACATGAACTCCGTGGGCGACGCGGCGGCCGTGGAAGAAGAGCGGCGCCTCGCCTATGTGGCCATCACTCGCGCCCGCAAGCGCCTGTGCCTTACCTGCGCCCAGCAACGGCAGATTTTCGGCCAGACCCACGCGAACCCCGTCTCGCGTTTCATCGGCGAGATCCCCAGCGAGCTGCGTCAGACGAGCGGGTTGGGCTCGGCGGGCTTTTCCGGGACCGGTTGGGAGAAGCGCGGGAGCCGTCGGGGCATCGCCGGTTCGGGCACCGAGGCGGGGGAGGGCCGCGTGTTCGGGCGCTCGAGCGCCTCGGGGGCGCAGGGGCGCTCGTTCGCCGAGTACCGCGCGGCCACGGGTACGGGGCGTGCGGCCGGCAGCGTCGGCGGCGCATCCCGCGGCGGTTTGGGCTCGGGCTCGGGCCGCATTGGCGCGGGGGTGAACCCGAATGCGGGCAAGAAGGCCGCCGCGCAGGCGACGTTCGCTGCGGGAGATGCCGTCGACCACAAGACCTTCGGTCGCGGTACCGTGGTGAAGGTCGACGGCGACACCCTGCACGTCAAGTTCGCCAAGACCGGCCAGACTAAGAAGCTGCTGAAAGACTACGCCCCCATCGTGAAGATCGGGTAGGCGCCCTGCCAAGAAGACGGCGGCCCGGATCGCGTCGATCTGGGCCGCCGTGCTGGAAGCGTCTGTCGCGTTACCCTAGCACCCCGCGCAGAAGGCGCAGGCGGACGGGGCCTTGGCGATGCCGCCGAGGGCCGTCTCGCGCAGTTCGGGGGGAAGGCCCCGGCCCACTTCGTCCATGACGGCCACGGCCTCGTCGAAGCTGATGAGGTTCTGGACGCCGGAAAGGGCGATCTGGGCGCTGACGAAGGCGACGGAGGCCGCCGTGGCGTTGCGCTTCTGGCAGGGCACTTCCACAAGGCCGCCTACCGGGTCGCATACCAGGCCGAGCAACGACATCATTACATTCGCGCCGGCGGCCAGGCAGCGGTCGGGGGCACCGCCGGCAAGCGTGACGGCCGCCGCAGCCGCCATGGCGGCCGCGCTTCCCACCTCGGCCTGGCAGCCGCCCTCGGCGCCGGACACGCTGGCGTTGCGGGCGATGAGGTAGCCCAGGCCCGCGGCGGTGAGGATGCCCTCGCGCAGCTGGTCGTGGGAGAAGCCGCGCTCGTCGCGCAGGGCCAGAAGCACGCCGGGGAGCACGCCGGCCGAGCCCGCGGTGGGGGTGGCCACGATGACGCCCATGCGCCCGTTGGTCTCCAGGGTCGCCAGGGCGTACTGGGCCGCCCGGGCCGCCAGGGGATCTACCAAGCGGTGCCGGGGATCGGCATCTTCCAAGGCCGCCCGCAGTTTCGCCGCCTCGCCGCCGATGAGGCCGCCCACGGAGGGCTGCGGGTTGCCCAAGGGCTCGGTGGCGGCGTTGCCCATCACTTCCAGAACGCGATCGAGATAGGCGTCGATGCCGGCCTCGGTGCCCTGCTTGGCGCACAGCGCCTCCTCGCGGGCGCGGAAGGCTTGGGCGATGGTGACGTGCTCGCGCTCGCACAGCGCCAGAAGCTCCTCGCCGGATGCGTAGTCCCAGCGGGCGAACCGCTCCTCGGCATCCTCGGGCACGGGCACCTCCTCGCCGTCGCCGGCGCAGGTGGCGGGTACGACGCGCGCGTTGATGATGTCCGGGTGGTCCATCAGAAGCTCGCGCACGCTCGCATCCACGGCGCTATCGGTCTCAAGGACGGTGTAGGCGTCGCCGCGCTTGGCCGTGCGGTGCAGGTTCGCGTTGGCGATGTTGATGCCGCAGTCGGCCAGCACGCCGGCGATGTGGGCGAGCACCCCGCGCTCATCGCGCTGGTGCACGACCACGCTCGTGCGTTCCCCGGTGATGTCCACGTCGATGCCGTTGATGCGCCGAATGACCGCCGCGCCGCCCCCGATGGAGACGCCCCGCATCTCCAGGGTGCGCCCCTCGCGGCTCTCGCAGCGGATGTCCACGGTGTTGGGGTGCGCCACCTCGGTGGTCGTGTCCCAGACGATGTCCACCTGCACGCCGGCTGCCTTCGCCAGGGCGAAGGCGTCGGCCACGCGCGGGTCGTCGGTCGCAAGCTCCAGGATGCCGGCCACCAGCGCCTTGTCGGTGCCGTGGCCGGATCCGGTGGCGGCGAAGGAGCCGTACAGGGTGAAGACGGCGCGTTCGGGCTGCTCGCCGAAGAGCTTCCGCGCCATGGAGGCGAGGGCCAAAGCCCCCGCCGTATGCGAGCTGGACGGTCCCACCATGATGGGGCCGATAATGTCCCTCAGACCATAGGTTTTCACAAGAGCTCCTTTCGCGTTTCTCATCCGCAGAGCAGTTCAGGGCTTCATTTCATCGAAGAAGCCTATCATAGCCCATCGCCTAACGGGCGCAGAGGCGCTATACTGCCTCAAAACCGTAAGTTGGTGAGAAAGGGGAACCTTCATGTCTTCCAAAATCCTCGTCGTGGGCCATCGCAACCCCGACAACGACTCCATCGCCGCAGCCGTGGGCTACGCGCATCTGAAGAATGCGCTGGCCGCCCGCGACGGCGAGGCCGACGCCGTCGAGTACGTGCCCGCCCGTCTGGGGCCGCTGCCGGTGGAAAGCGCCTGGATTCTGGAGCAGAACGACATCGCCGAGCCGGTGCTCATCGAAAACGTGAACCCTGTCGAGCGCGATGGCGAGGAGGTCAAGCAGAAGGTCATTCTCGTGGATCACAACGAGATCGGCCAGGCGGCCCCGGGTATCGAGAACGCCGATGTCGTCGAGATCATCGACCACCATCGCATCGCCGATGTTTCCACGGCCAACCCCATCCTCTTTTTGAACCTCCCCATCGGCTCCACGGCCACCATCGTCACGCTTCAGTTCCGCCAGACCGGCATCGAGCTTCCCGATTCCATCGCCCGCGTGCTTCTGTCGGCCATCCTCACCGACACGGTCATCATGAAGTCTCCCACCTGCACCCAGGTGGACGTCGACCAGGTGAACTTCCTCGCCGACAAGCTCGGCATCGACGCGGTGGAGTACGGCATGGACATCTTCCGCACCCGCGGCGGCGAGGACAAAATGCCCATCGCCAAGTTGGTCGAGGCCGATTCCAAGGAGTTCAAGGTCAACGACGACGTGACGGTACTCATCGCCCAGCGCGAGACGGTAGACCTGCCGACTGTGATGGCCCGCGAGGCGGAGATTCGCGATCACATGAAGAAGCTCGTGGAAGACAACGGCTACGAGTTCGCCCTGCTGCTCGTCACCGATATTCTGGCCGAGGGCTCGCAGTTCATCGTGGAGGGCGATCCGGCCCGTGTGAACCGCGTCTTCGAGATCGAGTGCTGCGAGGGCGGCAACTGGATGCCCGGCGTGCTGTCCCGCAAGAAGCAGGTGGCGGCCCCCATTCTTGCCTCGTAATAATTCCTTGAGGAATTATTACGCGACGCTGCGGGTCCGACAGGCACCTGGCCTTGCCCCTTGTTTTTGCCACGGCGCGGCACGAAGGCCGCTTGGGCAAAAGGCGGGGCAAATCCAGGCACCTGTCGGACCCTCGCTGTTTTCCTTGGGCGCATCCCTGCGACAAAAAATTTAGGAATTTTGGAAAGAAGGACCCTTATGAACCCCGATCGCGTGCTTGAATCGTTTTTGGAAATGGTGGCCATCGAGAGCCCGTCATGGCACGAGGTTCCCATGGCAGCTTATTGTGCAGAAAAACTGGCGGAGATGGGATTCACGGTCACCTTCGACGCTTCTGCGGCGGAAACGGGGTCGGATACGGGCAACCTCATCGCGCATTTGCCCGGCACGGTGCCGGGGCGCATCGGGTTCTCGGCGCATCTGGACACGGTGAAGCCCTGCGCGGGCATCGAGGCGGTCATCGAGCAGCGCCATATCTGCGACGACGTCACCTGCCGCATGGCCGAGGTTGTCTGCTCGGCGGGGGAGACGATTCTCTCAGCCGATGATAAGGCCGGCATCGCCGCCATTTTCGAGGGGCTGCGCTCGGTGCTGGAATCCGGCACGCCCCGGCCCGACATCACGGTGCTGCTCACCACCTGTGAGGAGCAGAGCCTGCTAGGGGCCGGTGCCCTGGCCGACGATGCGCTCGCGTGGCCGGAGAATCTGCCGGCGGCTACCCCGGAAGCCGAGCGCGACGGACGTTTCCCGCTGTTCGTGCTCGATGCGGACGGGGCGCCGGGCACCATCATCATGGGAGCGCCCTATCATTGGACGCTGCGCGCTCGCATTGAGGGCCGTGCCGCCCATGCCGGCGTGGAACCGGAGGAGGGCGTCTCCGCCATTCAGATCGCCGCAGCCGCCGTGGCCGCCATGCCGCTTGGGCGCATCGACGAGTGCACCACGGCCAACGTCGGCCGCATCGAGGGCGGCGTGGCCGTGAACATCGTGCCCGCCGTCGTGACGCTCATGGGGGAGTGCCGTTCGCTGTACGAGGATCGCGTGCTCGCCCAGCGCGACGCCATGACCCGCGCCTTGGAAGAAGCCGCTGCTCGCTTCGGCGGCCAGGTGGAAGTGGCCTGGGAGCTGGACTACCCGGCTGTCGTGCACGAGCCCGGCGACGCCATCGTCGCGCATTTGGAGGCCGCTGCGGCCACTTGCGGCCTTGAGTCCCGCCACGCCACCTCCGGCGGCGGGGCCGACGCGAACATTCTCGGTACGAAGGGCGCCGACGCCATCACGCTCGGCATCGGTATGACCAACTTCCATTCCGTCGACGAGTATATAGAGGTAGCCGACCTCCAGAACATGGCCCGCTACGTCGAGGCCATCATCGCCGAGTACGCGGGGTAGCTTCAGGAGCGATCCCGTGGGGGGGGGGCGACCTTGATCGCCCCCCCTTGCACGGCCTTTTCCGGCAGGGAGAGCCTTGTCCCGGCACCTGCGGGGACAAGGCTCGGATTTTGGCAGATGCGGGTACCAGACCGCCTGTTTTGCCAGGCGCAGGGAACCAAACCGCCCGTTTTGGCTGAACTGCGACAAGCCATCTACCAGGCATTATAGGAAGTTTTCCCAGATCAGAGCTTCGGGCGAAACTGGAGGTTTGGTACCCGTGGACTGCCAAAATCCGAGGTTTGGTATCGTCTAAGACAAGATCGCGTGAAAGGCTATGCTTCAGTTTCCGGTATGCGTAGGGATGCGCGTCGGGCTCGCTCTTCGACGAGATCGCCAAAGACGCTGCGAGCAAATTCAAATTCGTTTTCGTGGCGACGCAAGAAGTTGCGCATGCGCAGGTAGTCGCGCACTTCTACGGCGTCTTCGCTCTCGTCCTCCATGACTTCTTGGGCGAAGGCGCGGGCGCGTTCGATGGAGTCGGCGTCGTCGGCTTCGAGTTCAGCCACATATTGCGTGCGTTCGCCTGCTGGCGCGTAGAACAGGAAAAGGTTGGCGAACTTCCCTTGAGGTCCCTCGGAGAGGCTTTGGGCGGCCTTCTGCTCCGCAGCGGCGCGATCGACGAGAATCTTGCCGTTGTTGCGGCGGCCGGGCAGCACGCCCGAGGCCACCATGGCGTTCACGCGAAAACGACTCACGCCGAGTATCTCGCCAGCTTCGGCAGACGAGATGAGGTCGCTGTTCTCGTCGGCCATCCTTCCCACTTTCAGGCCAGCTGTTGAAATCGGTGGAGCCAGCTCCAGGCTGCGCTTTGCCTCCTCTAGGGTGGTGAGCGTTTTGAGGGGAAGGTGCGGATAATGGATCTCGAACCCTTCGGCGGTTTTCTCGATATAGCCGCCCGGCACGGGGCGGTCGTTGATGGACAGATCCCAGCGCGAGGGCTCGCCCTCGGCGCCGCAATGCTCGGTCCAGGTTCTGACTTGGGTAGACATAGGGTTCCTCCTCGCGTTTACAGAGATTGGAATGGGTTTTCAAGGGGCGTCTTGGAAAAGGAGCGGCAAATGGGGTAGGTACCTCCAAACTGCGCCTCGATGGTGGCGATCATCGACGTCTGCCCCATATCCTCGAGCATCTCGCGGGTGATCCAGCCATAGCCCAGAAGCTCGTCGGCCAATTCGGCGCAGTAGGCGCAGCGCTGGCATTGTCTGTTGCAAGTGGAGGTGCGTTTGAAGAAATTCGTCCTGCCAAGTGCCTTGTTGTCGATGTGCGCGCGGAATTCGATGCCGTAATAGCCGATGGAGCTGCACAGCAGATCGAAGAGGTTACCGTCGTAAGACTCGTCCAAGTAGGCTTCCGTGCAGCGAAGCACCTTGCTCGGCATCATATCGCGGCCGACGATCTTGAAGAAGCGCGTGATGTCTTCGTAGCGCCGCAGATCCTCGGGTCTAATCCAGTTCGACTTGAAGATTTGCCCAGCATCCCGCTCGATGATGCTGCCGCAAGCGAAGGAGAATGAGTTTCCCTCGTCGCGCGCCTCTTGGGACTTGTGCGAGATCAGGTTCATGTGGAATTTACGGAAGGGGCATTTGTTCAAGCACCCCTCGTTCACCATGAGTTTGAGCTCTACGCCAAGTTTCTCGCGGATTTGCCGCAAGAGCTTCAGGTCGCGGTTGATGCTCGTGTCCACGGTCATAGTGGTGGCACCTGCCAGTGCGAAGGCTTCGGCGCGGGAAAAGCAATCGATGTCAGCGAGGACTGAGGCGCTGATTTCAAGGTTCGGACAGGTTTGGCGCGCTTGTTCAATGAGGAAGGGGTTGGCCAGTGTCACTGCCTCAATGCCGTGTTGCTTGTGCATATCGCGAATGAATCCGATTTGGCGATTGAGGGTCTCCTCGGCGTACCAATCCCCGCCATCGCACGTGGAATTCATCGTGATGTCGACGCGGATGCCCGCCTCGCGAATGACGCTGACCACTCCGACGAACTCGTCGAGGGTCGTCACGTTTCCAACGCGGCCCGAACCGGTGATGGCTTGCGGCGCATTCAGGTAGATCTCCCGAATAACGTTGCCGTTGCGTCTTTGAAGCGCGATCAGCTGCCGCAGCGTGGCGGCGTCTCCGTTGTAAGGAACGGAAAACTCGAGTTGAGCCACAGAGCCCCTCCTTCCTCTCTCGTTTAGAAAAAGGGCCCGCTTTTCAAGAGCGGGCCCGCTTGTGCTCATCGGCGCCAGGCCGGGTCTAGGCCTCGGTTGCGGCATCCCAGGGTTCGAGGGCGGCGGCATTGCGGCCGGCGATACGGCCGACGCACCAGTTCTCGGAGCCATTGCCGCCGGTGATGGCGTAAGTGTGGCCATTCATGTTGCCGAACGAGCCGGCGGAGTACAGGCGCGGAATCGGGTTGCCGCTCGGATCGACGATGTTGGCGTTCTCGTTGCGGCGAGCACCGCCGATGGTATTGCAGATGCCCGGGTACAGCGGAATGGCGTAGAACGGACCGGTCTCGACCTTTGCCAGCTGCTGGCGGCCGAAGTCCTCGTCAGCGCCCTTGTCGCACAGCTCGTTCCAGCGGGCAACGGAGGCCTTCAGCTTCTCAGCGTCCATCTTGTCGTCCCATTTGCTGGCGGCGATGTTGGCGGCCAGCTCGTCCAGGGTGGCGCCGGTGGTAATCCAGCCACGCTCGAGCTCCCATTTGTTGTCGGCAGACCATCCGGCCCAGCCACCGAGTTCGGGATCGAGACCCTCGGTCATGTAGCCGATGCCCATGCCACCGTTCTCGGTGGCCGCGCCGCCGACCATGCCGCCCCAGGAGCCGCCGTCGAAGGAGGTCTGATCGAAGATGTACCAAGAGGGGATACGGTCGAAATCGCAGATCTCCTCATCGAAATTGGCGTAGGGCTTCCAGCCACCATGGGGGCTGAAGATTTCCTCGTTACCCCAGCGTTCGCCTAGGCGAGATACTTTGATGTAATTGGGCGTGGGGCTCTGCACGGAAACGCCCCCGGGCACGATCTCCGGATCGTCGAACCAGGCGTCGTCGCCGCCACAGACCTGCTGCATGTGCCACAGGTCGGCACCCACCTTCTGGGCCATGGTGATGCCGTCGCCGGTGTTGTACTTCCAGCCGTAGAAGCCGCGCATCGGGTAGCACTTCAGATACTTGGCCTGCAGCTCCTCGTTGAATTCGAAGCCGCCAGTGCACAGGATGACGCCCTTGGAGGCCTTCACGGCCTTGGGGGTCTCGTCGGTTCCCATGAGGGTGTAGCAGCCGACGATCTCCTTGGTGACGGGGTTCTGGATGAGCTCCTCGTCGTGGCATTCGAACAGCACCTCGATGCCGCGGTCGGCGCGATGTTGGTCCATGGCCTCGAAGAAGCCCGCGCCGTAGCCGTCGCCGGAACCGACGTACATCTCCTCGTAGCCAGTGAAGATGTTGTACTCGGCACGGGGGCTATCGCCCAGGGTGTACTCGAGGCCGTACTCGTCGGCGTAGTCGGGGTTTTGCACGGCTTCCTCGGCCCAGGCCTGGCAGACCTCCATAGGTGTCTGCCCATGGAAGGCCTCGAAAGCAAACTGAGCGGCCGCGTCGGCATCGTGGGGGGCAGTCCACTGACCCATGTTGATAGACGAGGACCCGCCTCCGCGGAACGGCGATTTCTCCAGATAGAGCACTTGAGCGCCCTCGTCGAAGGCGGTGATGCCGGCCCACAGGCCCGCTCCGCCGTAGCCGATCACCAAAACGTCGGTCTCGTAGTCCCAGGTCTCGGGCATCCACTCGGGGGTGCTGCCAGTCTCAGAGAGCGCAGCGTCGTTGTTGGCGCACCCGGCCAGGGCGGCGGCGCCGGCAGCGCCGGCGGCAGCCAGGGCGGAGCCCTTCAAAAAAGAGCGGCGAGATACTTCCTCCATGTTTTCCTCCTTAATAAGGCTTGCTATGTCATCCGCCGGAGTGCGGATGATGCTGAGATGGGAATGGCCGCACTCGGGCCCCGTAGGGGGAGGGATTGACGGGGTCCGGGCGGAACCGGAGTCAATTAAATGCGCCGGGCCTTACTCGTGGCAGGTGTTGCACTCGTAGACGTCCATGTGGTGGCAGCCCTTGCATGCCTTCTTTGCCGTGTCCTCGATGGTGTCGTCGGAATGCATGCTGTGACAGCTGCCGCAGTCGATGGTCGTATGATCTTCGTTCTCGGGCAGGGCGTGGGGGTTCACTACCGTGCCGTTGGCGTCGGTGAGGATGGCGCAGGCTTCAGTCTTGGCGGCCAGGTCCTCCTGGCTGCCGTGGCAACCGCTGCTGAAGCAGGCGGTGGTATCGATGGTGGTCTTTTTCAGCCGTTTGGGCGTCTTGTCGCCGAACTGCACGCCATCGTGGGCGGTCGCCAGGCTGTCGATGTCGCTATGGCAGGTGGTGCACTCCTGCGTCGCATGGTTAGATGCGGGCATCGTCGCGTCGCCGAGCGAGTCGCCCTCGGTGCTGTGGCAGGTGGTGCAGTCGGCATCTGCGGAGAACGCGAAGTCCCCTGTCATTGCGGCGTTCTCGTCGGCTTCAGCCTGTGAGCCGCTGCCCGTTTCGCTGAGATCTGCCGTTTTCGGGGCGCAGCCGACAGTGCCCAGGGACATAAGTGCGATGACACCCGCGACAGCGGAGGCAAGAACGATCTTGCGCAGGGATACGTGAGCCATGCTCCTCTCCTTCCAAGTGGCTCCGGCGGCTCTCTCGTCGTCCCGCCGGATTGAATTCGATGGGCGGCATTGTGCGTCCTCGTCGCCGAAATGCCATCATCCAAAGCCGATGCTTCGCGGGAGGAGACAGATTATTTTGCTGCCAAGCCATCATCTGAAAAGGATGAAAGACCAGGTGGGATAAGGGATGACGAAGGACAGATTGTGGGTGGTTCTCGGCCTTGCCCTTGCTATACTGCCCTTGACCGCACATCGATACGGGAGGGTCGGCGATGGTAGGAATTACGAAGGACGATGGCGCGCTACCGTCTCGGGGGCTAGGAGGGGCTTCCGAGAAGAGCGGGCTTTTGGTGGTTCTCGGGTATATTGGCGCCCAAACGTGGCTTCCCATTGTCGGCGTGGTAGCCGATATGTATCGCGGGGGCGATCTGGCGCTGTCGGGGCTGAACCCCCTTCTCTTTTCTTATCTTGTTGTTTTGGGGACGACGGCGTGCGCAGCGTCTTTCGCGCGTTGGAGGGACGAATGGTCTCGAGGCGTCTTCGGGGCGTTTGCGGGCGCGTTGGCTGCCATCGCCGGCGCAGCGCTTCTGCTCGTTCCCGAACGGGGCGCCTCTGTGGCAGTTGCGGTTCTACGCGTCGTGTCCGGCGCGCTGCTCGGCTTGGGCGGCGGTTTGCTCACCATGGTATGGAGCGAACGCTTTGGACGGCTGGATGCTCCGGCGCGCTCCCGGGTTTCGTTTCTCGTCGTACTCGCTGCCTGCCTGCTGGCGGCCTTCGCTCAGTCCATAGGCATCCACTGGTTGCTGCTTGCAGTGGTCGCCGTGTTCTCGGCGGTGTCCAGCGCCTTGTTCATGGTGTCGGCGTCTCGCGGTGAGGCTCCTGCTAAAACCTCTTCGCCAGTGACGCATCTGCAGGGGGCTTTTGTTCGCATTATCGCGTCCTATGGCCTGTTCGGCCTTGTCTTCGCCCTGATGATCACGCAGTTTCTCATTGCGCGTCACGGTCACGCCCTGTCGTGGACGTGGCTTTTGAGCCTTTCGGGCGTCGTTATCTCCCTCGTGGTCGAGGTTGTGGCAAAGGCGCTGCTCAAACAGGGATTCAGCTGGCTGCTCCTTCTGCGCTTTGCGGCCATACCGATACTTGTGGCTTTTTACCCCTTCGATGCCGGAAGCGAGTTCTCCCTGCGCTTTGCCATGGGGGCCTCGGCGGTGGCTCTGTGGGTGTACCTTTCCTTGGTGGTGGGAGTCGCGGCGGAGGCGGCCGGGCAGATTCGCGTACCTTTTGCTATCGTGTGGGGTGTGGCTCTGGGCGCGCTTGCCCTGGGCGCGGCTTTGGGGTCGAGTTTGGCGCTTATGATGGAGAGCCTCGATCTCCAGGGCCACGTGAGCGTGACGGCCATCGCGGCCATGGTGCTTGCTGTTATCGCGTCGGATGTGGTGTTGACGCGCGGAAGTTTGGCACGGGCCTACAAGAGGGCCGTAACTGCCGCAGGGGGCAAAGAGGCGGAGTCTGCTGACGGCGGTACGCCTTTCGATGAGCGGGTCGCGGCCGTGGCTGAGGTCTACGCGCTGACTGAGCGAGAGGCAGAGGTTCTGGGCATTCTGGCGCGCGGGCATGGGCTGGGTCGCGTTCAGGAGGTGCTTTTCATTGCCGAGGGAACCGCCATTACTCATCGTCGGCACATTTATCAGAAGCTCGATGTCCATTCCAAGGCCGAGCTCATCGATCTCGTCTCCGGCTTCGGAGATGATGGGATAGATGACGATTGAAGTTGGTTTAGATGACCGAGGGCGCTGGCCTTCATCGGTCGGGAGGGCCGACCAAGGTCGGCCCCTACGGGAAAAGCGCGTCAGTCCTCGTCGGCCTCTACGAGAAAGCGTGCCAGTCCTTGTCGGTCGGAAGTGCGTGGGGCTTCCTTGCCTGCACTTCCTGCGATTATGGACAAATTGTGCCGCTCGCCGGAGGGGATGGATACGCCCGGGTGCGTGGCGTTTGACACACAGCGGAAACCCTCGTAATATACCCCCTCGCGCCTCACAGAGGCGCTTGTTTTGTGCAGTGCAAGCCCGTGGAAAAAGGAAAGGAAAAGAGTCTTGCCTACAATTAACCAGCTGGTCCGCAAGGGCCGCAAGAAGACGGTCGACAAGTCGAAGACCCCGGCGCTCAAGGGCAACCCGCAGAAGCGCGGCGTGTGCACCCGCGTGTACACCACGACCCCCAAGAAGCCGAACTCCGCTCTTCGCAAGGTCTGCCGTGTGCGTCTCGTCAACGGTATGGAGGTCACGGCCTACATTCCCGGCGAGGGCCACAACCTCCAGGAGCACTCCATGGTGCTCATCCGCGGCGGCCGTGTAAAGGACCTTCCCGGTGTCCGTTACAAGGTCATCCGCGCGGCGCTCGACTGCGCTGCGGTGGACAACCGCAAGCAGGCCCGCAGCCGCTACGGCGCCAAGCGCCCGAAATAACGTTCGTTAAGCCGCGCGGGCCGGTAGAGTCTGGGTAAGGAGCCCCACCGACCTAATGGACGCCGAACCGGTGCCCCGAAGCGCGCAGAAGCAAAAGGAGTAACTACATGCCGCGTCGTGCAGCAGCAGTCCGCCGCGAAACGCAGCCGGACGCAAAGTTCAACAACCGTCTCGTCACGCAGCTCATCAACAAGGTTCTGCTTGACGGCAAGAAGTCCATCGCCGAGAACATCGTCTACGGCGCCTTCGACCTGGTCCAGGAGAAGACCGGCGAGGATCCGCTGACCGTGTTCAAGAAGGCCATGGACAACGTCCGCCCCACCCTCGAGTGCAAGCCGAAGCGCGTGGGCGGCGCCACTTACCAGGTGCCGATGGAAGTCAACTCCCGTCGTGCCACCACATTGGCGATCCGCTGGATCGTCGACTTCTCCCGCAAGCGCAAGGAGCACACCATGCGCGAGCGTCTCGCCAACGAGATCATCGACGCCTCCAACAACACGGGCGCCGCTGTGAAGAAGCGCGAGGACATGTACAAGATGGCCGAGGCTAACCGTGCGTTCTCGCACTATCGCTTCTAGGGCTGGTGAAGATACATGGCTAAAATCGATCTGAAGGATACGCGCAACATCGGCATCATGGCCCACATCGATGCAGGCAAGACCACCACGACCGAACGCATCCTCTACTACACGGGCAAGACTCATAAGATCGGCGAGGTGCACGACGGCGCTGCCACCATGGACTGGATGGTCCAGGAGCAGGAGCGCGGCGTGACCATCACCGCCGCAGCCACCACCTGCTTTTGGAAGTACCCCGGCGGCGCATCCGACGGCAAGGAATACCGCTTCCAGATCATCGACACCCCCGGCCACGTGGACTTCACGGCCGAGGTAGAGCGCTCCCTGCGCGTGCTCGACGGCACCGTCGCCGTATTCGATGCCGTTGCCGGCGTGCAGCCGCAGTCCGAGACGGTGTGGCGCCAGGCCGAGCGTTACGGCGTGCCCCGCATCGCCTTCATCAACAAGTACGACCGCGTGGGTGCCGACTTCTTCCATGCCATCCAGACCATGCGCGACCGTCTGGATGCGAAGGCCGTGGCCGCCCAGATTCCCATGGGTGCCGAGGATAACTTCTGGGGTATCGTTGACCTGGTGACCATGACCGCTTGGGACTTCAAAGCCGACGACAAGGGCATGACTTACCCCGAGCCCATGGCCGAGATCCCGGCCGAGTTCAAGGAAGATGCCGAGCTGTACCACCAGGAGCTGCTTGAGGCCGCCGCCGACTGCGACGACGAGCTGATGGAGAAGGTCCTCATGGAGGAGGAGATCTCCGTCGACGAGCTGAAGGCCGCCATCCGCAAGGGTGTTATCGCCTGCCAGATCAACCCCGTGTTCGTGGGCTCCGCCTACAAGAACAAGGGTGTGCAGGAGCTGCTGGACGCCGTGGTCGACTACATGCCCTCCCCGGTGGACATCCCGCCGATCAAGGGTACCAACCCTGACACCGGCGAGGAAGAGGAGCGTCCGGCCGATCCGAAGGCTCCGTTCGCTTCGCTGGCCTTCAAGATCATGACCGACCCCTACGTGGGCAAGCTCACCTACCTGCGTGTGTACTCCGGCCATCTGGACGCCGGCAGCTACGTGCTGAACGCCACGAAGGGCAAGAAGGAGCGCATCGGCCGTCTGCTGCAGATGCACTCCAACCAGCGCGTCGACATCGACGCCGTGTCCGCTGGCGACATCGTTGCTGTTGTGGGTCTGAAAGACACCTCCACCGGTGACTCCCTGTGCGCCGAGGACGCTCCCGTCATCCTGGAGTCCATGGAGTTCGCCGATCCGGTTATCGACATCGCCGTGGAGCCCAAGACCAAGGCCGAGCAGGACAAGATGGCCATCGCCCTGCAGAAGCTGGCCGAGGAGGACCCGACCTTCCGCGTGTCCACCAACCATGAGACCGGCCAGACCATCATCGCCGGCATGGGCGAGCTGCACCTGGAGATCATCGTCGACCGCCTGCTGCGCGAGTTTAAGGTGGAAGCTAACGTGGGTAAGCCCCAGGTTGCCTACCGCGAGCGTCCGGGCCACGAGGTGCTGAATGCCGAGGGCAAGTTCGTGCGTCAGTCCGGTGGTCGCGGCCAGTATGGTCATGCCGTCATCAACATGTACCCTCAGGAGCCGGGCAAGGGCTACGAGTTCGTCAACAAGATCGTCGGCGGCGTGGTGCCCAAGGAGTACATCCCCTCCATCGACAAGGGCATCCAGGAGGCGCTGAACTCCGGCGTTCTGGCTGGCTACCCGGTCGAGGACGTGAAGGTCGAGCTGATCGACGGTTCCTACCACGACGTGGACTCCTCCGAGGCCGCCTTCAAGGTGGCCGGTTCCATGGCCATCAAGGACGCCCTGCGCAAGTCCAACCCGGTCATCCTGGAGCCCGTCATGGCTGTCGAGGTTGAGACGCCCGAGGAGTACACCGGCTTCGTCATGGGTGACATTCCGTCCCGTCGTGGCCTCATCCAGGGCCAGGAGCAGCGTGGCAGCGCCGTGGTCATCGAGGCCAAGGTGCCGCTGGGCAACATGTTCGGTTACGCGACCGACCTGCGTTCCGGTACGCAGGGCCGCGCCGTGTACACCATGCAGATGGACTCCTACGAGCCCGTGCCCAAGTCCGTGCAGGACGAGATCATCAGCAAGGCCGGCGGCAACGCCTAGTCGGGCGTCCGTGAGAAACTTCTATTTGGAGGTAATGTAAGTGGCAAGTCAGAAGATTCGCATCCGCCTCAAGGGATACGATCATGAGATCGTGGATCAGTCCACGCGCCTCATCGTCGATACCGCCCAGAAGACGGGTGCCAAGGTTTCCGGTCCTATTCCGTTGCCGACGGAGCGCAACCTGTACTGCGTCATCCGCGGGCCCCATGTGAACAAGGACTCCCGCGAGCAGTTCGAGATGCGCACCCACAAGCGCCTGATCGACATCCTGGAGCCGACCCCGAACACGGTCGATTCCCTGATGCGTCTCGATCTGCCTGCTGGCGTTGACATCGAGATCAAGCTGTAAAGGAGGTTTGGGACATGATTAACGCTATCTACGGCAAGAAGATCGGCATGACCCAGATCTTCGACGACGAGGACCGCATCGTCCCGGTCACCGTCATCCAGGCCGAGCCGAACACCGTGTGCCAGGTGAAGACCGTGGACACTGACGGCTACGAGGCCGTGCAGATGGGCTTCGGCTACATCAAGCCCCGCCGCGTGAACAAGCCCATGCAGGGCCACTTCGACGCCCAGGGCGCCGAGCCGAAGCG
The DNA here is from genome assembly GCF_024462535.1 of Adlercreutzia sp. DFI.6.23. Taxonomy (NCBI): domain Bacteria; kingdom Bacillati; phylum Actinomycetota; class Coriobacteriia; order Eggerthellales; family Eggerthellaceae; genus Adlercreutzia; species Adlercreutzia sp. DFI.6.23. The sequence continues at coordinate 113,890 of NZ_JANGBP010000005.1, forward strand.
CTACCTGCGCGAGGTTCGCGTCGAGAACGCCGGCGAGTACAAGGTGGGCGACGAGCAGACCGTCGCGGCCTTCGCCGACGTGAAGAAGGTCGACGTGACCGGCACGTCCAAGGGCAAGGGCTTCGCCGGCGTCATGAAGCGCTACGGCTTCGCCGGCGGCCCGGGCGGCCACGGCGCGCACTTCCATCGCGCCCCCGGTTCCGTGGGCCAGTGCGCCACGCCGTCCCGCGTGTTCAAGGGCCTGCGCCTGCCTGGCCACATGGGCTGCGACACCGTCACCGTGAAGAACCTCGAGGTTGTTCGCATCGACGAGGAGCAGAACCTCATCCTGGTCAAGGGTGCGGTGCCCGGCGGCAAGAACGGCATCGTCCGCGTCCGCATGGCTTAATTGGAACGATCGGTAACAAGGAGTTACAGCAACTATGGCAACTATTGAGATTAAGGACGTGAAGGGCGCTGCCGCCGGCACGGTCGAGCTTTCCGACGCCGTGTTCGCCATCGAGCCGAACGTGCCTGTGATGCATCGCACCGTGAAGGCGCAGCAGGCATCCTGGCGCCAGGGCACCGCCAACACGCGCACCCGCGGCATGGTTCGCGGCGGCGGCAAGAAGCCGTGGCGTCAGAAGGGCACCGGCCGTGCCCGTCAGGGTACCATTCGCGCTCCCCAGTGGGTCGGCGGCGGTACCGTGTTCGGCCCCCACACCCGCAGCTACGACCAGAAGGTCAACAAGAAGGAGATCAAGCTGGCTATGCGCTCGGCTCTCTCCGCCAAGCTGGCCGACGGCGAGCTGTTCATTGTGAAGGACATGGACTTCGAGAAGCCCTGCACCAAGGACGCCGTGGCGCTCATCAAGGCGCTGGGTCTCGAGGGCAAGCGCATCTGCGTGGTCATCGGCAACGAGGACATCGAGGCTTTCCTGTCTTTCCGCAACATCCCCGAGGTGAACATTCTGCCGGTGGGCGATATCAACACCTACGAGCTGGTCGACAACAAGGCCCTCGTTATCGCCGAGCCGTGCCTGGCCCGCATTGAGGAGGTGCTTGCATAATGGAGAAGGATCCCCGCGACGTCATCATCCGCCCCGTCATCACGGAGCACAGCTACGACGCTATGGAGAACAACGTCTACACCTTCGAGGTGGCCAAGGACGCCAACAAGGTTGAGATTCGCCAGGCTATCGAGGCTATCTTCAACGTGAAGGTGGTCAAGGTGAACACCCTGAACGTGAAGTCGAAGCCGAAGCGCGTTCGCTACCAGGAGGGTCGCACCCGCACCTGGAAGAAGGCCATGGTCACCCTGGCCGAGGGCGAGACCATCGAGATCTTCGCTTCCTAGCTTCAAGCGCTCATCGCGCCAAGGGCCGATAGCCCGAGAAACCAAGGCCGGCTCCCGCAAGGGGCCGGCCTTTTTGCTGCAATTGCGGCTTGATCTGCTTCAACGGGACTGGCCTGTGAGCTCACTGGAAGCACTTCGATTTCTCGCTAGCTTTGGCATGGCTGCATGCAAGGAGGCTTCTGAAAGCAGAGGAGGCCTTGGATGCAAAAAGCACTAATTTCGGAAATAGATGGAAGTTTCGAGCGCCGAGAGCGCTGGATTCGGAAATAGATGCGAGTTTCGAGCACGAAAGAGCTGCATTGTGCCTAAAATGACGCTCTAAACTCGTAACTGTTTCCGGGGAGGGTCGCTTCAGCGCTCTAAACTCCCATCTATTTCCGAAAGATGCTGCTTTGCCGCTCAAAATTCCTGTCTATTTCCGGGGGCGGTGTCTCAAGAGTCTGAGAACCAAGGGGATATGAGAAAGGCCCCGCAAACACGAGGGCTTGCGAGGCCGATGAGGTTTCCGCATCCAGGGTGTCGCGGGCGATGGCCTGGATGCGGGCGATGACGGCCTAGGCGCAGGCCATCTGAACGAGGGTTTCCAGAGAGACGCCCTCGACCTCGGCGTTGGCGATGGCGCCGCCGCCGGCAACGTTGGTAGCGCAGGAGCAGGCCATCACGTAGGAGGTCGCTTCCTCCTCGCCGGCCAGCTCGTCCACGGTGGTCGTGAACGAGGCGTTGGGGCCCGCCACGGTGACGGCCGCGGCCTTGACGGCCTCGCAGCCGTACGTGGGCAGCGACGCGCACAGCGTGGCGGCCGCCTTGCAGAAAACGCCGCTTATCTCGGCGTTGGAGGACACGGCGTCCTGCGTGTAGCTAAAGGTTCCCTCCACGGCGCGCGCCGGGGCCTCGGTGTCTGCGGCGTCTGCGGCAGCCAGGGTGGTCGCAGATGCCGGAGCGGCTGCCGCAGGCTCGATGGTAGCGGCCTGGGCTACGCCGGCGCCTCCGGAGATGAGGGCCACCGCGCTCATCACGCCGCCGATGGTCTTAACAGTCTGAGATTTCATGGAATGTCACCGTCCCTTTCTATTCCTCGACGTTCACGAACAGCGTGACGGGCTTCTTCATCTGGACGCCGTTCACGTCCGTGGCCTGCAGCTTCACCTGGTACTTGCCCGCCTTGCTCGGCGTCCAATCCAGGGAATAGGTGACCCACTGGAACGGATCGAAGTCGGTGACCTGATCGGCGATCTTCACGTCTTGCCAGGTCTTGCCCATGTCGAAGCTGAAGTTGACGCTGGCCAGGTCTCCCACGACGCGGTTCCAACTATACACGGCACCGGTCAGGGTCACCGGCTCGCCCACCTTGGCGGTGATGCCGTCCTCCTGGAACCACATGCCGTTGATGGGGTAGCTCGGGGAGGGCTCGTCGGATTCGGCCATCATGGGGCCCTCGAAGTAGGTCTCGTCCTGGGTGAAGTCGATGGACTGGATGTGCTTCACCTGGCGGGCACCCGGGTTGCCGAGCGTTACGAGCGTCATGGGAGCGCCGTCGTCGTCAGTCAGGTCCTCGCCGTAGTACTTCAGGGCGATATAGGCGTTCTCGGTGTAGGTGCTCGCCTCGAGGTTCATGGGCGGGAAGGCCTTCCAGCCGTCGGCGGCGGTGGCGTTCACGGCGTTCACGCCGTCGGCCAGGCCGCCGCACTGCTCGATGAGGTAGGCCACCGACACGCCGGACATGGGGATGTTGGACACGAGCGAGCCGCCGCGGCCGTTGGTGGCGCAGGCGAGCGCCATGGTGAACTCGGTCTGGGGCATGGCAAGAAGTTCGGCCTTCGTGAACGAGCGGGGGTTCTTCACGCCGGTGAGGCTTACGGTGTTCTCCTCGCTGCACACGGCATCGAAGCTGAAGGGCTCGCCGTTCTTCTCGGTGACCTCGGGGCCCCAGTTGTTCACGATGAACACGTCGTCGTGATCAGTGACGGCCTGGTCGAGCTTGACATCGGTGGCGGGCGCCTCGTCCTGGGTCATGCCGTTCACAAATCCGCCGAAGAAGCCGCGGGAGTCGACCCAAGCCTGCTCCATCTCGTTGCCGTCGATGTTCGGGTAGCCGCCCAGCGCCGGCTCATCGTAGAAGTCGTCCCACAGCACCAGCTGATAGTCGCCCTGGCCGCCGGCGGAGTTCATGGCATGGCAGCTCCAGCAGTTGCCGTTGGCCTCTTGGAAGACCTTGCTGCCATAGTGGGCCGCATGGATGAGGTCGCCCAGATACGGGCCGGTGAGCGCCGTATGGCCGCGATGGCACGGCTCGCAGTCCTGGTAGGTGAGGGCCTTGTCGTAGCCCACGTGGGTCAGGATGTGCTTGTAGCCGTCCTTCATGTTCATGACATCCCACAGATCCTCGTGGCACGCATTGCAGCCGCGGTTGCCCGCGTTCAGCATGTCGGTGGTGCTGAAGGTGTCGTTGAAGTTCCCAGAGGTCCTATCAGTGAAGTCCGGGTACATTGACGGCGCGGCCTCCTCCGTCGCCTCCGCATCTCCGCCCGTCGCGGCCATGCTCGTGGTGGCTTGGGGCGCGCACCCCCACAGCGCGAGCGCCAGGGCTGCTACGGCCGCCATCACGGCTACGGCCACGAGCAAGCGGGACGTGCCCTTGCTTTCTTGTGCCTTCATCCTCTTCTCCTTCCTTTCCGGTGAAGATGTTTGCCTTTCGCCGATCGGGGCGCATCAAGGGAGGCGTGGTGCGCCCCAGCCGGCAAGCGTCACTTTAAATGCGGGCGGCCGATTGAAAATCAGCAATGTTTGTTGAGGTTGGTCAGCCATCTCAACAACTCTTGTTGATTTCAGGGAAATGCCAGATGATATGATTGAGTCGGCTGAATAGCGCTCGGCGAGGCGCCTCGAGGGTCGCAAGAGGTTGCGTCGGCGATGGCGGCCCGCGGGCGCTTCGTGTTGCGCTGGAAAGAGAGAACCGGTTGCGAGGGGTGGGGTTGAGGAACGTGGATGAGGCAGGGAAGACGACGGCCCGCGCGCTGAGGACATTCGAGGGGGCGCCGAAGGGCTATTGGTGGATCGTCGGGGCGCTCGTGGCGCTGGCGTCGGCCGCCATGCTTCTGCACGAATCGGGAAGCTGGATGCTCGATCTCGCGCCGCTGTGGGGCGCGTCGGTCAACATCCGCGCCTTCTCCTGCGACGCCCATTCGCTCGGACTCGTCTTCGGCTATGCGGTAACGCAGATCAATGGACGGAAGTTCGCCCGCCTGGTCGGCGACGGCCTGTTCTGGCTCATCTTCTTCATCGCGCAAGTGGGCAACGTCCTTCTGTTCTATGGCTGTCTTACGGTGCTGGACGCGCCCTTCGCCATCGTTGCCGTGCAGTTTGTTGGCGCCGCCTCGGGGGCATGGTTTTTCGTGGCCGCCAGCCAGGTGGCGTGCATGGTCGGCCCCGCGCTGTTCATGGGCACCATCGTGGCCGTGGTGTCGCTGACCACCCTCATCGTCCAGGGCCTGTTCAGCATGCTGGAGGCCACCTCGCCTCTGCTGGTCTCAGAGCTTCTGCATCTGGGGCTGGTGGTGGCAGCGGGGCTGTGCCTCGTGAAGGCCATGGCGCCGGGCTCCTGCTTTCCCGAGAGCTACCGTCGCTCGTTTGCGCCCATTCGCACCCGCGAGGACGGAGGAGGGGAGACGACGGAAGAAAAAGGGGGAAGTGCTTCCAGCGACCGACGGCCGGATGACCTCGCGCCCTCGCGCCGACGGGCGCCCCTGTGCGTCCGACTCTTCGTCATCGTCGGCTCCTACGGTATAGTGTTCGGCTTTCTCCACGTCATTCCGCTGGCGCTGCCCTTGGGCGTCGTGGCGCGGGTGGCCTCGTTTCTGGTGGGGGCTGTCGTCGCGCTTGCGCTCTTCATCGTTACGCTCCGTCGCGGGCGCCCCGTGGACGTGTCGCTCATTTGGAACCGCTTCTACCGCTTCGTGTTCCCCGTGGTCTGTGTGGCGGCGCTCTTGGGTCCTCTCACCAACAGCAGCGAGTTTCTGCCGGCTCTTATCATGCAGGCCTGCGCCCTCTACTACTTCGATGCGCTGCTCGCCATGGCCTGCTCGGTCATCGGCCAGGCCATTAACGCCGCTCCGTCCCAGGTGTTCGGACGGGCCTTCCTCATTCGATCGATCGGCTTTCTGCTCGGCAATCTCGTCGGCAGCACGGTGTACGAGCGCGTAGTGCTGGATGCCGCGGCCTTCTCCGTCATCGGCACGGCGGTGTTCGTCCTGCTTGTGCTCGTCACCTTCAACATGAACTCGGAGAAGTACGCCAAGACGGTTTGGGGCCTTCTGCCCCACGAGGATCCGCGCGGCCGCTACGAGCGCACCCGCGATGAGCGCTGCGCGGCTCTGGCGGATCAGTTCGGCCTGACCGAGCGCGAGGCCGAGGCGCTGCGCCTGCTCGCCCGCAACAAGCGTCCCCGCGAGATCAGCGACGTGCTGGTGGTGTCGGTGGCCACGGTGCGCTCGCACGTTCATGCCATTTACACGAAGACGGGCGTGCACTCGGCCGCCGAGCTGGTGAAGCTTGTAGAATGTCCCCAGGACAAAAACTAGAGAAGGGGATTGCCGTGGAAAAGGAGCGTGCGGAAGGCCTGGCGGCTCGTGCGGAGGAGGCCGTGGAAGGCGCGACGGCTCGGGTTGCTGCCGAGGGAGGCGACGGTGCCGCGGTCGTTAGCGACCCGGAGAAGTGCAACACCGTCACGTTCGTGGGGGCCGACGGGATGGAGCAGAGCTTCCCTCTGGACTTTTTGCTGGAGCGCGGCGCCATCGTGGCCAACCGCGTGAACGGCGAGGACATCATGAGCGTCATGGGCGCTACCAATCAGCTGTGGGTGCCGGGGCTGCCGGCCAAGTACTTCGTGCGCGACATCCGCGAGATCCGTTTCACCAATGAGGAGGTGCCCCCGGTCATCGGGCCGTTCGTCGACGACGGCCACGACTACACCAACCGCCCCAACGTGGCGGCGAAGGCGGAGTACGTGGGGCGCGTTGGCGAACCCATGGAGTTTTCCGGCTGGGCCCACGACTTCGACAAGCGCATCATCGCCGTGGAGTTCTCGCTCGATAACGGCGAGCATTGGACGCGCTACGATTTGGGCGACACCACGGCCGACCGCTGGGTGTCCTGGACCTTCGCCTGGACGCCCGAGGCCTCTGGCGCCTACCAGATGAAGGTGCGCTCGGTGAACGAGGACGGCGACGCGTCCCCTATCGCCGCCGTGCACACCTTCGAGGTGTTGTAAGACGCGAGCTGCGTTGATCTATGCTAACGAGGGGTATCTCTCGATGACGCGACTCGATCTTTCTGCAGGGCCGCAATAGGGCCGTAATATCCGCGCAGCGCGCAAACGGGCCCCGGAAGGGGGAGGCTTCCGGGGCCCGTAGGGGAGGGGTAAGGAAAGGTTTGGTGTGAGGCGCTCTAGGCGCAGGCCATCTGCACAAGGGTCTCCAGCGAGACGCCCTCGACCTCGGCGTTGGCGATGGCGCCGCCGCCGGCGACGTTGGTGGCGCAGGAGCAGGCCATCACGTAGGAGGCCGCCCCCTCCTCGCCGGCCAGCTCGTCCGCGGTGGCCGTGAACGAGGCGCCGGGGCCCGCCACGGTGATGGCCGCGGCCTTGGCGGTCTCGCAGCCGTAGGTGGGCAGCGACGCGCACAGCGTGGCCGCCGCCTTGCAGAACACCCCGCTGATCTCGGCGTTGGCGGTCACGGCGTCCTGATCGTAGCTGAAGGAGCCCTCCACGGTGCGTGCGCCGGGGGCCTCGGGGGCCGCGGAGTCCGAGGCAGCCGTGACGACCGGCATGGCCGGCGCGGGCGCGGCCGAATCTACCGTGGCGGCCTGGGCCACGCCGGCGCCCCCGGAGATGAGGGCCACGGCGCTCATCACGCCGCCGAGTGTCTTAATCGTTTGGGATTTCATGAACGTCACCGTCCCTTTCTTACTCGGAAACATGGACGAACAGAGGCACGGAGAAGGGCATCTCGTTGCCAAGGTCGTCCGTGGCTGCCATCTTGACCAAGTAGGTACCGGCCTTTGCGGGCGTCCAGTCCATGGAGAAGTTGACCCATTGGTAGGGATCGAAATCGGGCACTTCCTTGTCCACGTCGTACTCGACCCAGGAGGTTCCCATGTCGAAGCTGAACTTGATCGTATCCAGGTTGCCCCACATGCGGTTCCAGCTGTACATGGCACCCGTGAGATTCACCGGCTCGCCAACTTTGGCCTCGACGCCGTGCTCCTGGAACCACATGCCGTTGATGGCGTAGTTGGGGGTGGGCTCGTCCGATGCGCCCATGAGTGCGGCCGTGAACGGCTCGTCATCGTGCATGAAGTCGATTTGCTCGACGTGCTTGACCTGCCATGCGCCGATATTGCCAAGGGAGATGAGTACCATGGGGGCGCCGTCGTCTTTGGAGAGCTCCTCGCCGTAGTACTTGAGGGCGATGTAAGCATCTTTGGAATAGGTGCTGGCCTCTACGGGCATTGCGAAGGACTTCCAGCCGTCGGAGGCGGTGGCCACAACGGCGTTGCTGTCGTCGAGAAGGCCGCCGCACTGTTCGATGAGGTATTCCATGGAAACACCCGACATGGGGATGTTCGACACGAGCGAGCCGCCGCGTCCGTTGGTGCCGCAGGCCAAGGCCATGGAGAACTCGGTCTGGGGCATGGCGAGCAGCTCTTCTTTCGTCCACGTCTTCGGATTCTTCACGCCGGTGATCGTCAAGGTATTGTCCTCGCTGCACACTTCGTTGAAGTCGAAGGGCTCGCCGTTCTTCTCGGTCACTTCCTCGCCCCAGTTGTTCACGATGAAGACATCCTCATGATCGGTGACGTCTTGGGCGAAGCTGACGGATATGGTGGGGTTCTGCTCGGTGTCCATGCGATTGTTGAATCCTATGGCATCGCTGGAATCCTTGCCACGAACGCTCAGCCAGTAGCGGGTGGTCTCGTCGTTGGCGATGTTGGGGTAGCCGCCCAGCGCCGGGCTGTCGTAGAAGTCGTCCCAGAGCATGAACTGGTAGTCGCCTTGGGAGCCGGCGGAATCCATGGCGTGGCAGCTCCAGCAGTTGCCGTTGGCCTCGACAAACTGCTCGCTGCCGTAATGGGCGGCATGCAGCAAGTCGCCGAGGTAGGGCCCGGTGAGCGTCGTGTGACCGCGATGGCATGGCTCGCAGTCCTGGTAGGTGAGCGCCTTGTCGTAGCCCACGTGGGTCAGGATGTGGTTGTAGCCCTCCTTCGTGTTCATGATGTCCCACAGATCCTCGTGGCACGAGTTGCATCCGCGGTTGCCGGCGTTCAGAAGCTCGGTAGTCTGATAGGTGTCGTTGAAGAGCCCCGAGCTCTTCTCGGTAAAGTCGGGGTACAATCCGACTACTGCCTCCTCGCTCGCCGCTGCTTCTTCGGCGCCTCCTGTGCTGCTGAGCTCGGCATGGGGCGCGCAGCCCCAAAGGGCCAGGGCGAGGCCGATGACGGCCGCCATGACGCCGAGGGCTGCGAGCAGGTGCCTGCGTCGCTGGTTTGCTGTCGTGTCCATCCTCTTCTCCTTCCTTGTTAGGAACCAACTCTGTCCGCCTTCGCCTGGCTGCTTGGTGGCGCAGCTGCGGGAGGCGGTGCTTAAAAGTCTAGGGAGAGGGCGCCCTCGCCGTGATCGCCAAAGAATGCGGAGATGGCAAAATCTCCTCCTCAATTTTTGAGGATATCGAGAAAAGCCTGATGAGAGCCTATGCCTGAGCCGTATTTTCGCTGGGGTTGTGTGGTAGTCTCCTCTTGTGCGATAGGGCTCGAATGCGCTGGTGACGAGGAGGGCGAGGGTTGTGGAAGCTTTGTTGGGAAAGGCGGAAGAGCGCAAGAGCGGGAAATCGTCAGCGTCGCGCCCCAAGGGCTATTGGGCCGCCTTCGGCGCTTGTGTCCTGCTCGTCTCGTCGGCCCAGCTGCTGCACGAGTCGGCGAGCTGGTCTCTGGACTACGGCACGGTGCTCGGGACGTTCATCAATCTGCGCGCCCAGTCATGCAACGCCCACGCCGTCGGACTCATCTTGGGCTACGCTTTGGCTCAGATGCGCCCCGACCGACTGAGGGCTATCGCTCTGAACGACCGCTTCTGGGTGTTTTTCTTCGCGCTGCAGACGGCCAATGTCATGGCGTTCTATTGGTCGGTGGGGACCTCCAATGTGATGACTATGATAATTGTGCAGGTGGCGGGGGCTGCTTCGGGTGCCTTCTTCTTCGCGCTGAGCTGTCAGGCGACTGCCGGAGTGGGCGCGCGAGTGTTCCTCGCGACCGTCGTAGCGCTTGTGGCTCTTACTACGCTCACGGTCCAAGGACTGTTCAGCATCTTGGAGGCCGGTGCCCCGGCTTTGGTTTCCGAAATACTCCATATGGCGCTTGTTGCCGGATCTGCCGCCTGTTTTGTTCGGGCTATGGGGGCGGGTGCCTGCTTGCGAGTGCAATTCGAACGCGAGCCCTATGCTCCGATGGGAGCGCCGCGACGCAGGGGGGAATCGCAGGGTCGTCATCGTGGAGCGCCCTCTTTCGCCCTGTTCCTCATCATAGGCGCCTACGGGGCAGTGTTCGGATTCCTCCACGTGGTACCTCTAGCTCTGTCCCTAGATGTCTCGAGCCGTGTCACGGCGTTCCTCTTCGGTGCGGTAGCGGCCCTCGGGCTGTTCTCGGCGACGCTTCGGCAAAGTGACGGCACTGATGTGGTGCGTCTCTGGAACCGTTTCTATCAATACGTTTTCCCCATCGTCACGGTGGCGGCTCTCCTCGGTCCTCTTACCATGGACACGGAGTTTCTTCCGCTTCTCATTTTGCAGGCGTGCGCCCTGTACTATTTCGATGTTCTGCTCGCCGTTGCGAGCTATACCATTGCTCGTGTCATCAAAGCCTCTCCGACGCAAGTGTTCGCCCGCGCGTTTCTCGTCAAGTCAGCGGGATTCTTTCTGGGGTGCTTAGTGGGATTCGGTGTGCATGAGAGCGTCGTTCTCGACGAGACCGCTTTCAGCGTCATCGGTGCTGCCATCTTCGTGATACTGTCCCTGGTCACTTTCCACACCAATTCGGAGAAGTTTGCCAAAACGGTTTGGGGCCTTCTTCCTCACGAGGACGCCCATGGAAAGTTGGCGAGCCGGCGGGCGGAGTGCTGCCGCCGTCTGGCCCGATCTTCTGGCTTGACCGACCGTGAGGCGGAGATACTCGAGTACCTAGTCGCAGGAAAGAGGCCGAAGGAAATCAGTGAAATGTTGGTGGTGTCCATCACCACGGTGCGGTCTCATGTGCGAGCTATTTACGCGAAGACCGGGGTTCACTCCCATGGCGAGTTGATGCACCTTCTGGACGAAAAGTAGGTGTGGAGGGTATTTGCGGGGGTGCCCTCTTGGTTCCTTATCGTGTATCTTAAGGATCGAGAGAAAAGCGCCCGGGCGGGGCGCCGGGTGTTGGGAGGAACCATGGCCTTCGTGGAATTCGCCGACGTGAGCAAGATCTACCAGATGGGCGAGGTGGAAGTGGCCGCCGTGCGCGACATGAGCTTCACTATCGAGCGGGGCGAGTTCGTGGTCATCGTGGGGCCCTCCGGCGCCGGCAAGACGACGCTTTTGAACATGCTCGGCGGCATGGACTCGGCCACCTCCGGCACCATCACGCTGGACGGCGCGCGCGTCAGCTCCTTCAACCGCAAGCAGCTCACCCAGTACCGCCGCCACGATATCGGCTTCGTCTTCCAGTTCTACAACTTGGTGCAGAATCTGACGGCCCGCGAGAACGTGGAGCTGGCAAGCCAGATCTGCCGCGACCCCCTTGATGCCGACGAGGTGCTGGCAGCGGTGGGCCTGGCCGACCGGGTGCGCAACTTCCCCGGGCAGCTGTCCGGCGGCGAGCAGCAGCGCGTCGCCATCGCCCGCGCCTTGGCGAAGAACCCCAAGCTCCTTTTGTGCGACGAGCCCACCGGTGCTCTGGACTACGAGACGGGCAAGGCCATCCTGAAGCTTCTGCAGGACACCTGCCGCGACACGGGGCGCACGGTCGTGGTCGTCACCCACAACAGCGCGTTCACCGCCATCGCCGACCGTGTCATCCACGTGCGCGAGGGCTCCGTGGCCGCCGTGGAGCTGAACGAGGCGCCCCTTTCCGCTGACGTGCTGGAGTGGTAGCGTGAAGGCGTTCAACAAAGATATTGTCCGCTCCATCCGCCACTCGCTCGGGCGCTTTGTCGCCATTGCCGCCATCGTGGCGCTGGGCTGCGGCTTCTACGCCGGGCTGCGCATGACGGCGCCGGATATGAAGCTGGCGGCCGACGCCTACTACGACAGCACCGATCTCATGGACATCCGCGTCGTCTCTACCTTGGGTCTCACGGATGAGGACATCGAGGCCCTGCGCGATGTGCCTGGCGTCTCGGGCGTGGAGGCGGCCTATTCCGCCGATGTGCTGGCCACCCTGAACGACGAGCAGTACGTGATGCGCGTGCACTCGCTGTCGCCTTCGGCGGCGACGGCGGTGAAGACGGACGCGGGCGCCATCTCCTCCGATGACGCGAATTATCTCAACCGGCTCGATCTGGTGGAAGGCCGTTGGCCCACCTCGGCCAACGAGTGCGTCATCTTCAACGACCGCGTTATGAGCGGCCCCTCCTCGTTGGGGGACACGGTGACGGTTGATCCGTCGGTGGGCAACGTGCAGGACGCGCTGGCGGAAACCGAGTTCACCGTGGTGGGACGCGTGCACTCGCCGCTCTACGTCAGCTCGACGTCCATGGGCACCTCCACCATCGGCTCGGGCACCATCGAGCAGTTCATGTACGTGCTGCCGGAGGCCTTCGATGCGGACATGCCCTACGTGGAGGCCTACGTCTCCGTGGAAGGGGCGGCAGAGCTTCCCGCCGACAGCGATGCCTACGACGATCGCGTGGCCGGCGTTGTGGCCGCCATCGAGGGCATCGCGCCGGCTCGGGAGCAGGCCCGGGTGGATGACCTGAAGGCCGAGGCCCAGGCCGATTTGGATGAGGCGCGAGCGGAATACGAAAAAGAGGAGGCCCGCGCGAAGACCGAGCTCGCCGATGCCCGCGCCGAGTTGGATGCGGCCAAGGAGGAGCTGGACGAGGGCCAGCGCAAGCTGGATGCAGCCGCTTCCACGCTTTCTGCGAGCGAGAAGAAGATCAAGGACGGCGAGAAGGAGTACGCCCAGGGCACGGCATCGCTTTCCAAGCGCAAGGCCGACGCCGAGGCGCAGTTCGCCGAGGCCGAGCAGCAGATCGCCGCCAATGAGGCGAACCTCGCCGAGGCCAATGCGGCATTGCCGACGCTGCAGGACGCCCTGGCCCAGGCCGAGGCCGCCTTGCAGGTGCCGAACCTTCCCGCCGAGCAGCGCGCGGAGCTTGAGGCGACCCGCGCCGACCTGGAGCAGAAGATCGCCGACATTGCGGCTGCGGCGACGGCCTTGGAGGAGGCGAAGACGCAGCTGGCGCAAGAGCGCGCCTCCGCCGACGCGCAGATCGCCGCGGCTCAGGCTCAGCTCGATCAGGCCAAGACGAGCGTCGAGGAGGGCAAAAAGCAGCTGGAGGAGGGCAAGGCGGAATACGAACAGGCCAAAGCCGACTTGGAGGCGGGTCGGGCCGAGTACGAGCAGGGCGTGGCCGACTACGACGCCGCTGCGGCCGAGGCTAACGAGGAGCTGGACAAAGCGGAGCAGGAACTCGCCGACGCCCAGAAGGAGATCGACGACATCGAGCCGCCGGATTGGCTCGTCATGGACCGCACGAAGAACTTCGGCGTGGTGAGCTTCGCCTCCGACGCCGACCGCATCGACGCCATCGCGTCGTTCTTCCCCTTCATCTTCTTCCTTGTGGCGGCGCTCGTGGCTCTTACCACCATGACCCGCATGGTGGAGGAGGAGCGCATGCTCATCGGTACCTTCAAAGCGCTCGGCTACTCGCGGGCGCGCATCACGTCGAAGTACCTCATCTACGCCGCCTTGGCCGCAGGGCTCGGCAGCGTCATCGGCATCGCGGTGCTCTCCCAGGTGCTGCCCTGGGTCATCATGGAGGCCTACTCCATCGTCTACTACGTGCCCCGCGCCGCCATGCCCATCGACTGGCCCATCGCGCTCGCCGCGGCCGGACTCGGCATCGGCATAACGCTATTGGCCACTTGGGCTGCCGCCGCGGCCACCCTGCGCGAGACCCCGGCCGCCCTCATGCAGCCGCCGGCGCCCAAGGCCGGCAAGCGCATTCTGCTGGAGCGCGTCGGGCCCCTGTGGCGCCGTCTCTCGTTCTCGTGGAAGGTGACGTTCCGCAACATCTTCCGCTACAAGCGCCGTCTCGTCATGACGTGCGTGGGCATTGCCGGCTGCACAGCGCTTCTGCTGACGGGCCTGGGGCTGCAGAATTCCATCAACGACATCATCGACGTGCAGTACGGCGAGCTGGTGGACTACAACGTCGTCATCTCCGAGAAGGACGATGCTGCAGATGACGAGCGCGAGGCTGCCGCCGCCCTTCTGGGCGACGCCGAGAAGCTGCCCGTGGCCGTCCGCGCCACCGAGACCTCCATGATCGCCCAGGGCGCCGACGGCACCGAGGCCATGACCACCATCGTGGCGCCGTCCGACCCCGAGGCGTTCAAGGAGCTGTGGCACTTCCGCACCCGCGAGGGCCACGATGAGGTGGGGCTGACCGATGCCGGCGCCATCGTCACCGAGAAGCTGGCGACCAAGCTGGGACTTTCGGTGGGCGACGCCATCGTGTTCGCCGAGCAGGACGATTTGGGCAACGCCACGGCGACGACCTATTCCGTGCCCGTGATGGGCATCATCGAGAACTATATCGGTGATTATGCCTTCATGACGCCGGAGACCTACGCGCGCACCTTCGGGGAAGAGCCGGACAACCTCACGGTGTACGCCCGGGCCACCACCGACGAGGGGGAGCGCTCTGCGCTCTCCGAGGCCCTGCGCGCTACGAGGGCGGTGGACACCGTGGCCTTCAACGACGAGGTCATCGACTCTTACAAGCAGATGCTGCGCTCGGTGAACATGGTCGTGGTGGTGCTTGTGGTGGCGGCGGCCGCGCTCGCGTTCATCGTGCTGTACAACCTGACGAACATCAACATCACCGAGCGGGCCCGGGAAATCGCCACGTTGAAGGTACTCGGCTTCACGCCCCGCGAGGTGAACGCCTACATCTTCCGCGAGATCGTGCTTCTGGCTATGCTGGGCGCGCTTGTGGGCCTGGGCCTCGGCGTGGTGCTGGAGGGCTTCGTCGTGGTGACGGCGGAGGTGGATCAGGTCATGTTCGGGCGCACCATTCACTGGGATAGCTTCGTCATCGCCTTCGTTCTCACCATGGTGTTCACCGCCGTCGTCATGCTCGTCATGCGCCCCAAGCTCGCCCATATCGACATGGTGGAGAGTCTGAAGTCCAACGAGTAGCTCTTTTGCCGCAAAAACCATGCATTTGTACGGTTTTTGTGCGTGAAACGGGGGTGCGGACGTTTTTTCGTACCTCCTAGACGGCGTAGCCGAGCGACGCGCGGTACTCGTCGGGGCTCAGCCACCCCAGGGACCTCTTGATCCTGCCCGAGCAATAGTAGCGCAGGTAGGCGTCGAGCCGGCGGCCGAACTCGGCCACGGGCACGCCCTCCCAGTCCCTGCAGTGGAAGAACTCGTTCTTCAGGCGCCCGAAGAACCCCTCGCAGGCGGCGTTGTCGGGGCTGCAGCCCTTGGCGGACATGGAGCGGACCAGGCCGGCCCCCTCGCACAGCGCGACCCAGCCGGGCCAGCGGTAGTGGCCGCCCCGGTCGCTGTGCACCACGGTGCGGGCGCCCGCGCGCCTGGCGGCGACCGCGTCCGCGAGCGAGCCGTTGGCCAGGGCCGCCGTGGGCGACGGCCCGATCCTCCACCCGGCCGGCCTGCCGTCGAAGCAGTCCACGACGGCGCTCAGGTACGCCTTGCCGGCCGGGATGCGGAACTCGGTGATGTCGGTGACCCACAGCTCGTCGGGGGCCGGCGCCGAGAAGTCGCGGGCCACGAGGTTGGGAGGGGCGGCCGACACCTCGCCGGCGTAGGAGCTCCAGCGCCTGCGGCGGCGGTTGTAGACGACCTCGAGGCCCTCCTCCCGCATCAGGCGGCGCACCACCTTCTCCGAGACCCGCTAACACCCTCGCGGCGCAGGCGCGCCCACACGGTGCGGTAGCCCCAGTTGCGCGAGCCCTCCTCGAACAGCTCCCGCACCCGCGCCCTGAGCGCGGCGTACTTGTCGGGGCGGCCCAGCCGCGCCCGCCGGTACTCATAGGAGCTCGAGATCCTCAAGAAAGCGGTGATCTCGCGGAGGGGCAGGCCTGTCGCCGCGCGCAATCTCTCGCCCAGCTCGCACTTTCTCCTGTTCGACATCGAACCCGGGTGCGAGCCTGCCCCTTTTAGGTCGTCCAACACCGCCCTGAGCAGCTGGTTCTCGGTCATGGCGGCCTCGTAGGCCGCCCTCTCCGCCTCGTTCAACGGCTCCTCCTTCGCGTCCGGAGGGGCCATCCTAGCACGCCGGCGTGGAGGCCGGGCGGAGGGGGCGCGCCTCCCGTGCGGGAGCCGCCCCCGGGCCCAGTACCCCACCGTGCCGCGGCTGGCCCCGCAGAGCTCGGCGGCCTCCTGCTGCGACATGCCCTCCTCCAGGGCGAGGAGGGCGAGCTCGACCACATCCCTGTCGTACATGCGGACTCCTTCCCGGACCATTCCTCGGTCCAAGTTTTTGTCCGCACCCCCAACCGTACACGAACCCATAAAACGTGGCGTTTGCGCCAAGAAAGCCATGCAAAAGTACGGTTTTTGTGGCGGCGGGATAAGACTTGCAGAAAAGGTGTCATCCCGGAGTTGCCCCGTAGGGAAAGGGCCATGCCCTTTCCGCCTTTTGTCGTGGAGTGAAACAGTGCCCCGGAGGGGTGTCTCATCTTCGGGGGCCGTCCCTGCGCGAATGCGCCTAATGGCTATCGGAAGATGAGACACCCCTCCGGGGCACTGTCTCATGCGGGCAGAGCCTTTGCCCACGGGCCCCTGAGACTCCAAGCTCCCGTAGGGAGGGGGCTCTGTTCCTTCCGCTCAACCAGGAACGCCTCTCTTCCTCGGTCGGGCGGCAAGGGCATGGCCCTTGCCCTACGAGAGGGATGCCGCACCGATGCACATTTGGGCACCCTCGCGTCCGCGATGCCGTGACGATGCACAAATGCGCATTCTCGCGTTCCGAATCCGCCCTTTGGAGGCTTCTCGCGTCCGTTCGATGCCGCACCGATGCACATTTGGGCATTCCCGCGTCCGCGATGCCGCGACGATGCACATTTGGGCACCCTCGCGTCCGTGGCTCGGAGCGTTCCTGTCGGAAGGGCGGGAATTATGGGCTTCGGAACGCGTGGCGGGGGTGGGGGCGGTGCTGTGCTACCATTACGGCCGAGAAAAGGGCGGCCCGGGGCCGTCAAGACCATCCGATAGGAGAAAACCGAACCATGCATGTTGTCGAAAGCAAGCCGGTCAACGGCGTCATCAAGCTGGACTGCGAGGCCACGGCCATCGAGGTGAACAACGCCCTGCGCGAGGCCGGCGAGGCCTTCGCCGCTTCCATGGGCGTGCGCCCGCTGCCGGGCAAGTCGCTCGAGGACTCCGTGAAGGAGACCCTCGGCATCGCCGATCTGGACAAGATCATCGAGGCTCAGGCCATCGAGGTGCTCGTGCCCCGCGCCCTCGACCGCCGCAACCTCGTGCCGGCCTTCCCGCCGAAGGCCACGCCCACCACGAAGTTCGAGCGCGGCAAGAAGTTCTCGTTCTCGCTGAACGTCACCGTGAAGCCCACCTACGAGCTTTCCAGCTACGAGCCGGTGGAGATCACTGTGGATCCCTTCTTCTTCGACGAGACGCCCGTCAAGCAGCAGCTGGACGAGCTGGCGAAGAACTCGGTCATCTACGAGGCCACCGACGCCAAGCCGCTCACGGCGGGAGACGCCTGCTCCATCGCCATGAAGTGCTACGACGACGGTGAGGAGATCAAGGCGCTCACCTGCGAGGATCGCACCTACATCATGGGCCGCGGCTACATGCCCGAAGGCTTCGACGAGAACCTGCTCGGCATGGAGCCGGGCCAGACCAAGGAGTTCACCTTCGAGGCGCCGCTCGGCATGGAAAACGGCGAGGTGGTGAACAAGCCCATCAACTGCACTGTCACCGTGAAGGAAGTGCAGAAGGAGGTCGTGCCGATCATCGACGACGCCTGGGTGAAGGCGAACATGCCCATGTTCGCGAGCCTGGAGGCCCTGAAGGCTGACATGCGCCGCGTCTTCGAGGCCCAGCAGCGCGAGAACTACGAGGGCTACGTGCAGCAGATGGCCGTGGGCGCGCTCACCCGCCGTTTCGAGGGCCGCATCGCCGACGAGATCTACGAGGCCACGCGCGATCAGCTGATGAACAACCTGCGCATGGAGTTGCAGCAGGCCGGCATGACCTGGGAGCAGTTCGTTGAGGCCAACGGCGGCGAGCAGCAGTTCGGCATGATGCTCATGATGCAGACCCGCGAGGTGCTCGTGCAGGGCTTCTGCCTCGATGCGGTGTTCCGTCACGAGAAGATGACGCTCACGGACAAGGACCTGGAAGACGCCTGCCTGGGCATGAACCCCCAGGGCAACGCGGCCATGATGCTCAAGCAGCTTGAGGACTCGGGCCGCGGCTTCGCCCTGCGCGAGACCGCCGAGCGCCTGAAGGCCGCCCGCTTCGTGCAGAAGAACGCGAAGATCACCGTCCGCGAGGCCGCTCCGGCCCCGGCTGCCGAGCCCGCCGCCGACTCCGACACCTCGGCCGAATAACCCGTAGGGCAAGGGCCATGCCCTTGCCGCACGGGCGGAGCGGAGAACGGAAAGGGCATGGCCCTTTCCCTACGGGCGGCACCCGAAGAGAAAGCTTCTATGGCGAAAAAGAACACACGCAATAACTCGAAAGCGGCCGGCGAGACTGCCGTGCCGCTTTCGGCGTTTCTGCCCACGACGCGGGCCGAGGCCGACGCCCGGGGCTGGGGCCAGCTCGACTTCGTCTACGTGTCCGGCGACGCTTACGTGGACCACTCCTCCTTCGGGCCGGCCATCATCACCCGGGTGCTGGAATCCCACGGCTACAAGGTGGGCATCATCGCCCAGCCCGATTGGAACGACCCGGAAAGCGTGGCCGTCTTCGGCGAGCCGCGCCTGGGCTTCCTCGTGTCCGCCGGCAACATGGATTCCATGGTGAACCACTACACGGTGAACAAGAAGCACCGCCACGAAGACGCCTACAGCCCGGGCGGCGAAGCGGGCCGGCGCCCGAACCACGCGGCCGTGGTCTATTCCAACCTCATCCGCCGCACCTTCAAGAAGACGCCCATCATCCTGGGGGGCATCGAGGCCAGCCTGCGGCGCCTGGCCCACTACGACTACTGGTCGGACACGCTGAAGCGATCCATCCTCATGGATTCCGGGGCCGACCTTGTGTCCTACGGCATGGGGGAGCGCTCCATCGTGGAGATCGCCGATGCCCTGGCCTCGGGTCTTTCCGTCGCCGACCTCACCTTCATCGACGGCACGGTGTACCGCACGCGCTCGCTGGACCATGTGGTCGACTACGTCATGCTGCCCAGTTGGGAGGAGGTGTCGGCCAGCAAGCGCGCCTTCGCGGAAAGCTTCGCCGAGCAGTACCGGGCGAGCGACCCCATCACGGGAAAGCGGCTGGTGGAGGCCTACCCCCATGGCGTCTATGTGGTGCAGAATCCCCCAGCGCTGCCTCTTTCCACCGCCGAGCTGGACGCGGTCTACCGGCTGCCCTTCACGGGCCGGTGGCATCCCTCCTACGACGCATCCGGCGGCGTGCCGGCGCTTTCCGAGATGCGCTTCTCGCTCACCAGCTGCCGGGGCTGCTTCGGCGAGTGCTCGTTCTGCGCGCTCACGTTCCACCAGGGCCGCATCGTGACGGCCCGGTCCCAGGAGTCCATCGTCGAAGAGGCGGAAAGGATGACGGCCGAGCCCGACTTCAAGGGCTACATCAACGACGTCGGCGGCCCCACGGCGAACTTCCGCGCCCCGGCCTGCGCCAAGCAGCTGAAGGCCGGCGCCTGCACCGACAAGCGCTGCCTGGGCAGCGAGCCCTGCCGTGCCCTGCGCGCCGACCACCGCGACTACGTGGGGCTTCTGCGCCGCTTGCGGAAACTGCCCGGTGTGAAGAAGGTGTTCGTACGGTCCGGCATCCGCTTCGACTACGTGCTGGCCGACCGCGAAGGTGGCGAGACGTTTTTGCGCGAGCTGGTGGATCACCACGTCTCCGGCCAGCTGCGCGTGGCTCCCGAGCACGTGTCCGACACGGTGCTCGCCGCCATGGGCAAGCCGCCGCGGGCCGTCTACGACCGCTTCTGCGAGGCCTTCGACGACCTCAACCGCGAGGCGGGCAAGAAACAGTACATCGTGCCCTACCTCATGTCCTCGCACCCCGGATCCACCCTGAAGGAGGCAGTGGAGCTGGCCGAGTACGTGCGCGACATGGGCTTCAACCCCGAGCAGGTGCAGGACTTCTACCCCACGCCGTCCACCATTTCCACCTGCATGTACTACACGGGCCTCGACCCGCTGACCATGGAGGAAGCCTACGTCCCGCGCACGCCTCACGAGAAGGCCCTGCAGCGCGCCCTCATCCAGTACCGCAACCCCGCCAACTACGATCTGGTGCGCGAGGCCCTGGTGAAGGCCGGCCGCAGCGACCTCATCGGCTGGGACGAGAAGGCCCTCATCCGCCCCAAGCGACCCAAGGCAACGGGGGAGGGCGGCAATGGAAAGCGTGCTGGCAAGGGCCCGAAGCGCGATCAGCGCGGCGGCGCCTCCGCCGCCAAGGGCGCCCCGCGCCCGGCCCAATCCCAGCGTCCCGGCAAGCCCCCGAAGGCCAACGGCCGCAAGGGCGGTATCCGCAAGGGTCGGTGAGGTGGGCCGCACTCGTTTGCCGCTATGAGCGTTAGCAAAGTTAGCATTTGTTAGCATAGTTAGCTTTTGTTAGCAAAGTTAGCAAGTGCGATCCCCTAAGGGTCGGAGACCGGTCGGTGCTTTACCGCTGGCGCGCGGCAAGGTCGTCGTGAAGGCTGCGGCGCAGGGCGGCGATGGTCTGGCGGTAGGTCTCGGTGCCGTAGTCGTCGCCGAACAGCTGCCGCAGCATCTCCTCGGTGCCCTCGGCGATGAGCGAGGCGCACTGCAGGCCGAGGGACGTCACCGTGATCTGCCTCTCGCGCTTCGTCGCGCCGGTCGCGCGGGTGACGAGGCCGGCGGACTCCGAACGGGCCAGGGTGCGCGAGAGGGTGGGGGCGTCGAAGGCGAGAAGGCGGCGGGCCTCCTTGGCCGAAATCGGCTCGTCGCTGCTGGCCGCCGCCAGCAGCAGGTGGCCCTGCTGGGCGGTGACGAGGTTCTGCTTGCAGATGGTGGCGAAGTTCGAGGCCACTTGCTGGCAGATGATGAGGAAGGCGCTGTCGCCGCGGGCGAGGTGGCCCACGGTGCGGTTCTTGTTCAATCGTACGCAAGCGCTGTAGAGCAGCGCCATGGCCTGGATGCGCAGCTGTCCTGAAAGAGGGGCGAGGGCCCGCTTCGCCACTTGGACGAGCGCGTGGTCGAGCCGCCCGAGCAGCGCGCGCCCCTCGGGGGTGAGGGCGACCATGGTGGCGCGCCGATCGTCCTCCGACTCGGCCTTCGCCACGGTGCCGTCGGCCGCCATGCGTGCCACGCCCTCGGCCACGGTCGTGTAGTTGAGCTCAAGCGTCTCAACGACGGCGGAGAGCGGGACGGGATCGGGCCGGTCGAGCATGAGGAGAATCCAGTACTGGTTGATCGTCGTGCTGCCCTCGCGGCGCAGCGCGCCGATGGCAGTGCTCCGCCACCGATCGAGCACCATTTCCGCTTCGATGGCGCCCCCTCGTTCCGTTGATGACATGGCCCCTCCTTGCCTTGCATGCGTACCCATAATAAAACTTTCCTGGCAAAGCGGCGGATTAGTCCAATTGCGCAAGCTTTTGCCCTGAATCGAAAATCGCTGAGGAAAAAACGCGGAATTTCGCCGCATGACGGCGAATGCGCGGCCCTGATCAGGTGAAAGAGCGCGACCAATCTCCCGTCGCCTTCGCCGGCGTCCCCGCTCTGCACCCAGGTGCCGTGTCAACAATTGCTCCAATGACGCAAGTTTTGTTTCCCGTGGCCGCCGATTCTATGATTTTCGCCGTTGTAACCCCACACGAAAGGAGAGAGGGATGGGGAACTACGAAGAGGAGAAGGTGCGGGGCGGCATGGACCGTCGCTCGTTCTTCAAGCTCGGCGGGCTGACCGCCGGCATGGCCGCGTTCGCCGGCATGGCCGGCTGCGCGCCCCAGCAGGAGATGGCCGACACCGGTGGCGACAACGAGACGGTCGCGGCCCGGGTGCCGTACTCCGTGTTCGAGACCGACATCCTGATCATCGGCGCCGGCTTCGGTGCGAGCTACGCGGTGGATGCGGCGCGCAAGGCCGGCAAGAACGTGATCATGGTTGACAAGGGCCCCTACGGCTACAGCGGAGCCTTCGGCATGAGCTTCGACATCATGCACACCTGGGATCCGAACTCGCCGACCTATAAGAGCGAGGACGACATCCCGAACAGCGGCTTCTTGCGCGATGAATCCCTGTACCGCGCCGCCTTCATGGAAAGCGAGCTGGGGGACACCCCCGATGTCTGCATCGCCAATTTCGGCGAGGTCTGGTCGGCCCGCAACGAGGACGGGACGCCGTTCTACCTGTACGACTTTCCGAACATCCGCGGCATCGAGCACTCCATGGCGCGCCAGTGGTCGGATCACTTCCGCGCCCTTGACTACGTGATGATTCATGACCGCACTATCATCACCGACCTCATCATCGAGGACGGCCGCTGCCTGGGCGCCATGGGCGTGCATGTTCCCACCGGCGAGTACCGCGTGTTCCGCGCCAAGGCCACGCTGGCGGCCACGGGCGGCTCCACCCAGTTCTATGGCTGGAACTCCACGTCCTGCACGTCGAACAACGTGTGCGACAACACCGGCGACGTGGAGATGTCGCTTCTGCGCCACGGCGGCAAGGTGGCCAACGCCGAGTTCTGCACCTACGACATGATGGGCGCCTTCCCCCGCAGCTTCGTTGCCTCCGAGGGCTCCATGGTGGGCGCCGACAGCGTGCATTCTGGCGACCTCATGGACAAGGACGGCAACTACCTGAAGGACGACCCGGAGCTGGCCGAGCTGCTCGGTTCCCAGGAGGGCGTTATCCAGGCGGCCTGCATTGTCGTCGATCGCGGTCAGGGTTCCGAGAACGGCGGCATCTACCTCGATTGCAAGCCCGAGTCCCTGTCCACCATGCGCTGGATGTACCAGCGCAACGCGGCGCTGCTGAAGGAGAAGTTCGGCTTCGACTTCACCGAGCAGCCCGTGGAGGTCGTGCCCGAGATGTACGAGCACAGCGGCGAGATGCTGGTCGACGAGAACGCCATGTGCATCGATGTCGAAGGCCTGTTCGGCGTCCGTTCCAACACCGGCGCCGAGGGCGGCAACAACAACACCGCCAACCGCCGTATGGGCCGCTACGCCATGAAGAAGGCGCTGGAGTACATCGACTCCTACGAGGAGCCCGCGGCCGTGACCTATGAGTCCGTGGCCGCCGAGATCGAGCGTTTGGAGGATCTGCGCACCCGTCAGACCGACGACCCCATCCGCCCCATCACCGTGCGCCGCAGCATCCAGTACGCCTGCGCCCAGGCCGCTCGCCCCTCCCGTCCCACGGAGGTGCTCGAGGAGGCCAAGGCCGAGCTCGATCGCATCATGACCGAGGACGTGCCCCGCATGGCCTGCGCCGACGACAGCCTGGTGTACAACGCCGACTGGAAGGACGCCATCGAGACCCTCAACTTGCTCGATCTGGCCCGCCTGTTCGTGTACGCCTCCCTGGAGCGCCAGGAGAGCCGTGCCTCCCTCATCCGCCCGGAGTACCCGGAGACCGACGATGAGAACTGGGCGTGCGCTCTGGCCTACACCCGCGCCGAGGACGGCACCCTGTCCTACGAGAAGATCGCCTACTAGTTCATAAGAAGGAGCCTACGCTATGAAGATCACTGTCAAGCGCTACGATCCCTCGAAGGACAACGCGCCCTACGAGACCACCTACGAGGTGCCCCACGACGACGAGTACATGACCCTGCTGCAGGCCCTCGTGTACATCCACGAGAACGAGGAGCCGCTGGCCTTCGACTTCTCCTGCCGCGGACGCATGTGCGGCCGCTGCGCCATGATGCTCGACGGCAAGCCGGTGCTGGCCTGCGTCGAGCCCCTCTCCGACGGCTCCCACACCGTCGAGCCTCTGGAGGGCGTGCCGGTGGTGAAGGACCTCATCGTGGACAAGAGCCAGGTGCAGGCCCGCATCGCCGAGACCTACAAGCGCGTGCGTGTCGCCCCGCTTAAGGCCGAGGACCTCAACGAGTACAACATGGAGCACGAGGCGGAGCTGTTCGGCATCAACTACTGCGCCCGCTGCCAGGTGTGCACGGCCGGCTGCCCGGCCCGCGCCATGGACCCCGAGTACATCGGCCCCTCCCACATGCTAGCCGTGGCCTTCCGCCACTTCGACGCCTACGACCAGGCCGACCGCATCGTCGAGGCCGTCCAGGGCGGCCTGTGGGACTGCACCATGTGCGGCACCTGCACCTCGCTGTGCAACCAGCTGGAGATCGACCACCTGACCATCTGGCAGAAGCTGCGCGACGCCGCCACCGAGCGCGGCCTCATCAAGCAGGAAGCCTAAGCCATCCCTCCGGGGCCTTCCGACCCTCCCTCCCACCGGAAGGCCCCCTCTTGCCTGCAACGGCGGCCGCGACCACCCAGTCGTGCCCGCCGTTTTTTTGCGTTGGGGGACAATGGCGAGTTCTTGATCCAGGATGTTTGAGGGAGTGCGTTCGGATTCGTCTTGCGCGGCGACCCGTCGTCTGCGGAGGGCTTACCGTGCCTGGACGCCTACTGCTGGCGCGCGGGAAGGTCGTCGCGGAGGCTGCGGCCCAGGGCGGCGATGGTCTGGCGGTAGGTCTCGGTGCCGTAGTCGTCGCCGAACAGCTGCCGCAGCATCTCCTCGGTGCCCTCGGCGATGAGCGAGGCGCACTGCAGGCCGAGGGACGTCAAGGCGTAGAGCCTTTCTCGCCTGTTGTTGCCGATCTCTTTCGTGATAAGCCCGGCGTCGGACAGCTTCGCCGCGATTTTCGATAGCATCGGCGCGTCGTAGTCGAGGGCGTCGCGAATCTCCCTTCCCGTCATCGGGCCCGTGCGGCCAAGGGCTAGAAGGAGATGCCCCTGCTGGGGCGTTACGAGACTCTGCCTGCAGATGCGGGAGAATTCCAGTGAGACCTGCTGGCACACGATGAAGAAGGCGCTGTCGCCCCGCACGAGGTTGCCCGCCAGCCGCTTTTTGTTGAGGCGGAGGCAGGCGTCATAGAGGAGGTGCATGGCCTGCGTCCTTGAGGTGCCGGAAAGAAGGGAAAGGGCCTGTTTGGCCACGGCGATCAGCTCCCGATCAATGCTCTCTGTGAGCCGCCGGCCTTGGGGGGTGACGGAAAGCCTCGTGGCGCGCCGGTCGTCCTCGTCGGTTGTCTTGCTCAAGGCTCCGGCTCGGCACAGCTCGTCGATGCATTCGGCGAGGGTGGTGTAGCTGATCTCCAGCCGGTCTGCCACCGAACGAATGGATACATCGTGATGAATGTCGACGAGCAGCAAGACCCAAAATTGGTTGAGCGTGGCGACGCGGCTCGCGCGAAGGCGGTGCACAACGCGTCCTAGCCATCGGTCGAAGACAACCTCCGCGGCGAAGGCGTCCGCCATGGCCGTGCCCCCATGTTCCATTGCCCCTCCTTGTTCTTGGACGGGATCATGGTATCGCGGATGGGACGGACGTGTCGAGTTGTTCCGAAATTGCAACTGTTGTGGGAAGCCACAAGTTGCTGGGGTTGCCCCGAGCTCTTTCGTCCACTTCCAATGTCGCGGTGCTCTTAAGGGCGCCGCGACAAGGGGGAGGGAGTCCCCGCAAGGTGCCTCTTCGCCTTGTCAACAATTACTCCGGCAAACCAACTTTTGCTGCCGCCGGTCGCAGCCCCTAATCTTTTCCCCGTTAAGACCCCACACGAAAGGAGAGAGGGATGGGGAACTACGAAGAGGAGAAGGTGAGCGGCGGCATGGATCGTCGCTCGTTCTTCAAGCTCGGCGGGCTCACCGCCGGCGTGGTCGCGTTCGCCGGCATGGCCGGCTGCGCGCCCCAGCAGGAGATGGCCAACACCGGCGGCGACAATGAGACGGTCGCGGCCCGGGTGCCCTACGCGGTCTACGACACCGACATCCTTATGATCGGCGGTGGCTACGGAGCCAGCTTCGCCATGAACGAGGCGTGCAAGGTGGGTCAGAACGTGCTCGTGGTCGACAAAGCTCCCTACGGCTTCGGCGGTGCCTTCGGCATGAATTTCGACATCATGAACACTTGGGTGCCCGGTGCGTACTACGAGACGGAGGAGGAGGTGCCTGGCACAAAGAAGATCCGCAACGAGGCCCTCTACGCGAAGACCGGCGTCCAGAACGAGGTTGAGGTGAATCCCGATGTGGTGTGCGCTAACTGGGGTGAGATCCTCTCGGACCGCAAGGAAGACGGCACGCCGAACTACATCTACGACTTCCCGACGACTCGCGGTTTCGAGCACTCCATGACGCGTCACTGGTCCGACCACTTCCGCGCCAAGGACTACGTGACCGTGCACGATCGCACGATGATCACCGACCTCATCATCGAGGACGGCCGCTGCCTGGGCGCCGTGGGCCTGCATCTTCCCACGGGCGAGTACCGCGTCTACCGCGCCAAGGTAACGCTGACTGCCGCGGGCGGCTGCACCCAGTTCTACGGTTGGAACTCCACCTCGCCCACGACGAACAACGTGTGCGACAACACGGCTGACGTTGAGATGGCACTCCTGCGCCACGGCGGCAAGATCGCCAACGCCGAGTTCGGCAGCTACGACATGATGGGCGTCTTCCCCCGCAGCTTCACCGCCTCCGAGGGCTCCATGGTGGGTGCCGACAGCGTGCACTCCGGCGACCTCATGGATGTGGACGGCACCTATCTGAAGGACTACCCGGAGATCGCCGAAAAGGAGCTTTTGGGTACCCAGGCCGGTGTTATCCAGGCTGTGAGCATCGTCGTGGACGCCGGCAAAGGCACGGAAAACGGCGGAGTGTACCTGGACTGCAAGCCCGAGTCGCTTTCCACCATGCGCTGGATGTACCAGCGCAACGCGGCCCTGCTGAAGGAGAAGTTCGGCTTCGACTTCACCGAGCAGCCCGTGGAGGTCGTGCCCGAGATGTACGAGCATGGCGGAGAGCCCATCACCGACGAGAACGCCATGTGCGTCGATGCCGAGGGCCTGTTCTGCGTGCGTGCCAACGCCGGCAGCGAGGGCGGCATGATGAACATCACCAACCGCCGTATGGGCCGCTACGCCATGAAGAAGGCGCTCGAGTACCTGGCGACCTACGAGGAGTCCGAGGCCGTAACCTACGAGGGCGTTGCCGCTGAGATCGAGCGCTTGGAGGATCTGCGCACCCGCCAGATCGAGGGTTCGCTGCGTCCCATCACGGTGCGCCGCAACATCCAGCACGCCTGCGCCGAGTCGGGGCGTCCGAGCCGATCTGTCGAGGTGCTTGAGACGGCCAAGGCCGAGCTCGACCGCATCATGAACGAGGACATTCCCAAGATGGCCTGCGCCGATGACAGCCTCGTCAGCAATGCCGACTGGAAGGACGCCATCGAGGTTGTCAACCTGCTCGACATCGCGCGCCTTTCCGTGGAGGCTTCCCTTGCCCGCGAGGAAAGCCGCGACGCGCTGATTCGCCCCGAATACCCCGAGACCGACGATGCGAACTGGAAGTGCGCGCTGGCCTACACTCGCGCCGAGGACGGCACCCTGTCCTACGAGAAGATTCCCTACTAGTTAAGTAAGAAGGAGAATACGCTATGAAGCTCACTATCAAGCGCTACGATCCCTCGAAGGACAACGCGCCCTACGACGTGACCTACGAGGTGCCCCACGACGACGAGTACATGACTCTTCTGCAGGCGTTGGTGTACGTGCACGAGAACGAAGAACCGCTGGCCTTCGACTTCTCCTGCCGCGGGCGCATGTGCGGCCGCTGTGCCATGATGATGGACGGCAAGCCGGTGCTGGCCTGCGTCGAGCCCATCGATGACGGCAACCACACCGTCGAGCCCTTGGAGGGTGTGCCGGTTATCAAGGACCTCATCGTGGACAAGAGCCAGGTGCAGGCCCGCATCGCCGAGACCTACAAGCGTGTGCGCGTCGCCCCGCTGACCGAGGCCGACCTCCAGGAGTACAACATGGAGCACGAGGCGGAGCTGTTCGGCATCAACTACTGCGCCCGCTGCCAGGTGTGCACCGCCGGCTGCCCGGCCCGCGCCACCAACCCCGAGTACATCGGCCCCTCGCACATGCTGGCCGTGGCCTTCCGCCACTTCGACGCCTACGACCAGGCCGACCGCGTCGTCGAGGCCGTCCAGGGCGGCCTGTGGGACTGCACCATGTGCGGCACCTGCACGACGCTGTGCAACCAGCTGGAGATCGACCACCTGACCATCTGGCAGAAGCTGCGCGACGCCGCCACCGAGCGCGGCCTCATCGTCGAGGAAGCCTAAGCCATCCCCTCCGGGGCCTTCCGACCCTCCCTCCCGCCGGAAGGCCCCCTCTTGCTTGCAGCGGCGGGCGCGACCACACGGCCGCGCCCGCCGCTTTTCGATTGGCGTATCGAAAAGCTCTGTGCCAGCGGTTCTTAAGCGAGCGCTCTCCGCACGCTCTGTTAATCTACCTCGGCTTCGCGAGCGGCGAAGAACTCTCGGAAGCCTGGCAGACAGAATTCGAGCTGCCCTTTGGCCCTCTCGCTAATAATGCCCTGCTTCAATAGGCGCTTCTTGTACCGGGACACGTGGCCAGACTGCTTACCGAGCCTCTTGGCGAGGGCGGCTTGCTTCGTCGTCCGAGAGTCTTCCAGCATGGCCGTTAGGAATGCTCGGTCGGCCTCGGTTAGCTCGTAATAAGTCGCCTCGTAAACGCGCTCTTCCAGTTCCCGCTGGGCGATGGCCGCAGCGCTGCGAATATCGGCTGCCGTGACCTGGGTCCGATCCGAGGCGAGATTCCAGGCTCGATAGCCGAGGAGCTGGAACATGTAGGGAAAGCCACCGATGGCCTCAACAGCAACAGTCAAGGCCTCGTCGTCAAGAGCTTTCCCTCCCTTCTCCATGGTAATGCGGAAAGCCTCTGCCACTTCGTAGTCGCTGATCGAAGCGAGATCGTGCCGGGTCGCGCGACGTAAAAACGATGTGGTCTTCCCAGCCAAGAGTGCGGTGAGGCCATAGGGGAGGCCAGCCATCAGAAGGGCGACTTTGCGGTTTTCATCGAGAAAATGCTGGAAGGCCGTTACGAGGGTGGTCATTTCGTCAAGATCGGGATCGACCTCATCGATAGTCACAACGAGTCCGACTCCAGCTTCCTCAAGCTGGTCGAGTACATCGTCCATCCTTGTGCGCCAACTGGTTTTGGCATCTTCTCGGTTATCCCAAGATAGAGATCCGATAGGAGCAATGCTCACCGAGGCAAGTTTGCGCTTGGGGGTGCCATCGATAAGGTGAGAAGCGCCCCGGTTGATACGTAAGAGGATTTCCTCAAGCATATCAGGAGAGGATGTTACCCTGGCGGACACCCAGCCGTTCTCTTCGGCCATATTTGCGAAGAGCGAGAGAAGCGCTGTCTTGCCGGCGCCTCGAGCACCCACGAAAACAGAGACAAGAGCTGGATCGTTGCCGCTGCCCTTGAGGGCGAAATCCATCTCGTCCACCAAGTCGGTGCGGCCGGCCATATAGGCGGGAATCTTGCCGAAGATGGGCGTGAAGGGGTTTTCAGCTGGTTCATCCATGGGTATCTCCTTGCGCTGTGTTAGCAAAGTTAGCAATTTTTAGTAAAGTTAGCATTTGTTAGGAAAGTTAGCAAGTAGAAGTCCGAACGAGGACGGCAGGGGCGACGGCGTTTCGGTTCAGCGAACGCAAGGCGGCCGAGCCCTGGGCCGTCACGTTTCTGGCCGGCTTCGCATGGCCCCCGAGCAGGTGCAGGACTTTCACCCCACGCCGCCCGCCATTTCCACCTGCATGTACTACACGGGCCTCGAAAGAGCAGCCTGTTGTCGAGATAGTCGGAGTGAAGAACGCGAGAATCGCAAGCCGCCCCTGTTCGTATTCGTCCGTGTCAACGGTAAAATAGGTTCGGCTTTCACCGAGGATCTCGTTGTCGATAGCGTAGTTCTTGGGGAAGAAGGCGACGTCGTTGTCGCGCAAGCAATAGTGTCGGCCATTTTGTCATCCAGCTTTACGACTTGGCCAATGCCCAACGTAGCTATGGCGAACCTCCCTTCATGCTCTCTCGCGTTATTGTCGGTACATCATAGCCGCTGCTCTGCATTGCAGCGAGAAAATGTGGTAGCAGTTGGGGTAGCGTTGTGGGCGCGCGCGGGAGTTGCTGCGTAGGCTTATCGAAAAGTGCCGCCTACGCCCGAGCACGTCTTTTCTTTCGAGAACGCGTCAGCTCTTGACGTGAGCGCTATACTGAGAATACTTAATCAAGGGAGGTGCTGACGGATGGGCTCAAATTTGCGCAAATGGCAGCTGCCCGCCTTGATATCATTGGGAATGAGCTTCTTTTGGCTGTTGCTCAGGCGTGGTCACATTGCTCTTTTTTTCGCTCCTGTGGAAACTGGAGCTGGGCTGCCTGGCCCCTATCTTGCGGCCGTGGTGCTAGCGCTCGCCGTTGCGCTTGCTGATGCTCTTGCGCAAGGCTTTTTTTCCAGAATCGTGGTTAGGCATGCCTGGATACTCGTTTTTGTAGGCGGCATCTCCGCGGTACTGGGGCTGGTCGCTGGCATCTTGGGTTCTGAGAGTCCTCCTGCCGTCGCTCTCGGAAAGGCGGTTTGCTACGCCGCTCTGCTTTGTGGGCTTGCGTGGGGATGGGGGACGCTCGTTTCCGAGAGGTTGTCTCGGCGCGTCATTGTCAGCGTGGCGATTTCTTTTGCCCTCGCAACCTTGGTTTCTCTGGTCGATCTATCTCCCGAGCCGTTTTGCTTTGTGCTGCCTTTTGCGGGGCCGCTCGTATCCTCTTTGGCACTATGGAAGGCGGCTGATATGCTTTCCGCCTCCGACAAACCGTCGGCTGACGAAGCTGTCTTGCATGAAAAAGGTCGCTTTATGGCTCTCGTGATTGCCTACTTGCTTGTTGGCGGTCTCGTTCGGGGCATGAGTTATGCGGAAGGTGCGAGTTCGACTCCATCCGTGGGCGGCTCGCTATCCGTTACCCTTGCATCCTTTGGGTGCGCGGCCGTTGTGGTGGCGATCTTCATCGCCATGAGAAACGATGAATTGGCGCTTAATCTTCTCTGGGCTGTCGTATCGCTTTTATATTTCATGGGATTGTTCGGGATGGTGTCTGCTTCTGGTTTTCTTGGATCGGGCCTGTTCGTTGCAGCGAGGACTTGTTTCATCTTGCTGCTTTTCCTATCCTTGGCGGATTTAGCCGCCTCTAAAGGGCAACCAAGTCGCTACATGCTGCTCTTCATTGCTACTGAAACGCTTTCGTCGGCCGTTACTTACGTATTTGTCCCTTGGGTGGCTGCTGTTTTTCCATCCCTGTTTCAAGTTGCACGCGAGTCGATGCTACTCATGGCTGCGCTTGCTCTTATCGGTCTGACGTTAATTGTTCTTACCTATGAAAAGTACTATTCTCAATTAAAGAAGCAGGGCAAAGGAGGACAACAGTCGCTTTTGCTCGATCCGCAAGCTGCGTTAGACGAACTGTCCTGTACCTACCTCCTCACGCAGCGCGAGCGAGAGGTATGCGCGTTGCTGTATAAGGGAAACAACTATAAAAAGATTGCCGAGGTCTTGGTCATCTCTCCGCAAACCGTGCTCTCACACACGCGCAATATTTACGCGAAGCTGAACGTGCATTCAAAGCAGGAGCTTATTGACCTCGTGAACTGTCGTATTGGCGAATAAGCTCGCAATATCACGAGACGAGACGTTCGATCGCTGAGCGCGGGGGATCGTAAGTGGTTAACTGCGAGCGCGGAAATGCTCAATGTGCTCTATAGGCTCTATCCTGCGTTGTGCCTCGAGACAGAACAGAGGGAGCCTCTGAGAGGCTCCCTCTGCAAAGGGGAGGGTATTCTACTTGGACGCCGTGTATGTTTCTTTAAACTCGTCCCACTCTGCTGGGTGGGAAGGTTCAAGGGCGCCCGTAATGGCATGCAGCGCCGCAACGCGTCCTGAGTTCATGCATGAGCCGACCGACATGCCCGCCCAATAAATGCTCCAGTCGGCGGCTCCGCAGAGATCTCCTGCGCCGAAGCCCGTGGCGTACAATCCAGGGATGGGCTCGTTCTGGCTGTCGATGACTTGGTAGTTTCCATTTACGGCAATGCCACCACAGGTGGCAGTAATGCGAATCCAGCGATGACGGCCCCAGAACGGAGGGGTATCGATGGGCTTCAAATAGGCCTGATCTTTGCCGAAGTCGACATCAACGCCGGATTTTGCCAGCTCGTTGTATCGCTCGACAGATGCTATGAGGTTGGCAGCTGGAATCCCTAATTTATCTGCTAGTTCATCAAGGGTATCGGCGTAGTGAGTATCAATGAGGCTCTCCACTACCCCTTCACCGCCGCCTTCGCCTGGAACATATTGACGCAATTTGGCTTCGTCGGCTGGACGGCCGCCCCAGTCAGTCACCTGGGTTTGATAGTTGCTGTCGAAGATCATGGAATACTTTCCTGGATCTGCAGCGTCTTGGAAGCGCAGGATATTGACGGCGCTCGTTGATGGCATTGATTCATCCATAAAGCGGTCGCCGTTTTCGTTGACGCACAGGAAGGGCTCATCGGGCATAGGGCCCGAATCGAAATCATGCATCTGGCGGCTGTGATGCACGGGAGTAATGTGTCCGCCTGCCATTGCTGACATCAAAATGCCGTCGCCCGTTTTGTTGACTTGCTTTCGCGCGAAGCGGGAAAGGTCAGGCGAGAACCGATCGACCATGCTCGAGTTGTTCTGATAATCGCCTGTGGCCAAGATGACTGCTTTAGTGGCGTTAAAAAGTTCGAACCCGTCAGACGTTTGACCGACTACGCCGGTCACGGAGCCTTCACTGTCTTTTATGAGCTGTACGCCGGGGGTTGAATAATAGAAGTCGGCTCCTCTGTCTTCAGCCATGGCTGCAAGCGCCTGAATTAACTGCAGGTTGCTTTCGGGTTTTACGGCCGAGTCGTTCTTAATATAGAGAACCTGTGCGCCCTCGCCATATTCGAACACCTCTGAGGAGTTTTTGGCATTAGGGTAACCCGCCTCTTGCGCCTGCCTGCTGATCCACATAATCGTCTCGCCGGAATGCTCGACATAGGTCTTCAAGAGCTCGTAGTTGACGCGATACTCGCATAGCTCGGCATAGGTTGACATGAATCGCTTGATGCCCAGTTCGGTACTTTCCTGCAGGCAGGCTCCCGCTCCAGCGCAGCCTTGCGAGATGGCGGTAGACTCCTTCTGGAGACAGGCAACAGTGGCGCCCTCCTCCAAAGCGGTCAGCACGGCAGGTAGGCCTGCGGTACCGGCTCCTACGACCACGATATCGTAAGTGTGCTCTTTGACGAAATCGGTGATAGGCTCGAGGATAACGGCAGATTCCTCGAAGTCTTCGGCAGCAAAGCCTTGAGGAATTTCCGCGCCCCCGCTGGTCGCGGTATCCGTGCCCGTGTCGGACATGCTAGTAGATGGCCCCGTAGCGCAACCAGTAAGGCTTGCCACAAGCGCGCCAGCCCCCAATGCTGCCGCTCCTTGGATGAATTGTCGACGCTGCATTTCCATAGTTCCTCCTTCAGGTGGGATATTGAGCAGGTCTTCGAACGACCTTTGATAAGACTGCTGCATCGATTAATGAGAGAACACCCCAAAAATTAGGTATCATTGAGGAAGTTTTTGCTAGGCAATTATTGGGTAGATCTCAGTAAGCCCAGGTAAAGAGTCGTGGCACGCTGCTCGAAGGTTGTCTGCGTTCTACCGTGCCCCCATGCAGCAGCACCGATAAGAGAGGCTGGGGCGTGAGTCGTGTGGTGTGCATTGCTGCGCGTGGATTAGGCGCTTGCGGTTGATGCGAGCAGCAATCTCTTCTCCCCGTATGTGCGGGAAATGTGGCGTTTGCCGACTTCGAAAAAAACTTCTTGAGGCGCCCTTCTTCCAAACCTATAATGCTTCTTTGCGTCTGTGTGCCTATGGATACACCCGGGCGCGTGGCAAGACGGCGTCGCAGCGTAGAGCCTCCATCTGCGCCGATACGGCAATCGTCCATGCCACTTTCGTAGGGGATACCCGGTGTGCGGAGAGGCGCGCGAGCGGGCATCCGAAGTAAGGGGCGATTCGCCCCGGGCTGCCGTTACCAGCCCGGCCGCGGAGAGTCCGAAGAAGAAAGGTTGTTACTGTGGGAATCAAACAGTACAAGCCGACGAGCCCCGGCCGACGTTTCCAGACGGTCTCCGATTTCTCGGAGATCACCACGTCCAAGCCGGAGAAGTCTCTTCTGGCCCCGAAGCCGAAGAAGGCCGGTCGCAACTGCTATGGCCGCATCACCACCCGTCACCAGGGCGGCGGCAACAAGCAGCGCTACCGCATCATCGACTTCAAGCGCAACAAGGACGGCGTGCCCGCCAAGGTTGCCACCATCGAGTACGATCCCAACCGCTCGGCCCGTATCGCTCTGCTGCACTACGTTGATGGCGAGAAGCGCTACATCATTCACCCGAAGGGCCTGAAGGTGGGCGACATCGTGGTCTCCGGTCCGGAAGCCGACATCAAGCCGGGCAATGCTCTGCCTTTGGCGAACATCCCCGTCGGTACGCTGATCCACAACGTGGAGCTGCAGCCGGGCAAGGGCGCCGCTATCGCCCGTTCCGCCGGTACCTCCATTCAGCTCATGGGCAAGGAGGGCAACTACGCCATCCTGCGCATGCCCTCTTCCGAGATGCGCCGCGTGCTCATCACCTGCCGCGCCACCATCGGCGAGGTGGGCAACGCCGAGCACTCCAACATCAAGATCGGCAAGGCCGGCCGCAAGCGCTGGATGGGCGTTCGCCCCTCTGTCCGCGGTACGGTTATGAACCCGGTCGACCATCCGCACGGCGGCGGCGAGGGCAAGAACAAGTCCGCTGGTCGTCACCCGGTCACCCCCTGGGGCGTGCCGACCAAGGGCCATCGCACCCGCAACAAGAAGAA
Source organism: Adlercreutzia sp. DFI.6.23 (assembly GCF_024462535.1). Lineage (NCBI taxonomy): Bacteria > Bacillati > Actinomycetota > Coriobacteriia > Eggerthellales > Eggerthellaceae > Adlercreutzia > Adlercreutzia sp. DFI.6.23. The sequence goes on from NZ_JANGBP010000005.1 coordinate 148,657, forward strand.
GGCCTCGAGCCGTCTCATCATCCGTCGTCGCAAGAAGTAGCGGAATCGTAAGGAGTCATAGTGAGCAGAAGTTTGAAAAAGGGTCCTTTCGTAGAACCGCGCCTTCTTGCCCGCATCGAGGCAATGAACGCGGCCGGCGAAAAGGAAGTCATCAAGACGTGGTCCCGCGCGAGCACCATCTTCCCGGAAATGGTGGGTCACACCATCGCCGTGTACGATGGCCGCAAGCACGTGCCGGTCTACGTTACCGAGTCCATGGTTGGTCACAAGCTGGGCGAGTTCTCGCCGACCCGTACCTTCAAGGGTCATGCGGCCGACAAGAAGAAGCGATAGGGCATAGGTGAGAAGTTACATGGAAACTAAAGCAGTATCGCGTTACGTCCGCATCGCTCCCCGCAAGGCCCGCATCGTGGTCGACCTGGTTCGCGGCAAGTCCGTGCCCCAGGCCCGCGAGATCCTGGCTTTCTGCGAGCGCGCCGCCGCTGAGACCGTCGCAAAGACGCTGAACTCCGCCGTGGCCAACGCCGAGCACAACAATCACCTTCGCGGCGACAACCTGGTGGTCAAGGCCGCCTACGTCGACGAAGGCCCGACCCTGAAGCGCATTCGTCCCCGCGCCAAGGGCTCCGCGTCGCGCATCAACAAGCGCACGTGCCACATCACCATTGTCGTCGCACCCCGAGAGGAGGCATAAGGTCCATGGGTCAGAAAGTCAGCCCTACCGGATTCCGCCTCGGTATCACCGAGGATTGGCGCAGCCGCTGGTACGCCGGTAAGGATTACGCCAAGACGCTCGAGAACGATATCGCCATCCGCAAGTTTCTCGACAAGCAGCTCGCCCGTGCCTCCGTGTCTCGCGTGGACATCGAGCGCGCCGGCGACAAGATCAAGGTGACCATCACCACGGCCCGCCCCGGCGTGGTCATCGGCAAGAAGGGCGCCGAGATCGACGCTCTGCGCAAGAAGCTCGAGAAGGTCGCCGACGGCCCGGTCTCCATCGACGTGGTCGAGGTGAAGCGTCCCGAGCTGGACGCCGAGCTCATCGCCCAGTCCGTGGCCGAGCAGCTCGAGGGCCGCGTGGCCTTCCGCCGTGCCATGCGCAAGGCCGTGCAGTCCGCCATGAAGTCCGGTGCCAAGGGTATCCGCATCCAGTGCTCCGGTCGTCTGGGCGGCGCCGAGATGAGCCGCCGCGAGTGGTACCGCGAGGGTCGCGTGCCGCTGCACACCCTCCGCGCGAAGATCGACTACGGCTTCGCCACCGCCGCCACCACCATGGGCTCCATCGGCGTACAGGTGTGGGTGTACCACGGCGAGGTGCTGCCGGGCCAGAAGGCTCCCCAGCCCGCGCTCGAGGGTTCGTCCCGCCCGAACCGTTCCCGTCGTAATGATCGCCGCGAGAGGGGTGACAAGTAAATGCTCGTACCTAAGCGCGTAAAGCACCGCAAGGTGCAGCGTGGTTCCATGAAGGGCAAGGCCAAAGGTGGCACCCGTCTGAACCACGGCGAGTATGGCATCCAGGCCCTCGAGGCCCACTGGATCACCAACCGTCAGATCGAGGCAGCTCGTATTGCCATGACCCGTCACATGAAGCGTGGCGGCAAGGTCTGGATCACGATCTTCCCCGACAAGCCCATCACCTCCAAGCCCGCCGAGACCCGCATGGGTTCCGGTAAGGGCAACCCCGAGGGCTGGGTCGCTGTCGTGAAGCCCGGCCGCATCATGTTCGAGATCGCCGGCGTCGATGACGAGACCGCCCGCGAGGCTCTGCGTCTGGCCATCAACAAGCTGCCCATCAAGTGCAAGATCGTCACTCGTGAAACGGAGGGGCAGCAATAATGAAAGCAGCAGAGATTCGTGAACTTTCTGCCGAAGACCTGCAGGTGAAGCTGAAGGAGGCCAAGGCGGAGCTGTTCAACCTTCGCTTCCAGATGGCCACCAGCCAGCTGGACAACACTGCCCGCGTCAAGCAGGTTAAGAAGGACATCGCGCGCATCATGACTGAGATGCGGGCTCGCGAGCTGAGCGCGTAGCTTAAGGAAGGTGCAAGAAATGACTGAAGAGCGCAATCTGCGTAAAGTACGTCAGGGCGTCGTCGTCAGCGATGCCAACGACAAGACCATCGTGGTGGCCGTCGAGGAGCGCAAGCCCCATCCCATCTACAAGAAGATGATCACCTCCACCAAGAAGTTCCATGCCCATGACGAGAACAACGAGGCCGGCGTCGGCGACACCGTTCAGATCATGGAGACGCGCCCGCTGTCCAAGATGAAGCGCTGGCGTTTGCTGAAGATCGTCGAGAAGGCCAAATAGTTTGAGTGCTCCGGCACGAGGACTATTGATAAGGAAAGTAGGAACATCACATGATTCAGATGCAATCCATGCTCGCCGTGGCCGACAACTCCGGCGCTCGCAAGGTGCAGTGCATCAAGGTCCTGGGCGGCTCGAAGCGCCGCTATGCGGGCCTCGGTGACGTGATCATCTGCAGCGTCAAGGAAGCGATGCCCAACGGCAACGTCAAGAAGGGCGAGGTCGTGCGTTGCGTGATCGTGCGCGTGAAGAAGGAAGTCCGTCGCGCCGACGGCTCCTACATCCGCTTCGATCAGAACGCCGCCGTGCTCATCAACAACGACGGCTCTCCGCGCGGCACCCGTATCTTCGGGCCCGTCGCCCGCGAGCTGCGCGACAAGAAGTACATGAAGATCGTGTCTCTGGCACCGGAAACGCTGTAGGGGAGGTGTCAGAATGGCTCAGAACAAGATGACGATCCGCAAGGGCGACACCGTCAAGGTCATCGCCGGCAAGGACCGCGGCAAGACCGGCAAGGTGCTGCGCTCGGTGCCCGAGAAGTCCCGCGTTGTCGTGGAGAAGGTGAACATGGTCAAGAAGGCCATGCGCCCGACCCAGGCCAACCCCCAGGGCGGCATTTCTACCGTCGAGGCGCCCATCCACGTGTCCAACGTGATGCTCGTGTGCCCCAGCTGCGGCGAGGCCACCCGCGTGGCCCGTCGCCGCGAGGACGGCAAGCTCGTCCGCGTCTGCAAGAAGTGCGGCAAGGACATCCCCGCCGTCGAGGCCTAAGATAAGGCACTCAAGGCTCTGAACAGACCGCCTGCTACCGAATTTGTGTAGCGGGCGGTTTTTACTTGGAAAGTATCTCGTTTTGTGGGACAATTTCCAATCGCGCGCAAGCGCCATGGCCCTGGGAAGGTCCCAGGGACGCCGGGTCGGAAATCCGGCGTTTAATCCATCGGAGAAAGGTTTGAAGAAAGATGGCTGATACCCCCCGCCTCAAGGTGAAGTACCAGACCGAGATCGTCCCCGCGCTCGTCGAGCAGCTCGGCATCAAGAACATCAACTGCGTGCCGAAGCTGGAGAAGATCGTCGTGAACATGGGCGTCGGCGCTGCCGCCGGCGATTCCAAGCTGCTTGATGCCGCCATGAACGACATGCGCATCATCACCGGCCAGCAGCCCTGCGTGACCCGCGCCAAGAAGTCCATCGCCGGCTTCCATGTGCGCGAGGGCCAGGCCATCGGCTGCAAGGTGACCCTGCGCGGCGACCGCATGTGGGAGTTCCTCGATCGCCTGCTGGCTACCGCCCTTCCGCGCGTCCGCGACTTCCGCGGCATCTCGCCGAAGAGCTTCGACGGCCGCGGCAACTACACCCTGGGCATCACCGAGCAGCTCATCTTCCCGGAGATCGAGTACGACAAGATCGATCGCACCCGCGGCATGGACATCACCTTCGTGACCAATGCCGGCGACAACGATTCCGCGTTCGCTCTTCTGTCCGCCCTCGGGTTCCCGTTCAAGAGCAAGTAAACCGACCGGGGCCCACTTATGCCCCGCGTCGCGCAACCTCGGTCACAAGTCCGCGATAAGGCTGCGGGCTTAAGGACATAAAGAAAGAAGGACATGCATGGCTAAGAAATCGATGATCGCCAAAGCCAAGCGCGAGCCGAAGTTCTCTACGCGTCAGCACAACCGCTGCACCCGTTGCGGACGTCCCCGCGCCTACTATCGCAAGTTCGGCCTGTGCCGTATTTGCGTGCGTGAGTTGGCTAACAAAGGCGAGCTGCCCGGCGTGACCAAGGCTTCCTGGTAGAAGACGCGGACGCTAAGGGTGTGCCGACGTTAAAGGCGGAGGCGCTATGGGCGCCGACGAACCGAACGCCGGTTCATCACGGATCAAAGGAGAAAACAAACATGACAATGACCGACCCCATCGCAGACATGCTTACGCGTGTGCGTAACGCCCAGTCTGCCGGCAAGGACACCGTGTCCATGCCGACGAGCAAGAAGCTCGTCGAGATCGTGCGCATTATGGAGCAGGAAGGCTACATCCAGCGCTTCGATGTCATCGACGGCGAGCCCCGCGGCACCCTTGAGATCACCCTCAAGTACGGCCCGAAGAAGGCCAAGACCATCCGCGGCATCAAGCGCATCTCCAAGCCGGGTCTGCGCATCTATGCCGGCAAGGACGATCTGCCCCGCGTGCTCGGCGGCCTCGGCACGGCAATTATCTCGACCAGTCGCGGCGTCATGACCGACCGCGATGCCCGCAAGCAGGGCATCGGCGGCGAGGTCATCGCCTATCTGTGGTAGGAAAGGAAGGTATCTAGTATGTCTCGTATCGGCAAGATGCCCATCCCCGTTCCTGCCGGCGTCGATGTGACCATCGACGGCCAGACGGTGACGGTGAAGGGCCCCAAGGGGGAGCTTACCCGCACGTTCCTGCCGTCCATGACCATCACCCGCGACGGCGATGAGCTTATCGTCACCCGTCCCGACGACACCCGTGAGTCCAAGAGCGCCCACGGCCTGACCCGCACCCTTCTCGCCAACATGGTGGAGGGCGTGTCGAACGGCTTCTCCAAGAAGCTGCAGCTCGTCGGCGTTGGCTATCGTGCCGCACTCAAGGGCAAGGATCTCGAGATGCAGCTCGGCTACTCCCATCCCGTGCTGGTGGAGGCTCCCGAGGACATCACCTTCGAGGTGCCCTCTCAGACCGAGATCGTCGTGTCCGGTCCGAGCAAGGAGCAGGTCGGCCAGGTTGCCGCGAACATCCGCAAGTGGCGCAAGCCGGAGCCCTACAAGGGCAAGGGCATTCGCTACGAGGGCGAGCATGTCCGCCGCAAGGCTGGCAAGGCCGGCAAAGACTAAGTGCCTATTCGGTAGCTGATTGAAGGGATTAAACCTATGAATAAGCAACAGGAGAAGCAGGCCCGTCTTGCCCGTCGCCATCGTCGCGTGCGCGGCAAGATCTCCGGCACTGCAGCTCGCCCGCGTCTGTGCGTGACGCGGAGCAACAGCAACATGTACGTGCAGGTCATCGATGACGTGGCCCACACCACCATCTGCGGCGTCTCTACCCTCGGGGAGGCCTTCAAGGCCACCGGCAAGAGCGGCGCGACCGTCGAGGGCGCAGCCGAGCTCGGCACCATCGTTGGCAAGTTGGCTCAGGAAAACGGCGTGACGGAAGTTGTGTTCGACCGTGGCGGCCACCTGTATCATGGGCGCGTGAAGGCTCTGGCCGAAGCTGCCCGTGAAGCAGGATTGAAATTCTAGAAGGGGTTTTAGCTTATGGCTCGTAACAACAACCGTCAGCAGGAGAGCACGACTCCTGAGCTTCAGGAGCGCGTGGTCTTCATCAATCGCGTCGCGAAGACCGTCAAGGGCGGCCGTCGCATGCAGCTCTCGGCCCTGGTCGTCGTCGGCGACGGCAACGGCCGCGTGGGCGTGGGCATGGGCAAGTCCGCCGAGGTGCCCACCGCCATCAAGAAGGGCGTCGAGGACGCGAAGAAGAACATGTTCACCGTCCCTGTGACCGTCGAGGGCTCGGTGCCCCACGAGATCATGGGCGAGTACGGTGCCGGCCGCGTGCTGATCAAGCCCGCTGTTCCCGGTACCGGTGTGCTCGCCGGTGGCCCGGTTCGCGCCATCATGGAGCTGGCCGGCGTTCAGAACGTGATCACCAAGTCGCTGGGCACGGACAACGCCATGAACATCGTGAAGGCTGCCGCCGAGGGTCTCAAGAACATGGAGAGCCCCGTCCAGGTCGCCGAGCGCCGCGGCATCTCCGTGGCCGAGATGTTCGGCGGGAAGGAGAACTAATGGCTGAGACGAACAAGACGCTGCGCCTCACCCAGGTGAAGAGCGCCATCGGCCGCAAGCCGAACCAGGGTCGCACCCTGCGCGCGCTGGGCCTGCACGGCATCGGCAGCACCACCGAGCAGGTGGACAACGAGAGCGTCCGTGGCATGATTTTCACGGTTAAGCATCTCATCACCGTCGAGGAAATTTAAGCCTCGTCACACTTTTGATGGACTCCGGCGTGTTCCCAGAGGGGAGCACGCCGTTGCCATGATAGATGGAAGTTTGCTAGCGGCGAGCTGCTAGCACTGACTGAGGGAAGAGGAATTCCCCGTTCAGAGAGCGAAAAGGAGATTTACTTACATGGAACTCAAGGATCTGCGCCCGGCCGAGGGCTCGACGAAGAACCGCAAGCGCGTGGGCCGCGGCCCCGCTTCCGGCACCGGTAAGACCGCCGGTCGCGGCATGAACGGCCAGAAGTCCCGTGCCGGTGGCGGCAAGGGTGCCGGCTTCGAGGGCGGCCAGACGCCGCTCGCCCGTCGTCTGCCGAAGCTGCCCGGCTTCCGCAACTTCAACCGTGTGGAGTACCTGCCCGTGAACGTCAGCCGTCTCGATGCCAAGTTCGAGGCCGGCGACGTGGTGGATGGCGAGTCCCTGAAGGCCAAGGGCATCATCAAGCATGCCGACGCGCTGGTGAAGGTGCTCGGCGACGGCGAGATCACCAAGGCTCTCACTGTCCGCGTCGATAAGGTGTCCGCTTCCGCCAAGGCGAAGATCGAGGCGGCCGGAGGAAAGGTCGAAGAGCCTTGCTAAGCTCAATCATTGACGCATTCAAGGTTCCGGAGCTGCGCAAGAAGATCCTCTTCACCTTGGCTATTCTTGCGCTGTACCGCTTCGGTGCCTACGTGCCGGTGCCGGGCATTCCCTTCCATGAGTTTGCCACGGCCTTCCAGGACACGGGCGTGGCTATGACCATGCTCGACCTGTTCACCGGTGGCGCGCTGTCGAACTTCTCGGTGTTCTCGCTCGGCATCATGCCCTACATCACCGCATCCATCATCATGCAGCTGATGCAGGGCGTCATCCCCGCCGTGGGCCGCTGGGCTCGCGAGGGGGACACGGGCCGTCGCAAGATCACCCAGGTGACCCGCTACCTGACGCTGGGTCTCGGCCTCATCAACGCGGTGGGCTACCTGCTGCTGTTCAAGTCGCCGGCCTACGGTGTGCAGTTCTCCACGGAGGTGCCCGAGGCGCTCACGAACATCATCATCGTGTTCACCTTGGTCGCCGGTACCGCCTTCATCATGTGGATGGGCGAGCTTATCACCCAGCGCGGCATCGGCAACGGCATGTCGCTCATCATCTTCGTGAGCATCGTGTCCCGCGTGCCGTCGGCCATCTTCTCGTCGGCTACCCTGACGAGCGATCTGGGCACGGGCATCGCGCTCACCATCGTGATTTTGGCCGTGGTGCTCGTCTGCATCCCGCTGATCATTTTCGTGGAGCGCGCCCAGCGCCGCATTCCGGTCAACTACGCCAAGCGCGTCCAGGGCCGCAAGATGATGGGTGGCCAGTCCACCTACATTCCGCTGAAGGTGAACGCGGCCGGCGTTATCCCGATCATCTTCGCGAGCTGCATCATCTACTTCCCGGCGCAGCTGGCGGCGATCTTCAACGTCGATTGGTTGACCACCTTCGCGAACTGGTGCTCCACCGGCTGGCTGAACTGGCTGCTCACCGTTGCACTCATCGTGTTCTTCGCGTACTTCTACACCTCCATGGTGTTCAATCCGGAGGAGACGGCGGACAACATCCGCAAGCAGGGCGGCTTCATCCCCGGCGTGCGTCCGGGCACGGCCACGGTGCAGTACATCAAGAACGTGATCAACCGCGTGACGCTGCCCGGCGGCATCTTCATCGCGCTGATCGCGGTTGTGCCCACCATCATCTTCTACTTCACCAACAACCAGCTCATCCAGGCCTTCGGCGGTACGTCCATCCTCATTATGATCGGCGTGGCGCTTGACACCATGAGCAAGGTGGAGAGCCAGTTGAAGATGTACAACTACGAAGGCTTCTTTAAGTAAGGCGGACGCGCAGTCCGAATAGGAAAGGATGTTTGCTATGAACATCGTGCTTTTGGGGGCGCCGGGTGCCGGCAAGGGTACTCAGGCCGCCAAGCTGGTGGAGGAGTTCTCCACGCCCCATATCTCCACGGGCGACATGCTGCGCGCCGCCGTGGCCGCCGGCACCGAGCTGGGCCAGAAGGCCAAGTCCTACATGGACGCCGGCGACTTGGTGCCCGACGACGTCATCATCGGCCTGGTGACCGAGCGCCTGCAGGACGACGACACGGCCGCTGGCTTCATCCTGGACGGCTTCCCGCGCACCTCGGCTCAGGCTGTGGCGCTGGACGCGGAGCTCTCCAAGTTGGGCCGTCCGCTGGACGCCGCCCTGCTCATCGATGTGGATCCCGAGGTCATTGTGGCCCGTCTCACCTCTCGTCGCATGTGCCGCGACTGCGGCTACATCGGCAGCGCCGCCGACGGCGACGCCTGCCCCAAGTGCGGCGGCGAGATGTACCAGCGCGACGACGACAACGAGGCCACGGTGCGCAACCGTCTCGACGTGTACGAGACGTCCACGAGCCCGCTGATCGACTACTACCGCGGCTGCGAGCTGCTCGTCACCATCGACGGCGACCGCGACCCGAACGTGGTGTACGCCGACGTCAAGGAGGCCCTCGACCTGTAGGCCGGAGAACGCGCAGCCAAACCCGTAGGGGGCGACCTTGGTCGCCCCTTTTTTGTCGTGCGCTGTCGTTCTGCTTGCGAGGGCTGACCAAGGTCAGCCCCTACGGTATAATCTCCCTCATGCCCACTGTGCGCGAGAACATAGCCTACACCTTCGAGCATTTCATGCTCGTCTACCGCGGTACCTTGTTGAAGGTGGCCCGGGCGGTGGCGATCATTGCTCTTATCGCCCTGGCGTTGGAGGTCTTCGTCTTCAATATCAACTTCTTCACTTCGTCGGGCTATCGAACCATCAACTTGGACGACCGTATTCAGCTCCAGCGCAACGACGAGGGTGCCTTTCTGCTCACTGATGTGGATCACACGCTCGAGTTCTCCAGCCTGAACACCGAGGTGCGCAACATCCGCATCGATTTCAACGCCGATCAGCCGGCCCAGAACATCGCCGTGAAGATCCAGTTCACCGACTCGGCCCACCAGACCTATTTCGACACCACGGAGTACACCGTCGGCATCCCCGATGCGAGCGTGTCCACGGTGGTGGATCCGAGCAAGTTCATCAACCTGCAGACCGCCGGGTATGTGGAGAACTTGCGCATCGAGGTAGTGGGGGAGGACGTCTCCTACCCCATCCTCTTGAACGGCGTTTCCCTGAATGCCCACCGCCCCTTCGCCTTCAACCCGTTGCGCTTTGTGGCCGTTTTCGGGCTGCTGCTTTTGGGCTACGCGTTCCGTCCCAAGTCGGCCATCTACCGCATTCGCATTGTCGAGAACCCGCGCAAGTCGAAGGCGGGCATCATCTTCGCCGTGGCCATCGAGCTGGCGCTTACGACGACGTTCCTCTTCTACGGCTCGAACCTCGTGGGCGTGGCCACCTCTTCCTACAACTACGGCGCTTGGAACGGCACGTCGCTCGTGAACACCTTCGAGGTGGGCGGCGACAACGCCCAGCAGTACGCCATGCTGGCCCAGGCCATGGCCAAAGGCCAGCTGTATCTGGAGGAGGAGCCGCCCCAGTGGCTCAAGGACATGGAGGATCCCTACGACAAGGGCGCCCGCGACGAGGCCCAGAAGGAGACCGGCGAGCCCTACCTGTTCGATGTGGCCTACCACGACGGGCACTACTACGTCTACTTCGGCGTGGTGCCGGTGCTGCTGTTCTACCTGCCCTTCTATCTGCTCACCGGGGCCAATTTCCCCACGGCCATCGGCGTGCTCGTCATGGCGCTGCTGTTCATCTTGGGGGCCACGGCCCTTCTCGACCGATTCGCCCGCTACCATTTCCGCTCGGTGAGCCTCGGCGTGTACCTGCTGCTTCAGATACCGCTCGTGTTCTGTTGCGGCATCATGTACCTCGTGAAGTTCCCGACCTTCTACTCCCTGCCCATCATGTGCGGCCTGGCGTTCTCGGTGTGGGGCCTGTATTGCTGGATGCGCTCGCGGCTCGCCGCGCACAAGTGCGGCTGGCTGTTCGCCGGGTCGCTGTGCATGGCGCTCGTGGCTGGCTGCCGTCCCCAGCTGCTCGTGCTGTCACTTCTGGCCTTCCCGCTGTTCTGGCGCACCTACATCACCGAGCGCCGGCTGGCCACCCGCCGGGGTATCGTGGAGTTCGCCTGCCTGGCGGCCCCCTACGTTTTGGTGGCCGCGGGCATCATGGCCTACAACTACGCGCGCTTCGGCTCGCTGACCGATTTCGGCGCGAACTACAACCTGACGGTGAACGACATGACCAAGCGCGGCATGAACGTCGGTCGCCTGGCCCCGGCGTTCTTCACCTACTTCCTACAGCCGCCCTGCATGACCGGCGTCTTCCCGTTTTTGCAGCCGGCGCTCTTCGAGACCACCTACATGGGACAGACCATCAAGGAAGTGACCTTCGGCGGCATTCTCGCCTGCCTGCCCATTTTGTGGGTGCTCGCCTTCACGCGGCGCATTCTGGGGATGCGGGCGCGTCAGGCCGAGACGCGTACCATCTTCGGCATCATCGTGGTGCTGGTGGCCTCCGGCGTGCTCGTGGCGCTGCTCGATGCGGAGCTAGCGGGCATCCTGCAGCGGTACTATGCCGATTTCAGCTTCATGTTCCTGGCCGCCGCCGTGCTTCTGTGCTTCGTGGTGAACGAGTCGCTGGCCGACCGGGCGGCCCTTCACGATCTCATGCTGAAGCTTCTGCTCGTGCTCGTCGGCGTATCGGTGGCCTACAGCGCCCTGCTCTGCCTTGCCCCGGAAACCGGCTGGTACTCGGATGTGTACCCGTGGGCCTACCAGGGGCTGCTCGACGCGGTGGTCTTCTGGCGCTAAATGGGATCGGCGTCGCGCATGGGCGTCGTGCCGAGGAAGTTGAGTCCCGTGGCCGAGATGGGGTCGTAGTCGTCCAGCTGGGCCGTCCACCAGGCCGTGGCCGTCTCGCGATGAAACAGCGGATAGAGGGGCACCTCGGCGGCGATGATGTCGAAGCATTGGTTCCACAGGGGCTGCTGCTCGTCCTCGGAGGTCTTCGACCGCGCCTCGGCCAGAAGTTCTGCCATCTCCGCGAAGGCCGGGGTGGTGGCCCAGCGGCTGCGGGCGCGCGTCCACACGTTGTCGCCGTACCACCAGCTGATGATGAGGTCGGCGTCGTTTCCGAAGCACGACGGGTCGCCGGGGGAGAGCACGACGTCGAAGGGCAGAAGCGTGCCCGGCTCCGGTTCCGTGGATAGGTCCGCAAACAGGGCCGTCGTGTCCAGGAGCACCACCTCGGCGGTGACGCCCACGGCCTTCCAGTCCTCTGCGATGGCGGGGGCGAGCGTGCTCACCCAGTTGTCGTTCGCACGCAGGGTCAGGGCCAGCTCATCGACGCCGGCCTCGGCCAGAAGTTTGCGCGCTTTCTCCGGGTCGTAGCTGTAGACCGTGGCCGCGCGGTGGTAATGCCGGAAGTAATCGGGCAGAAGGGACGTGGCCGCCCGCGCGTGGCCCGCCATGTACGTGCCGATGAGCGAGTCGACGTCGATGGCGTACAGCAGCGCCTGGCGCACGCGCACGTCGTCGAAGGGCGGCTTCTCGCAGTTGAACATGAGGAAGGGGAGGTTGAACCCGGGCACCCATTCCACCGTGGCCCCCGCATCGGCCAGCTCCTCGGCGCGCACGACCGGGGCGGCCTCCATGACCATGACGTCTTTGTCGATAAGCTCGTCAGTGCGGCGCGTATCGTCCAGCAGCACCGACCATTCCATGCGCTCGCAGGTGGCTGGCCAAGGGCCGGTGTAGCGGTGGTTCGCCGTGAAGGAGATGCGGCCCCCGTCGGCGGCGTTGATGGTCTCGTAGCACCACGGACCCGAGCCGACGGGTTTGCTTGCCAGCTCCTCGTCGGTGATCGTCGCCGGGAACACGCGAACGAGGGCCAGGCGCTCCTGCAGCACCGAGCCCATGGGGGCGTTCAGTTTGAAGTGCACCGTGCGCTCGTCGGGGGCCGACACTGCCGTGATGAACGAGAGGAACGCGCCGTACAGGTCGCTTTCGCCGTTGCGCTCGAAGGCGTTCACGACATCGGCGGAGGTGAGCGGCGAGCCGTCGGAGAAGACGGTGTCCTCGCGCAGGGTCACCTCGTATTCCAAGTCGTCTATCTGAACGGGCGCGTCGGCTGCCAGGCCGCACTCGGCCCGATAGGTATGCATGTTCAGCTCGTAGAGCCCCTCGAAGACGTGCCAGCCGGCCGCGAGAAAGACGCCGGAGCTCGTGCCGATGGGGTTCGGATCGCTCCCCTCGTAGGCCATGGCGGCCGTGAGCGTTCGGGCCACGCCGCTCTGCGCGGCCACGGGCTCGGTGGGCGCGTTGTCGTCGGCCGGATCTGCCGGTGCGGGCCCGGGCTCGATGGGCTGCTCCACCGAGCAGCCGGCCAGCGTCAACGCGCCTCCGGCCGCCAGCGCCGCCGTCCCGGCCACAAAGGCCCGCCGCGTGAGGGGGAAGTTCAGCATCGTAAAGGCTCCTTCTTTGTTTTCCGCAGCCTATTATATAGAAAGTTGGAGCAGCTCGAAGAAAGCCCATGACAAAGATGCAGGTGCCCCGCCGACCGACGGGGATAAGCCTAGCGCGGCCCGCCCGTGCGTTGACGGCGCGTTGGCGCGCGCGGGCTGCTAATATCGGACAGGTATTTCTGTTCGCAGAGCAAATCCGACCCGCATCGTCGGACGCGCTTCGTCCCTCCGACCTCTCCGCGACAGTACCACCCGCGCGTTGAGCGACGAGGCCGCAAGCCGGCCGATGCCGTGCGGGCCAGATAAGGAGAGGAACATGACGAGAGAACTCAAGTCGATGGACGGCAACAACGCCGCAGCGCATGTCTCGTATGCGTTCACGGAGGTTGCCGGCATCTACCCGATCACGCCTTCCAGCCCCATGGCCGACTTCGTCGACATCTGGGCCGCCCAGGGCCGCAAGAACATCTTCGGCACCACGGTGAAGGTGTGCGAGATGCAGTCCGAGGGCGGTGCGGCCGGCGCGGTTCACGGCTCTCTGGCCACCGGCGCGCTGACCACCACCTACACGGCCAGTCAGGGCCTGCTCCTCATGATCCCCAACATGTACAAGATCGCCGCCGAGCAGTTGCCGACCGTCTTCCACGTGTCGGCCCGCACCGTCTCCACCCAGGCGCTCAACATCTTCGGCGACCACTCCGACGTCATGGCCTGCCGCCAGACCGGTTTCGCGATGCTGGCCGAGGGCAACGTGCAGGAGGTCATGGACCTGTCCGCCGTGGCCCACTTGGCTGCCATCAAGGGCCGCGTTCCCTTCCTGAACTTCTTCGACGGCTTCCGCACCTCCCATGAGATCCAGAAGATCCAGGTGTGGGACTACGAGGATCTGGCCGAGATGTGCGACATGGATGCCGTGCGCGCCTTCCGCGAGCACTCCCTGAACCCGGAGCGCCCGGCCATGCGCGGTTCCCACGAGAACGGCGACATCTTCTTCCAGCACCGCGAGTCCTGCAACCCCATCTACAACGACCTGCCGGCCGTGGTGGAGGAGTACATGGAGAAGGTGAACGCGAAGCTGGGCACCAACTACCAGCTGTTCAACTACTACGGTGCCCCGGATGCCGAGCGCGTCATCGTGGCCATGGGCTCCATCTGCGACGTGGCCGAGGAGGTCATCGACTACCTCACCGCCCAGGGCGAGAAGGTGGGCCTCGTGAAGGTGCGCTTGTACCGCCCCTTCGTCACCGAGAAGTTCGTGGCCGCCCTGCCCGAGACGGTGAAGAAGATCGCCGTGCTCGACCGCACCAAGGAGCCCGGCTCCATTGGAGAGCCCCTGTACATGGACGTCGTGAACGCGCTGTCCGTGGAAGGCCGCGAGGGCATCACCGTCATCGGCGGCCGCTACGGCCTCGGTTCCAAGGACACTCCGCCGTCCTCCGTGTTCGCCGTGTACACCGAGCTTGAGAAGGACGCGCCGCGCCGCCAGTTCACCATCGGCATCGTCGACGACGTGACGAACTTGTCGCTGCCGGAGGTTCCCGCCCCCAACACCGCCGCCCCCGGCACCATCGAGTGCAAGTTCTGGGGCCTCGGCGGCGACGGCACCGTGGGCGCGAACAAGAACTCCATCAAGATCATCGGCGACCACACCGACAAGTACGTTCAGGCCTACTTCCAGTACGACTCGAAGAAGACCGGCGGCGTGACCATCTCGCACCTGCGCTTCGGCGACAGCCCCATCCGCAGCCCCTACTACGTGAACAAGGCCGACTTCGTGGCCTGCCACAACCCCTCCTACATCACCAAGGACTTCCCCATCGTGCGCGATGTGAAGCCCGGCGGCGCCCTGCTCATCAACTGCCAGTGGACGCCCGAGGAGTTGGAGGAGCACCTGTCGGCCGCCGCTAAGCGCTACATCGCCGAGAACGACATCAAGCTCTGCCTCATCAACGCCATCGATTTGGCCATCGAGATCGGCATGGGCAAGCGCACCAACACCATCCTGCAGTCCGCCTTCTTCACTCTGGCGAAGGTCATGCCGCAGGAGGAGGCCATCCAGTACATGAAGGATGCCGCCACGAAGTCCTACGCCAAGAAGGGCGCCGACATCGTGGACATGAACCACAAGGCCATTGACGCCGGCGCCACTGCCTTCGTGCAGGTGGACGTGCCCGAGGCGTGGAAGACGGCCGAAGCGGCGCCAAAGACCTCCGACATCGATGGCCGTCCCGAGACGGTGGCGCTCGTCACCAACGTCATGGAGCCCGTGGCCCGCATGGACGGCGACTCGCTGCCCGTGTCCGCCTTCGTCGGCTACGAGGACGGCCAGTTCCCGCTGGGTGCTTCGGCCTATGAGAAGCGCGGCGTGGCCGTGTCGGTGCCTGAGTGGAACCCCGATACCTGCATCCAGTGCAACCAGTGCTCCTTCGTCTGCCCCCACGCCACCATCCGTCCCTTCGCGCTGACCGACGCCGAGATGGCGCAGGCTCCGGCCCAGACCAAGCACGTGCCGGTGAAGGGCAAGGTGGGCGCTGACATGCAGTACGTGCTGGCCGTGTCGCCGCTGGATTGCATGGGCTGCGGCCTGTGCGTCATCCAGTGCCCGACCGACTCGCTCACCATGATGCCCATCGCCGATGAGCTGGACGAGCAGCCGGTGTTCGACTACTGCGTGAACAAGGTGGCGGCCAAGCCTGAGCTCGAGGGCACGTCGGTGAAGGCGAGCCAGTTTAAGAAGCCGCTGCTTGAGTTCTCCGGCTCCTGTGCCGGTTGCGCCCAGACCTCCTATGCGCGCCTGGTCACCCAGCTGTTCGGCGACCGCATGTACATTGCCAACGCCACGGGATGCTCCTCCATTTGGGGCGGTCCGGCGGCCACCTCTCCTTACACGGTGAACGCCGACGGCCACGGCCCGGCCTGGTCCAACTCGCTGTTCGAGGACAACGCGGAGCACGGCATGGGCATGCTTCTGGGTTATGAGGCTGTGCAGGACAAGGTCGTGGTCGATTCCGAGGCGCTCATCGAGTGCGCCGGAGCGGCCGGTGAGCTGGCCGACGCGGCCCGCGCGTGGCTTGAGGCCCGCACGGATGCCGAGGCCTCCAAGACGACGGCTGCGGCTTATGTGGCGGCCTTGACGACGGCGGCCGAGGGCACCGGCGAGGTGGCCGAGCTGGCGGCAGGCATCCTGGCCAACAAGGAGTACCTGACCAAGAAGTCCGTGTGGATCTTCGGCGGCGACGGCTGGGCCTACGACATCGGCTACGGCGGACTCGACCACGTGCTCGCCTCCGGCAAGGACGTGAACGTGTTCGTGTTCGACACCGAGGTGTACTCCAACACCGGCGGCCAGGCCTCCAAGGCCTCCAATCTCGGCCAGGTGGCGCAGTTCGCCGCCGCTGGCAAGGACGTGAAGAAGAAGTCGCTGGCCGAGATCGCCATGACCTACGGCTATGTGTACGTGGCCCAGGTGGCCATGGGCGCGAACCTCAACCAGACCATCAAGGCTATCACCGAGGCCGAAGCCTACCCGGGCCCCTCTCTCATCATCGGCTACAGCCCGTGCGAGATGCACTCCATCAAGGGCGGCATGACCAACTGCCAGACCGAGATGAAGAAGGCCGTCGATTGCGGCTATTGGAACCTGCTGCGCTTCAACCCCGAGGGCGCTCCGGGCAAGAAGCTCGTCATCGACTCGAAGGACCCGGCCGAGGGCGAGTACCAGAACTTCCTCATGAACGAGGCCCGCTACAGCCGCCTGACCCGCGAGTTCCCCGAGCGCGCCGAGGAGCTGTTCGCCGAGAACGAGCAGGCCGCCATGGCCCGCTGGTCGCACCTGCAGAAGCTTAAGGACCTCTACGCCGCCGAGTAGGTGCTCGCGGACAGATCGCCTCACCCGAAGGGAGTCGGCCTTTGCGCCGGCTCCCTTTTTCTACCCTTACCAGCTGGTAATCTTCCTTACTGAATTACCAGGGCGGTTACCTTCATGGTATCTTGTTGACCGCAGAACCGCTCCGTATATTTGTCCTTGCAAGAGCCAGGGCGCGGCCTTGGCTGAGTCGAGCAAGGAAAGTAGGGGGACGCAATGGACGATTCTCAGAACGTGTTCGAGCCGGGCGCTCTTTCGCGTCGCGGGTTTTTGAAGGGCAGTGCCGTCGCCGCTGTTTCGGCGGGGGCCCTGTCGTCTCTGGTCGCTTGCGCGCCGAGCTCTCCGGCCCCGAAGGAAGGCCTGGCCGGTACCGCCGGCGCCACATCGGTGGACGAGGGTACCTGGATTGCTGCAGCATGCTGGGACAACTGCGGCGGCCGCTGCGTGAACCGCGTGCTCGTGCGCGACGGCGAAGTGGTGCGCCAGGGCAGCGAGACTTCCCATGAGGACAGCTTCGAGTGGCTGCAGCAGCGCGGATGCCCGCGCGGGCGGGCACGGGCCCAGCAGGTCTTCGGCGAAGATCGGGTGAAGTTCCCCATGAAGCGCAAGAGCTGGCAGCCCGGCGGCGGTGCCAATGCCCACGGTGAGCTGCGCGGGCGCGACCAATGGGAGCAGATCAGCTGGGAAGAGGCCATCGACTACATTGCCCAAGAGGCCGAGCGCATCTACGGCGAGTTCGGCCCTGCGGCCGTCATCGGCACCAAGGCCTTGGCCGTGGGCAAGATTCTCCACCAGCTCGGCGGCCACATCTCCCTTTCCGATACGAGCTCCATCGGAACCTACGCCTTCAACATCGTAGCGCTCGGGCTTCCCTCCCAGGATCTGGGCGAGCTGAACGACCGCTTCGACAACAAGAACGCCGACACCATCGTGATCATGGGCGGCAACCCCGCCTGGTCCTCGGGCGGCTCCACCATGAACAACTTCAACGAGGCCCGCGATGCCGGCGTGCAGTTCGTCTACGTCGGGCCCTCTTACAACGCCACGGCAGCGTACTTCGAGGCCCGCTGGGTGCCGGTGCTGCCCGGCACCGATACGGCCTTCATGCTGGGCGTGTGCTACGAGATGATCGAGCAGGACGTGGTGGACTACGACTTCCTGAACACCTACTGCGTCGGCTTCGACGGCGATCACATGCCCGCCGACGCCACCCTGCAGGAGAACTTCCGCGGCTACCTGGTGGGCGACTACGACGGCACCCCGAAGACGGCCGAATGGGCCAGCGCCATTTGCGGAACTCCCGTAGAGGACATCCGCTGGTTCGCCGAGACCGTCGGTAAGGATCACAAGGTCATGCTCATGCACAACTACGCCTTGGCCCGCTGCGCCTCGGCCGACAACATCCCCCAGCTCTTCATGACCATGGGGGCCATGGGCGGGCACATGGGCAAGTCGGGCCATGCCTGCGGCGGTGCCTACAAGACCTACGCCGGCGCCGGCGGCCCCGCGCTGGTGAAGTTCGGCGAGACGGGCCTGCCGGCCACGAAGAACGCGCTGGCGGACACCATGCCCGAGCCGCTCATGTGGCAGTGCATCCGGGAGGGGCGCTACAACTCCACCGGTGCCGCCTACGGCGTGAACTTCAACGCCGAGGACATCAAGGAAACTGAGTTCAAGTGGCTCAACATCGAGGGGCGCAACACGTTGCAGACGGCGGTGGGCCTAAGCGATGCGCGGGAGGCCATCCAGAAACTCGATTTCGTCACCGACCTCGCCTACACCTTCGACACGTCCGCGGCCTATGCCGACATCGTGCTGCCCTGCGCCACGGAATGGGAGCGCGTGGGCGGCTTTGCGGGACACCAGCGCTCGCGCGAGACGGTGGTCGTCTACAGCCGCGTCACCGAGCCTCTGTGGGAGGCCAAGACCGAGTTCGAGATCGGGCGCATGCTCGCCGCGCGTTTGGGCATGGACCCCGACGAGCTGTGGCCCATCACCGAGGAGCAGGCGTTCTTCAACCAGATCGTCGGGTGCACCTATGTGGATGCCGCCGGCGAGGAGAAGCCCCTGGTGACGATCACCGCCGACGATATCGCGAAGTGGGGCGTGGACGCTGAGCCCCAGGAGGGCGACATCGCCCTGGACGACTTCCTCTCAGCGGGCTGCTACACGGTCAAGCGCGCCGAGGGCGACGGCTATTCCTACATCGGCTACAAGGACTTCGTGGACGACCCGGAAGCCAATCCCCGCGAGAGCGCCTCGGGCAAGCTGGAGATCTACTGCCAGTACAAGGGCGACATGCTGAACTCCATGGGCTACAGCCCCGCCGGTACCTTCAAGCCCTATCCCACCTATGTTGCCTCCCCCGAGGGCCGCGAGGGCATGTTCGCTGACCGCCAGATCGGCGGGGCGGCCAGCGAGTACCCGCTCATCGTGTACAACCCCCATTACCTGCGTCGTGCCCATGGCGTCATGGACAACGTGCCGTGGCTGCGCGAGGCATGGTCGGCGCCGGTGTTCGTGAGCGCCGCCGATGCGGCCGCGCGCGGCGTGGCCGACGGCGATACCGTGCGGGTGTACAGCGCCCACGGCTCGGTGCTGCGCACGGCCTCGGTGGTGGAGATGCTCATGCCCGGCTGCGTCGGCCTTCCCCATGGGGCCTGGGCCGATTTCAGCAAGGACGACGGCATCGACGTCGCCGGTATGGACAACGTGCTGTGCGGCTCGGTGACCAGCGGCATGGGCACCTCGGGCTACAACAATTACAACTGCAACTTCGAGAAGTACGAGGGCGAGGCGCTCGTGGCCGACTGCGAGCTGCCCTGCCGCACCGTCGCCATGGCGTAGGAGGGGACACTCATGACTCAGATAGGTTTTTACTACGATCAGACCCGTTGCGCCGGCTGCAAGACCTGCCAGGTGGCCTGCAAGGACAAGAACCGCCTGGGCGTGGGCCCGGTGCTGCGCAAGGTGGCGAGCCGCCAGGTGGGAACCTACCCGGCCGTGAAGCTGTACCATCTTTCCGCCTCCTGCAATCATTGCGAGAGCCCGGCCTGCATGGCGAAGTGCCCTACCGGGGCGCTCTCCAAGACCGACGAGGGAGCGGTAGTGCGCGACGCCGAGGCCTGCATCGGCTGCTCCAGCTGCGTGAACGCCTGCCCCTACGGGCACCCGCAGATCGATGAGACCACGGGGCTGTCGGTCAAGTGCGACGCCTGCTCCGAGTGGCGCGCCGCCGGCTACCTTCCCGCCTGCGTGGAGGCGTGCCCCTACCGGGCGCTCGATTTCGGCGACGTGGAGGAGCTGCGCGCCAAGTACGGCGCGGAGGCAGTGAGCTCCATTCCCGCCCTGGGCGAGGACACCACCGGCTCGCACACGCTCATCAAGGCGCGTGCCGCGGCCTTGGAAGACGAGGGCACGCCCGTGACCCTGTAGCCTTTCCCGTTCCCGAGCGATGCCGCAAGTCCGAGGTGGGCTTGCGGCTCGCCGGGGTTTCGGGATAAGCTGGCACGGGGCGCGGGAAGCGTGGGAAGAAGAAAGTTCGGAGGCATCTTATGGGGGATGGGGCAAAGCCGCGCCGCAGCCGGCCTTTGGTGGTGCGCTATATCGCTCTCATGACCGCGGTGGCGGTGGTGCTCGTAGCGCTGTTCGGCTGGATGTCCTATCAGGAGCAGTCGCGCCATATGGAGGAGCAGATGCTCGCCGAGGCCCGGATTCTGGAGAAATCGGTGCGGGCGACGTGGGATTTCATCGACTACGAACAGCCCAATATCAACTATGACCGCGACGGGACCTACAACTTCAAGGGGCTCTACTGCTCGCTGGTGGGAAAATCGGTGGGCAAGCTGTTCACCTTGAGCACCGACGGCCGCTACACGCTCCGCTATACGCGGCTCGATCCCCGCAACGCCCTCGATGCCCCCGACGAGTTCGAGCAGCGGGCCCTCGACGCGTTCTACCACGAGGGCGCCTCCGAGTACACGGGCTTTGTCAATGCCGCGGACGGTTCCCGGGAGTACCGCTATGTGGGGGCCATCTACCTCACGGACAGCTGCCTTGAGTGCCACGGTGCCCCGGCCGGCGAGCTGGATGTGACGGGCTTTCCGAAAGAGGGGCTTTCCGCCGGCGATATCGGCGGTGCGGTGAGCATTAGCATGCCGACGGATCTGTACCAGGCGGGCATCAACCGGAACACGGTGCTCATCATCGGCTTTTTCGTGCTCTTCCTCACGATCACATTTTTGGCGAGCCTGCTGTTCTTCCGCCGCCGCGTGACCGAGCCGCTCACGTCTCTGGAGGCCGCCGTGGAGCAGATGGGTCAGGGGAATTTCAGCACGCCTGTGCCGGAGGGCGGTTATTCCCGCGAAGTCGACGAGCTCGTGCAGGGTGTGAAGGCCATGGCCGGCGAGCTCGATTCGCTGTACACCACCCTTGAGGAGAAGGTGGGCTCGCGCACGCGGCTCTATCGCGAGGCCAACGAGATGCTGGAAGAACAGCGGGCCGCCCTGGCGCGCACCAACGAGCTTCTGGAGCAGACCAACGGCAAGCTCGCCCAGGAAAACGAGTACCGCACCAACATCGTGGCCATCTTGAGCCACGAGCTGCGGACGCCTTTGACCTCCATCCTCGCCTTCGTTGATCTGTGGGAGGCGTCGGGGGAGGAGCACAGCCCGGAGAGCCGCGAGTGCCTCGAGAAGATCAAGACCCAAAGCCAGGTGCTCCTCGAGATGGTGAACAACGCCCTCGATATGGTGCGGGTGGAATCCGGTGCGCTTGAGTTCGCCCGGGACCCCGTCGACGTGACCGACCTGGCGGCCGTGACCGTCGGCGCGGTCGGGCCCATTGCCGAGCAGAAGGGCGTGGGGGTCGACTTCGCCATCGCGCGCGAGGTCCCCCTCATCCGCGGCGACTGGGCGCAGCTGGAGAAAATCCTCACCAACCTGCTGAGCAACGCCGTGAAGTTCACCGGCGCCGGGGGCATGGTGTGGTTGAAGGCAAGTTATGACGGGCGGAGGCGGGAACTCACGCTTGCCGTCGAGGATGAGGGCATCGGCATCGCGAAGGAGCGGCAGGAGGGCATATTCGACCGCTTCGTGCAGGCCGACGCCTCCATTTCCCGGAAATACCGGGGCAGCGGCCTGGGGCTTTCCCTTGTGAAGAAGACGGCGGAGGCCCTGGGCGGGTCGGTATCGGTGGAAAGCGAGCCGGGGCGGGGGAGCACCTTCACCGTCACGCTGCCCGTCACCCCCATCGAGGAGGATGAAGATGAAGATTCTCATTGCTGACGACGAGCGGGACATCTGCGAGGCGGTGTGCAAAATCGTCGAGCGCGCGGGGCACACCTGCCTGTGCGTCTACGACGGCGCCCTGGCCCTCGCGGCCTTCGAGCGCGAGCAGCCCGATGTGGTCATCCTCGATGTGATGATGCCTGAGGTGAACGGGTTCGATTTGTGCCGCGATCTGCGCGCCCGCGACCCGCATGTGCCCATCATGATGCTCTCGGCGAAAAGCGACATCGTCGACAAGGGCGTCGGGTTCGCCGCCGGCTGCGACGATTACGTGGCAAAGCCCTTCAACAGCCAGGAGCTGGCCATGCGCATCGAGGCTTTGCTGCGCCGCGCCCGGCTGGCCGACGAGGGGCGCGAGCCGCGCCGGAGCC
The DNA here is from genome assembly GCF_024462535.1 of Adlercreutzia sp. DFI.6.23. NCBI lineage: Bacteria > Bacillati > Actinomycetota > Coriobacteriia > Eggerthellales > Eggerthellaceae > Adlercreutzia > Adlercreutzia sp. DFI.6.23. The sequence goes on from NZ_JANGBP010000005.1 coordinate 170,976, forward strand.
GTGCGGTGGTGCGCCTGGGCGACATGGAGATTCGCCTCAAGCGCAACGAGGTGCTCGTCCACGGCCGCTACGTCAACCTCACACCGAAGGAGTTCCAGATCATCGCGTTTCTCGCCAATCATGTGGGGGAGGTGTTCTCGGCCCAGGACATCATGGCCAACGTGTGGGGCGAGGCCTATCGGCCCGAGTCGGCGAGCATCGCCGTGTTCGTGCGCAAGATTCGCAACAAGATAGAGGACGACCCCAGCAAGCCCCGCTACCTGCAAACCATCTGGCGCGAGGGCTACCGCCTCGGCGACGCCTCGATGATCGAGGGAGACTGACGAAGGAATCGCCGCGGCGCACGGCTTCGAAGCGCGGCGTGTCTGCGTTAGCATCTCGGGGCGCCTCAGCTCGAGAATGGGGTGCACCCACATTTCTACTCTCCTCGACAGCACTACAAAAATTTCCTGGGAGGTTTTCGGCAACGTTTGTTTGGCGCACGGGGCACGGCAGCGCTATAGGAGTCATGAGAAAAACCGTCAAATAGGGGACTGTTGCGCCGCGACCGGCTCTGGCTCGGGCTTGGCGGCAGGGAGGGGTCGTCTCGGCAGCGTGGTTGCGCAGAAATGCCGCACCAGAGACACAGTTTCTCTGCGCTAGACACAATTTCGGCTGAAATCCTTCCGTATTAGCTACATAGAACGTGGTATTCTTTCTGTGTTGGAAACAGTTACCTGATGAAAGCGGTGTTTTCCATGGCTGCAATTCGACGTAAAATGCTTCAGGTACTTGAACGCTGGAACGAAAGCAAGGCAAAGAAGGCCTTTCTGCTCGTGGGAGCGCGACAGACGGGAAAAACTTATATCGTGAGAGAATTTGCTCGCGAACACTTCGCTCATCTTGCCGAAGTGAACTTTCTGGAGGACGAGAAGGCCATTCGGGTTCTTTCGGAAGCACAGGATGCGGAAGACTTCGTCTCGCGTCTCTCTCTGATTTGCGGCATGCCTGTAATTCCTGGAGAGACGCTTGTCTTTCTCGATGAGATACAGGAGGCACCCGATCTTATTACCGCTGTGAAGTTCCTCGTCGAGGATGGCCGTCATCGGGTGGTGATCTCCGGATCGATGCTGGGTACCGAAATGAAGGGCTTTCGCTCTTTCCCGGTAGGCTATGTGCAGATCGAGCGCATGTTCCCTCTCGATTTCGAGGAGTTCTGCTGGTCGCAAAACGTGCCACAGGCGATCATCGACGACATCAGAGAGGCGTTTGATGCTCGAAAGGGGCTGGATGCAGGACTTCACGAGAGGCTTTCCGGCTTGTTCAGGTACTTTGTAGCTATTGGTGGAATGCCTGAGGCGGTGAGTGCGTATCTCGACTCCTCCTACGACATGATGGCGGTGCGCGCTGTTGCTTCGCAGATCGTGGAGCAGTATCGGTTCGATATCGCGAAATATGCCCAAGGTCGCGCACCGCAGATTCGGCGGGTATTCGATGCCGTCCCCTCGCAACTCGATAAGGTGAACAAGCGCTTTCGCATGGACGCTTTGAAAAGCGGGGCCGTGTACGATCGCTACGCCAACGATTTCGCGTGGCTCATCGATGCGGCGGTTGTGCTGCCGACTTATCAAGTGAGCGAACCGAAACGCCCGCTTAGGCGAACGGCCCAAGAGAACAAGTTCAAGCTTTACGAGGCCGACACGGGGCTCTTGCTATCGCAGTACGCGCCCCAGACAATGCTGGATGTCATCGCCGACGCACCCTCGGTGAACTTCGGCTCGGTCTACGAAAATGCCGTCGCCCAGGCGCTCAGTAACGAGAACCCCGATCTGTTCTATTTCTGCAGCAGCCGAAAGGGCGAGGTGGATTTCATCGCGCAGCGCAACGACGGCGCTCTTGTGCCCATTGAGGTCAAGTCGGGGAAGGACTACAAGCTGCATACGGCTCTCAACAATTTGTTGGGCACGCACGACTTCGAGATAGGGGAGGCCTGCGTGCTCTCCTCGGCGAATGTGGAGCGGCGTGAGCGCGAGGGTAAGCCCATATGGTATCTGCCTCTTTACATGGCGTTCTGCATTGCCGAGCAAACAAGTGGCACCTTCGGCTCCATGCATCTGGCTCCTCCGACGTTTTAGAAGGCCCACGACGTTCTGAAGCGTTTACGCCGGGGCGGCTTCCAGGTCGAGGTCGGAGGCTGCGGCGGCTGGTTCGGCCAGACGGTCGGCAGCGGCCTTGCGCAGGCGCAGGACCACATAGGCGCCCATGACAACCGAGTACACGGCGATGGAAAGCACGGCCACCTCGTTGCCGGCCACAGCACTGGGCATGAGCAGCAGCGCCAGATGCACGTAGGTGAGCACGTAGAAGGGATAGGCGAGCCGCTGCACGCGCTTCCAGCTGGCCGCCTTCATGGCGTGCTTCACGCGCTGGGCCGAGGTGACCCACAGCACCACCATGAGCGCGGTGATGAGCGCCGCGAGCCCCAGGGAGAAGGCCAAGTTGCCGGAGAAGGCGCTCGCCAGGCGCGGCAGGTAGGAGGCGCCGTAGAAGGCGATGTGCCCGCAGGCGAAGATGCAGGCGAGGATGGACAGCTGCCGGCGGATGGGCATGAGGTGGGTGCGCAGCGGGTTCCCCTCGCCGAGCACGCCCACGAACATGACCACGGTGAACAACAGGAAGGCCAAAGCGCAGCGCTGCATGAGCGGCTGGAAGTAGGACCAGGCCTCGCCGCGCACGCCGGCGGACACGCCCCAGAAGTACAGGGCCACGAGCGCCACAGCGCAGACATAGAACGGGACGGGGTGCTTCTTCAAGGGTTTCGCACAGGCCCAGACAAGGGCAAAGGACACAACGAGGGCTACGATAAATCGCATGATGACTCCTTCAATTCAGATAGACCGATTGCAACGACTATCTCCCTCTGCTCGATAAGGTACCACAGGAGGAATTATCCGGCAACGAGAATTGTTTGAGCGGTCTTAGTCTTGAGAAATACGCTTGGAAATCTAGAATACACCAATAGGACACTATTACAGCAGAGAGAAGATGCGAAAGAGAGAGTAATTACTTGCAATATTGGGCATCAATAGTAGTTGACTGTCCTAGATTTGCATGATAGTATGGGCGCTGTAACCGTCATACAAGTTTAGGACGGTTGCACCTATGCATGGGTCGTACTGGAGAAAAGAGGGGAAACGACCTTGCCGAGGGAGCTTTCCCTGCGATCGGAAGAGGAGGGTCATGTATGAGTAATGAACTGACTCGACGCAGCTTCGTCAAGTGGGGCACTGCCACTGCGGGCGCCACGGCGCTGGCAGGGCTTACCTCCTGCGCTCCCGCAAAGGAAGAGGAGCTTTCGGAGACGGGCGGCACAACCCAGGATTTCGGTTATCCCGGCGAGAAGGGCAACGGGCAGTGGCTCACGGGGGCCTGCATGAACAACTGCAGCTGCGAGCACTCGCGCTGCCTTCTGCGGGTGTACGTGGAGGACGGCGTTCCACTGCGTATCCGTACCGACGAGGAGGAAGACTCCATTGAGGTTCCCCAGCGCCGAGCCTGCCCGCGCGGCCGCGCCCAGATCAGCAACATGACCTCCCCGGCGCGCATCAAGTATCCCATGAAGCGCAAGGGTTGGAGCCCCGACGCCCCCAATGGCGAGATGCGCGGTCGTGATGAGTGGGAGCGCATCAGTTGGGACGAAGCGCTCGACTATATTGCCGCGGAGATGCAGAAGGCCTACGATAATTGGGGCCCGAAATCGATCCTCGCTGCCGCCTATAGTGATATCGGCGAGGAATACTTCGATCCCATTGTGTGCCTGCTGAACGCCAAGGGTGGCGCGGTACATCATGACTTGGGCACGGTGTCGCTGGGCTCGTGGCCCTGTGTGGAGCTGTTCATGACTGGCAGCATCTTCGAGGCTCCTGATGCCTTGAGCCTCGCCGAAAGCCAGCTGCACTTCCATTTCGGCAACAACTGGGCGGCGAACAAGGCCGGCAACACATCGCTTCAACTGAATTACGCCAAGGAACAGGGCGGCAGGCTTGTCATCATCGACCCGTGGCTCAACCAGACGGCTGCCGCCATCGCCGATGAGTGGGTGCCCATTCTGCCCGGTACCGATACGGCGTTCTGCCTCGGTATGATGTACCACCAGGTGGAGAACAACCTGCAAAACCAGGAGTTTCTGGACACCTACTGCGTGGGGTTCGATGCCGAGCATATGCCCGAGGGGGCGGACCCCAAGGAGAACTTCAAGGACTACCTGCTGGGCACCTACGACGGTGAGCCGAAGACGCCGGAATGGGCCGAGGCTATCTGCGGTGTACCTGCGGCCACTACGCGCCGTCTCGCCGAGGAGATCGCTAAAACCGAGAAGGTCGATTTCTTCGCTGGTCAGTCCACCACCAAGATTCCCGCTGGCGAGATGTTCGGTCAGGCTTTCTACACCTTGGCCTTCATGCACGGCGTGGGAACCCCGGGCAACTATGTGGGATGGCTCGGTATGCACGAGCACGGCTATTCCACTACACCCTACTGCTTCGCGGGGGATGCCTCCAACGGTGCCGGCAAGAACCCTGTCAACCCGCTGGCTCCCCCGGTCATCGTGCTTGTGCCCAATTGGGCTGAAATTACCGACAAAGACTCCTGGGAAAAGGTGGACTACACCGAGTGCTGGCAGTCCATTCTCGACGGGGCCTACGGACGCGACACCTGGCCCGGCGGCAAGAAGCCCCTTGACATCCACGTCATCTACACGGGCGGCTACGAGAACAGTCTGAACTCGCTGCCCAACGCGAATGCCGGCATCAAGGTCTTCCGCAAAGTCGATTTCGTGTGGGGCGCCGCGCCCTTCTTCGATGCCTCGCGCCAATACTGCGACATTGTGCTGCCCGTGGCAACGTGGTGGGAGAAGGGCAACATAGCCTGGAGCGTGAATGCCGAGACGGTGTACTGGGCCGACCGCATTATGGAGCCGCTGTACGAGGCGCGCCCTGAGACCGAGATCGCCGAAGAGCTGGCGAGCCGCCTCGGCCTCGATCCGAAGGCCGTAAACACCATGACCGACGCCGAGCGCACCTACTATTCCTTCGCCGGCGCCATCAAGATGACCGACCAGGCAACGGCAGCATACGAGCCGCTGTTCACCATCACCCAGGAAGACATTAACGCCCTGGGCGTGGAGGGCGAACCGCAACAAGGCAGCATCACCATCGCCGAGTTCAAGGAAAAGGGCTGCTATAAGACCCAGCGATCCAAGGGGGACGCGCTCACCTATCGGCCGTTCGAGGCATTCATCGCTGATCCGGTAGCCAATCCCGCTGCCACGGCATCGGGCAAGTTCGAGATTTACAGCGCGACGCTCTCGGCAGTTGTAAGTTCGCTGGGCTATTCCGCCATTCCGCCCGTCGCGAAGTGGCAGATCGGCGACCCCGAGCAGGGTGCTGGTACTCAGACCGACGCCTATCCGCTGCTGCTGTGGACGCCGCACTCCCTGCGTCGCTCCCATACGGTGAACGACAACGTTGTCTCGCTGCGCGAGGCATTCCCCCAAGAGTGCTTCATGAGTACCGTGGATGCCGAGGCCCGGGGCATCAAGAGTGGGGACACAGTGTTGATGACGAGCCCCTACGGCAAAGTGCTGCGCCCGGCCAAGGTGCTGCCCACCATTGTGCCCGGTGCCGTGGCGCTGCAGGACGGCGCCTGGATTCGCATCGACGAGGAGACGGGCATCGATTTGGGTGGCGATCCGAATATTCTTCAGGCGCCGAAGGCGTCGGGGCAAGCCTCCCAGTCGTGGACGGGCACGCTCGTGCAGGTGGAGAAATACGATGGGCCGCTGACACTTAAGCCCGACAAGGACATGCCTATAGTTATGCCTGTAGGCATTGAGGAATAGGGGGCGCATCATGACTCAATACGCATTTCATTTGGATGGTGGCAAGTGCACTGGTTGTAAGACGTGCCAGGTTGCATGCAAGGAAACGTATAAGTTGCCAGTGAGCAACCTCTACCGCAAGGTGTACAACTACCAAGGTGGCTCATGGAAACCCACTGAAGCTGGCCACTATGTACCCGACGGTGTGTTCGGTTATTTTGTGTCTCTGGCCTGCAACCACTGCTCGAGCCCGGCCTGCGTGGCGAACTGCCCCACCGGTGCCATGCAGAAGGACGAGGAGACCGGCATCGTTTGGACCGATCACGACGTGTGCATCGGCTGCAAGACCTGCGAGACCGCTTGCCCCTATGGCGCGCCGACCTACGGCGAGGAAGAGGGCTACATGTTGAAATGCGACATGTGCCGCGGCGAAGTGGCCGCGGGCGGCAAGCCTATCTGCGTAACCGGCTGTCCCATGCGCGCGCTGGACTTCGGCACTCGCGAGGAGATGATCGAGAAGTACGGCGAGGGAGATGTTGAGGTGGAGCCGCTGCCTGCCGACACCACGGGCCCCAACCTGATCCTGACGCCTCATCGCGACGCTCAGAAGTCGGGATCGGGCACTGGCTCAGTGGTCAATCTCGAGGAAGAGCTGTAGCGGTTTCCGGGAAGATACTCGCTCGGTGCGAGAGGACTGCGAGGGGCGCAGATCGCTGCGCGAAGCAGTAACCGTTGCGGCAGGATCTGTGCCCCTTTCATGAACCTTTCCAATACCGAGAAGAATGCTTTCCAACCCTGTATAATCCCACGTTAAGGCGGGCACCGGACAGATTCACCCCCCTCCCTCCCGATTTGCCCGGTGCCCCGCCCTTTCTTTTTTCCGAGGTGCCCCATGAACACTCCTTTTGATTCCGATACGCTGGCTGCGGCCGAGGTCTGCTTTGCTGTCGCCTCGCAGTTGCTGTACCTTGAGCCGGAGATCGCGCCGGTGGCCGAGCAGGTCGCAAGCCGTCAGTTCGCGAGCGCTCCCTTTGGCGAAGGTAACGACGATGAGCGGCAGGGCCTGCATCTTCTTGACGGGTGGTGTGCAGTCGCCCTGAACGCATCCGAGGTGCCCGAGGAGGCAAGCGCCGACGAAGCGGCCGCGCGTCTCGTGGAAAGCCCCGCATTCGCCGAAGCCGTGGCTGAATTGCGCCGCGAATGGCTGCGCCTGTTTGTCGGCCTGGGCACGCCCGAGGCGTCGTGCTTAGAGTCGTTCTACGTGGAGCCCAACAGCCATATGTTCGGTAAGAACGTCATCGCCGTGCGCGAGGCCTATCGCCGCCATGGCCTTGAGATTGAGCGACTGCACCGCGAGCCTGATGACCATCTAGGCCTCATGCTGGGCTTTCTCTCGCGCCTGATGGCCGAGGAGCGCGAGGCCGTCGAGGCCGGCGATATGCAGCAGGGCGCTGCACTCGCTGACGAGCAGGACGCGTTCCTGACCGAGCATGTCCTTCCCTGGCTGGCTCCGTGGCGCTATGCTGTCGAGAAATACGCGCGCACCGATTACTACCGTGGTGTCGGAGCGTTCGTTTTCGGCCTGATTGCCTGTTATGCCGAGCGTTTCGGCATTCGCTTCGACGGAAAGGCCAGCGCGTTCAAGCGGAGGAAGTAGCGTCGGTGCCTTTGAGGGGAGGCGCGTATGTTGGGGACGTTCGTGGTGCTGTACCTGTTTCTAGGCGGATGCGGGGCTGCCGCGCTGTTCGTGACGGCTGTATGGTCGCTGCTGTTCCATCGCACGGAAACGCGCACCTTCCAGCAGAGCCGCGCCTTCTGGGATCTGGCGGGGAAGCTTTACCTCGCTAGTTTCGGGCTTCTGGCTCTTTCGGCATTCTGCCTGCTTCTTGATCTTGGTAGCCCCCACCGCTTCTTCCTGTTGTTCCTGCGCCCGACGGCATCGCTGCTGTCGGCGGGCTCGTTCGTGCTGTTGGCGGCACTGCTCGCCTCAGGCTGCTTGGCAGCGGTTCATGCTCTCGGCTGGCCTGCGCCCTCATGGGCGCGCAAGGGGTTGGAAGCGCTTTGTGCGGTGCTGGCGACGGTGCTGATGGTATATACCGGCCTGTACCTGGCGTGGATGGAAGCCGTGCCCCTTTGGAGCAATGGGGCGCTCCCGGCTTTGTTCGCGCTCTCGTCGCTCTCTTCGGGAATGGCTGCAGTGCTTCTCGCGGCGCCTTTTGTGCGCGATTGGGCACTTTTGTCCGGCTGGATAGGCGGCTTGCACCGGGCGCATCTGGTGGTCCTGGGACTCGAGTTTCTGGCGCTTGTCGTCTTTCTCGCCCTGGCCGCGATAAACCCATTCGCCGGTCCGGGCCTCGCGCAGCTTGTTTCGCCCGATGGCCAAGCCCCCTGGTTCTTCGCGGGGTTCGTACTGGGCGGCATCATCGTTCCCTTCGCCGCTGAAACGCTGCGCCCCTTCACGGGCCGTGTCGCGCCCGTGGCCGCATCCGAGGTGCTCTGCCTCTTCGGAGGACTGATTCTACGGTTCTGCCTGGTGCTGGCCGGAAGTCACTGGCTCGGGTGATACAATGCGAGCCGATGTGAAACCGACGCGCCCGATGGGCGCGCAAGCAGGAAGGCACAGGAGAGCCCATGGCCCTGTTCGAGATAGACGAATCAAGCGGACTACCCGTTTGGGTGCAGCTGCGCAACCGGTTCGTGTATCTCATCAAGACGGGCCACTACCAGCCGGGCGACCAGCTGCCCAGCGTGCGCACCCTGGCCGCCGAGGCCGCCATCAACTACAACACCGTGAGCAAGGTGTACGTCAATTTGGAAAGCGACGGCTACGTCGAGTCCGTGCGCGGCCGGGGCGTGTTCGTGCGCGACATCGGCGGGAAGGCCGATGACGTGCGTTCCATCGCCGACACCGAGATCGAGGGCTGCATCCGGCGCTGTCTGGCCCTGGGAATGACCATAGACGAGGTCACCCTGCGCATGATGGACGTGGCCCACCGTTTGAAGGACGAAAAGTCCTGATCCTCGAAGAGGGGAGAGTTCCATGCTAAACCGCACTGCGAAGACCGAGCGCGAGGGCCGCACCCGTCGCGCCGCCGGCATCGAGAAATACAATTCTAACGTCGACCGTCGCACCTCCCAAAACGGGCCGCTTATTTTCTCGGCCTTCATCGCTGTGGTGGTGTTCTCCTGCGTGTTCGTGGGCGGGTTCGCGCTGATGGGGGAATTCAACGTCTGGTGGCTTTTGGGCGCGCTGGTAGTGGCCTGGGCTGCCACCATGTGCGTGCACATCGCCATGCAGTGGGAGAAGGTGGTCATCTTCCGCTTCGGCAAGTTCGACCGCATGGCGGGGCCTGGGTTGTATTTCACCATTCCCTTCATTGAACAGACGGCGCTCAAGGCCGATCAGCGCATCATGGTCACCGGCTTCGGCGCCGAGGAGACCTTGACGAGCGATCTTGTGCCCATCAATGTGGACGCCGTGCTGTTCTGGATGGTGTGGGACGCGAAGAAGGCGTGCCTGGAGGTGGAGAACTACTACAACTCCGTGTCGCTGGCGGCCCAGACGGCCCTGCGCGATGCCATCGGACGAGCGAGCGTGTCGGAGGTGGCTATCCGCCGCAACCAGCTCGACCAGGAGCTGCAGGAGGTCATCGAAGAGCGCACGAGCGTGTGGGGCATCACCGTCATGTCCGTGGAGATTCGCGACATCGTTATCCCGCAGGAGCTGCAGGAGGCCATGTCCGCCGAGGCCCAGGCCGAGCGCGAGAAGAACGCCCGCATGGTGTTGGCCGAGGTTGAGAAGGACATCTCCTCGATGCTGGTGGACGCCGCCAATGTGTACGACGAGAACGAGTTGGCGGTGCGGCTGCGTACCATGCACCTGCTGTACGAGTCGGTGAAGAACTCCGGCGGCACGGTGGTCATTCCGAGCGCCTATTCCGAGGGCTTCGCCGACGCCGGCCTCGACCGCGCTCCGGACAGTCTGAAGAGCGGAAAATAGAACGTTCGAAACCGGCTGTCTCCCGCGGTCGGGAGGGCAGACCAAGGTCTGCCCCTACGGGGTGTTGTGATAGGTTGTTCTGCGTTGCGCGAGCCTTCTATCCGTAGGGGCGGACCTTGGTCCGCCCTTGAAGCGTGGGAGGCATTCAGCCGAAGTACTGCTCGTGCCAGATGAGGAAGCAGTAGGCTGACCAGATCTTCTTCATGTGGGAGCAAGCGCTGCGCTGGTGCTCGTCGAGCAGGGCATTCAAACGTTCGGTGTGGAAGAGGCGACGGGCGCGCTCGCTGCTCAGCACCTCGCGGACCTGGGCGTTCCACGGCTCTTCCCTCAGCCACTGGGCGAGCGGGGTGATGAAGCCCTGCTTGGGCATGGCGGCCGTGGCTTGCGGCAGCATGCGGGCCGCGGCGGCGCGCAGGGCGATCTTCGTCTCGTGGCGGCCGACGCGCTGGGCGGCGGGAAGCGTGCTCGCCAGGGCGAACACCTCGCGGTCGAGGAAGGGAACGCGCAGCTCCAGCGACGACGCCATGGACATCTTGTCCGCCTTCAGGAGGATGTCCTGCTGAAGCCAGGTGAGAATGTCGGCGGTCTGCATGGCCGTGACCTCGTCGGGCGCATCCCCACACGCTTTCCCGCTGCCTACGATTTCCGCGAACAGGGGCGCTGTGAGCTCCCAGGGTGCCGGGGCCGCCGCGCATCGGGCGCCCACCTCCGGCGCCAAGAGCCCCAGCGCTTCGGCCCAGGCGAAATTGTACTCCAATCGGATATAGCGCTCGGGTAGCCCATGGGCCCCGCGCAAAAGGAAGCGCCGCCCGTGGGTGCCCTCGGGCAGATGCCGCGCGGCGGCGCTCGCGGCCCGGCGCACGGGTACGGGCACGGCCATGTAGGGCGCAAAGGCGAGGCACTCCTGGTAGTAGGGATAGCCGCCGAACAGCTCGTCGGCCCCTTCGCCCGACAGCACCACCTTCACCGACTCGGCGGCCATGGCGCACAGGTGGTACAGCGGCACCGCCGAGGGGTTCGGCAGAGGCTCGTCCATGGCGTACTGCACGGCGGGCACCGAGGCGAAGAACTGCTCGGCGCCGAGAATGCACCCCTCGTTCGGCAACCCGGTGGCCCGGGCGAAGGTTGCAGCGGCCTCCAATTCCGAAAAGCGCCCCTCGCCCCAGCCGATGGTGAACGTGCGCGCCTCCATGATGCGGGCGGCCTCCCGGGCCACGAGGCTGGAATCCACCCCGGCCGAGAGGAAACAGCCCACATCTACGTCGGCGATGGCATGGGCCGCCACCGACTCCCGCAAGGTAGCCTCGATGGCCTCGGCGCTCTCCTCCAGACTGCGGCTCGCATCGGGGACGAAGCGCGGGGCGAACCATCGGCCGCATTCGGCGCGGCCGTCGCGCCATCGCAGCCAATGGCCGGCGGGCAACTTGCGGACGCCTTCGAACAGGGTCTCCTCGTCGGGCAGGTACTCCATGCACAGCCAATGGGCGAGTCGCCGCTCGTTCAGGCTCCGGTGCGCGCGCGGATGCGTGATCAGCCCCTTGATCTCGGAGCCGAACAGGATGCGCTCGCCTTCCACGGCATAGTAGAGGGGCTTGATGCCGAAGGCGTCGCGCGCGCAGAAAAGCTCTCCTGTGGCTGGGCGATACAGAGCGAACGCGAACATGCCGCGCAAACGGTCGAGCACCCCTTCGCCCCACTGCTCGAACCCGTGGAGCATCACTTCCGCATCGCCCTGGGTGGAGAAGGTGTGACCTGCGGCGATCAGCTGCCGGCGTAGTTCCTGGTAGTTGTAGATTTCGCCGTTGAAGACGAGCACGAGCGAGCGATTCTCGTTATAGAGGGGCTGGTTCGCACCGGCCAGATCGATGATGGCCAGGCGCCGGAAGCCCAAGGCGGCGCGGCCGTCGCTGAAATACCCTTCCGAATCGGGCCCGCGATGGGCGATGGCATTGGCCATAGCGACGATGGTGGCGCGGTGGTCGTAAGTCTGGTCGTTCTCGTCGATAAAGCCGACAAAGCCGCACATAAGGGATCCTTCCTGAAAGCTCGTGCCGAAAAACGTGGAAAACTTGCCAAGCTTCTGATCTGGTGATATCGAAGGAAATCTCAGGTCAAAAGGCTAGTTTCGAAGTGACAAGTTTTTCGAGGCTTTCGGCGGCCGCCCGGCACGCATGATGACGCAGTCGGCTAGTACGTCCAGGGCGTCTACCACGGGAAGTCCTGCCGCCCGCGTCACGCCGCCGAAAGCCAAGGACAGCTCGGTGCAGCCGAGCACGACGCCGTCGCAGCCCGCTGCGCGCAGCGGGGCCGCCAGCGCCTCGAGAGCCGCTGGCTCTACGAATCGCCCCGCCTTCACTTCGTCAAAGATGATGCGGTTCGCCCGCGCTTGCGTGGCGCTATCCGGGTAAAGACAGTCCACGCCGAGTCGTGCGGCCTCGTGCCCGTACAGATCGGCGGCCACGGTGCCGCTTGTGGCCAGCACGCCGATGCGCGCCAAGCCCACAGCGGATGCGGCGGCGGCAGTCTCGCGCACCATGTGGACGACGGGGATGCCCAAGGCGCCCTGCAGTTCGTCGAAGAAGCCGTGGGCCGTGTTGCAGGGCAGTGCCAGAAGATCGCAGCCGCAGGCTTCCAGAAGCTGACCGTCCTCGATAAGCGCCGCGAGGGGAGAGCGGTCGCTTCGCCCCAGCAGGAATGCCGTGCGATCGGGGATGGCCGTGTCGTTGAAGGCAAGGGTGCGCACGTGGTCCTGGTCGCAGCGGGCCTCGGTGCGCTCGACGAGCCGCTGCAGGAAGTAGGCCGTGGCCGCAGGTCCGGTGCCTCCGAGCACGCCTACCAAGCGCCCGCTCATGATGCTGCTTTCGCGCGGGCCGTCAAGCCGTCTGACAGCGAAGGCTCGGAGGAGGCGGAGGCGACGCGCTCGCTGTCCCCGCAGGGGACGGTTCCCTTCTTGCCGCGACCGCTGAAAGGCTCGGCACCTTCCAAATCTTCCACTGCTTTCTCCCGGGCCCGCTTATCTGCCATGGCGGCCCGGCAGGTCTTCCATTGGCGGAACGCGAAAACGAGCGGATACAGGCGCCGACGCAGGCTCTTCTCGGCCGGGTAGTCCAGCGGGTCGGCATCGCGGCCCAGCGCGTACAGCCCCCGCACCTCCCGACGTAGGGCGTCGTCGCGGATGTAGTCGAGCAGGATGGCCTTGGGCGCCACGGTGTAGAGCGACTCGCCCCGGGCTATCGTGAGCCCTTCGGGCAGGGGTCGGCCCAACACGAGGTCGTCCATAAGTCATCGGGCCACGTTGTCGCCGGCGGCGGTCACGTAATAGTTGCTGCGGCCCAGGCGCGTGTTTATCTCGAAGAAGCGATGGCTGCCGTCGCGCGGATCCACTTTGATGTCGAAGTTCGCGAACCCGGTGTAGCCGACAGCTTCCAGAAGGCGCGCGGCCTCGGCCACGATCGTCTCGTCGGTGCGGCTCACGATGGCGAGCGGGTTGCCCACGCCCATGGGCCGCATATCTTCCAAAAGCGTCTGTCCGAAAGAGGTGAAGCGCACCTTTCCGTTCTGGTCGGAGTAGGTAGTGAGGATGCGCATGCTCGTGTCGTCGCCGGGGATCATCTCCTGGATGAGGAACTTCCCCTCGTAGCGGCTGCTCTGCACGGCCGCAAGCGTCGCCCGAAGCTCCGCCGCGTCGCGCAAGAAGAAGACCTTCTGCTTGCCGGGGAAGTCGGCATAGTGGTAGGCGGCCGAGGATGCGGGTTTTGCCACCACGGGGAAGGGGAAGGGAAGTATCACGGCGGCCGGGTCGTCGCCGTCTGCGCTGGCGTCGAACACCACGGTGCGCGGCGCGGGCACGCCGACTTCCGCGCACAGTTCGTAGAAGCGATCCTTCTCGGTGAGCCGGTTCAGCAGATCTTCGCCAATGTAGGGGATGATGAAGGACTTCTCCAGCACGGCGCGGTTCTCAACGATGAGCCGCACGTACCAATCGCCGCAGCCGAGCAGAAGCAGCGGGCGGTCGCTGAAGCACTCGGCAGTGTTGGCCAAGGTGGAGAGGAGCACCGCCGGCCGCTCCAGGTGCGGCACCACGCGGTTCACGAGGATGGAGGAGTCGCCGCACATATGGCACGCGGCCTGCGAGAGCACCAAGGGCACGATGCCGTAGGCCTCGTGGAAGGCCCGGGCGAGACTGTAGGCGCCGATGTCTCCGCCGAGGATCACCGGCAGCACGTCGGGGGCATCGATATTCTCCATTGAACTCATCTCCTGAACTCGGCTCGTCTCCGTTCAGGAGAAATGATAGGAAAGCCCTCCATTACGCTTCCCATAGCAAATGCTGACGAAAGCGTAAGGAGGGCGTAACTTTTCCTTACGGCGGGACGATGCAGCTCTCTGGCGGGGGCACACCCCGTGCTCAAGCAATGGCTCGCTCGGCGGAACAGGACATTTAGTCCTGTTCCGTTCGCTGCGCAACCTGCGCGCGGGGCGCGCCCCCGCCAGAGAGCCGCATCGCGAGCCCGTTCGGGGCCGAAAGCCTTATTCCTCGACGAGCTGCTCCAGGGCGGCCAGTTTCACGCAGCAGGTGAAGACATCCATGGCGGCGTCAAGCTCTTCCAAGGGCGGCAGCGAGGGTGCGATACGGATGTTGGAATCGGCCGGATCGTCGCCGTAGGGCCAGGTGGCGCCGGCACCCGTCATGGTAACACCAGCGTTCTTCGCCAGCTCCACGATGCGGCGCGCCGTGCCAGCGGGCCCCTCGAAGCTCACGAAGTAGCCGCCGCGCGGGTTGGTCCATGTGGCGATGCCGGCCTCGGCAAGCTCCTCGGCCAGTTTCTTTTCGACGAGCTCGAACTTCGGGCCCATGAGCGCGCCGTGAGCGGCCATATGCTCGGGCAGGCGCGCGCCCTCTTCCAGGAAGCGGGCGTGACGCAACTGGTTGAGCTTGTCGTGGCCGATGGCCTGAACGCCCAAGTGCCGCTTGATCTCGGCTATGTTGGCGGGGCTTGCGGCCAAAGCGGCCACGCCCGCGCCGGGGAAGGTGATCTTCGACGTGGAGCCGAACTTCAGATAGCGATCGGGGTTGCCCGCCTCGCGGCAGGCTTCGGCGATATCGAGCACGATGTCCTGCTCGGCCGGATCGCCGGAGAAATGGTGCACGGCGTAGGCGTTGTCCCAGAAGATGCGGAAATCGTCGGCGGCGCACTCCATGGCGGCGAGGCGGCGCACCGTCTCATCGGAGTAGGTGATGCCGGAGGGGTTCGAGTACTTCGGCACGCACCAGATGCCCTTGATGGCGTCGTCGGCGACGACGAGGCGCTCCACTTCTTCCATATCGGGGCCGTCCTCGCAAAGGGGGACGGGAATCATCTCGATGCCGAGATCTTCGCAAATAGAGAAGTGACGGTCGTAGCCGGGGACGGGGCAGAGCCATTTCACCTCGGGCAAGCGCCCCCAGGGCGTACTTCCCAGGGCCCCGAACACCAGGTAGCGCACCATGGCGTCGTACATGGCCGTGAGGCTCGCATTGCCGAGCACGATGACGTTCTCTGGCTCATCGTCCAGAAGCGCCGCCATGAGCCGCTTCGCCTCGGGGATGCCGTCGAGCACGCCGTAGTTGCGGCAGTCGGTGCCGTCCTCGGCGGCAAGGTCGGCTTCGGAGTCCAGCACGTCCAGCATAGGCAGGGACAGCTCCAGCTGTGCGGCCGAGGGCTTGCCGCGGGCCATGTTCAGCTTGAGGCCCCGGGCCGCCATCTCGCCGTAGCGGGCGCGCACCTCGGCGAGCTCGGCCTCCAATTCCGCCTTGGACATCTCTGCATAGCGCGGCATATTCCGTCCTTTCGCCGTAAAACTGCTCGTCTGCATAAGATACGGAGTGTCACTCCATCGCGGTAAAGTATAATCCCAAAGGTCAATGAAACGACACGGAATATGGCGCTTCGCAAGAATGGCTGGCCATACGGTGTCGGTTTCGGCAGGGCGGCGTTGGGGGCTGGCCCGCTGGCGCCTCTTGCCGAAACCGACCCTGGGAGTTCCAAACGTGTTGCAAGGATTCTCGCGGAAGGGGAAACATGATCGAAAGCGATATGCAAGTCGTACTCGCCATGCTGCTCTACTTCGTCGTAGTAGTGGTCATCGGCTTTGTGTACGCCAAGCGCTCCAACTCGTCGTCCGAGGAGTACTTCCTCGGCGGCCGCGGCCTGGGACCGTGGCTCACGGCTCTGTCGGCCGAAGCGTCGGATATGTCGGGGTGGCTTCTCATGGGCCTGCCCGGCGTGGCCTACTTCACCGGCGCGTCGGATGCCATGTGGACGGCCATCGGCCTGGCCATCGGCACCTATCTCAACTGGAAGTTCGTGGCCAAGCGCCTGCGCAAGTACTCCGAGAAGGCCGGCAACGCCATCACGGTGCCCGACTTCTTCTCCAACCGCTTCCATGACACGAAGCACATCCTCATGACCATCGCCGCGGTCATCATCCTTCTGTTCTTCACCATCTACACCGCGTCCTGCTTCGTCACCGTGGGCAAGCTGTTCGCCACGCTGTTTGGCTGGGACTACGGCGTCATGATGGTCATCGGCGCCATCATCGTGTTCCTCTATACCTTCATGGGCGGCTACCTCTCGGTGTGCACCACCGACCTCATTCAGGGCATGCTCATGTTCTTCGCGCTGGCCACCGTGTTCATCGGCTCTGTCACGGCGGCCGGCGGCGTGGAAAACACCGTCGTCTTCCTGCAGAACATCCCCGGCTTCCTCTCGGGCACCGAGATCGCCACGCCTTTGCTCGATGAGGCGGGCAACCAGCTCATCGAGGGCAACGAGCCTATGTTCGGCCCGGCCGGCACCTACGGCATCATCACCATCGTGAGCGGCCTGGCCTGGGGCCTCGGCTACTTCGGCATGCCCCAGGTGCTCATCCGCTTCATGTCCATCCGCCACTCCGACGAGATCAAGAAATCGCGCATCATCGCCATGATCTGGCTCGTGGTTTCCCTGTCCTCGGCGGTGTGCATCGGCCTTATCGGCCGCGCGGTCATTCCCACCGAGTTCCTCACCCAGTCGGCCGCCGAGTCCGTGTTCATCGTACTGTCGAAGATGCTACTGCCGAGCTTCTTCTGCGGCCTTGTGGTCTCGGGCATCTTCGCCGCGGCCATGAGCTCCTCTTCCAGCTACCTGCTCATCTCCGGCTCCGCTGTGGCCACCAACATCTTCAAGGGTCTCATCAAGCGCGATGCCACCGACAACCAGGTCATGATCGTGGCCCGCATCACGCTGACGGTCATTCTGCTTCTGGGCATTTTCCTGGCCATGGACCAGAACTCCTCCATCTTCGACATCGTGTCCTACGCCTGGGCCGGCTTCGGCGCGTCCTTCGGCCCGCTCATGCTGTGCTCGCTGTACTGGCGCCGCACCACGCTGCCTGGCGCCATCGCCGGCATGCTGACCGGCGCCGTCACCGTGGTGGTGTGGAAGAACCTCATTGCCCCGCTCGGCGGCTGGTTCGCTGTCTACGAGCTGCTTCCCGGCTTTTTGCTGGCGCTACTCGTGATCGTGGTGGTCTCCAAGCTCACCAAGGAGCCGAGCAAGGAAGTCACCGATGACTTCGACACCTACATGGAGCTTGACGTGTAGCGCTGCGCGGCAACGATACGTTTTCTCAACGGAGCACTCCGAAGCGGGGTGCTCCGTTGCTGTTTCGGGCTACGATGCGAATGTCAACCGTGAGACAAGGAGAGCGATATGTTGAAGGCCATCGAGATCAAGCCGGACGTGTTCTGGGTGGGCGGCATCGATTGGAACGAGCGCAACTTCCACGGCTACACCACCGAGCGCGGAAGCACCTACAACGCCTACCTCATCCTCGACGAGAAGATCACGCTCATCGACACCTGCAAGAAGCCCTTCACCGGCGAGCTCATCGAACGCATCGGCACCATCGTGGATCCGGCCTCCATCGACTATATTGTGTCCAACCATGTGGAGATGGATCATTCCGGAGGCCTTCCGGCTTTGGCTGAAATCGCTCCAAAAGCCACTATCGTCACCGGTGCGCCCAAGGGCATCCAGGGACTTCGCGCTCATTACGGGGACGGTCTTAACCTCGTGGGCATGAAGACCGGCGACACCCTCGAGATCGGAAAGCGTACGCTCGCTTTCGTGCAGACGCCCATGGTGCACTGGCCCGATTCCATGGTCACCTACGACGAGTACGACCAGATCCTGTTCTCCAACGACGCCTTCGGCCAGCACTACGCCTCCTCGAAGCGCTTCGACGACGAGGTGGGCCTGCCCGAGGTGCTCGTCCAGGCCCAGAAGTACTACGCCAACATCGTCATGCCCTACGGTAAGAATGTGGAAGCGGCCCTGAAGGCGCTCTCCGGCCTTTCCTTCGATATGATCGCCCCGGCCCACGGCATCATCTGGCGCAGCCATGTGCCGGAGATTCTGGAGATGTACAAGAAGTGGAGCAGCGGCATTCCCGAGGAGTACGCGCTCGTGGTCTACGACTCCATGTGGCATACCACCGAGGCCATGGCCACGGAGATCACCGAGGCCTTCATCGAGATGGGCATCCCCGCGCGCCTGCTCGATTTGAAGGTGAACCACATTTCCGACATCATGGCCGAAGTGCTGAACGCGCGCTACATCGCTGTAGGCTCGCCGACGCTCAACAAGACCATGATGCCCACGGTGGCGTCGTTTCTCTGCTACATGCGGGGCTTGGCGCCGGCCGGGCGCGTGGGCATTCCCTTCGGCAGCTACGGTTGGGCGCCCATGGGCCCCAACGAGGTGTACCAGGCTCTGGAGAGCTGCAAGTTCACGCTGCCGGAAGCCCCGCTTACCCACCAATGGGTGGAAGACGAGGAGGGTCTGAATGCCCTGCATGACGCTATCGTCGACTACGTGAGTCTCTTTCACGAGAGGGCCTAAAGAGCAGGAACGCGAGCGAAAAAAGGGGCTCCCAACGGGAGCCCCTTCGCTAGCTGGCAGATACGCTCTAATAGCGGGTATAAATCATGCCGGAATGCACGGCGGAGATCTTCACGACGTCGCCGGTGCGCGGCGCGTGGATCATCTGGCCGTCGCCGATGTAGATGCCGCAATGGTGGTCGTTGCAGCAGATGTCGCCCGGCTTGGGGTTGGAGACGCGCGTGTAGCCCATGAAGCTGGCGGCGGTGCCCAGGCGGCTGTGACGGCCGAGCAGGCAGTAGCTCACCAGACCGGAGCAATCGTAGGAATCCGGTCCCACGGCGCCCCAGGAATAGGGCTTGCCCAGCTCGCCGTAAGCGCGGTCGACGGCCGTGCCGCCGACGGTCTGGGGCTTCGAGTTGTTCGACGAGCCACCGCCGGAACTGGAGCCGCCGCTCGAGCTGCCGCCGGAATTGCCGCCGGAGCCGGAGCCGCCGCCCGAGTTTCCACCGGAGTTGCCGCCGGAATTGCTCTGCTGACGGCGCTCTTCCTCCTCGGCCTGGCGACGGGCCTCTTCCTCGGCCGCCTGGGCGGCAGCCAAAGCCGCAGCCTCGCGGGCGGCCTCTTCCTCGGCGAGAAGCTGAGCCGCTTCCTCGGATAGGGAGTTGTAGGTTTCCTCCATCTGGGAGACGAGGCTCTCGGCCTCCTTCTTGACGGCCTCGGCCTCCTCGGCCTTCTGGGCGGCGACGTTGCGCTGCTCCTCGTAGACGGCCTTCTCAGATTCCACCTCGGAGCGCAGGGTCTTGGTTTCCTCCACCATGTCGGCGTCGTTCTGGTTCATATCGTTCAGGAGATCCCAGTTCGAGGCGAAGGCCTGGAACGTGGTGGCTCCCAGAAGAAGATCGAGGAACGTAGACGAGCCGGAACGGTACATGGAGCGGGCGCGGTTGCCGAGCTTGTCCTGCAGCTCGCTGATGCGCGAGGAAGCGGAATCGATGCGACCCTGAGCCTCGTCCATGCGGGCCTGGGCATCGTCGCGCTCGGTTTCAGCCGCATAGAGGGAGACCTCGGCGCGGTCGAGCTTCTCCTGCATGGCGTTGAGCTTCTCAAGTGCCGCGTTGGCCTCGGCCTGCTTCTCGGCGGCCGTGACGGCGTGAGCCTTGGCGGGCATGAGCGGGGGCAGGCACAGCGAGATGCCGAAAGCGGCCGCCGTGCCGACGAAGGCGCGTCTGCTGAAGGGACGTGTATGCTCACTCATATAAAAGTATCCTCCTGGTTGAGCATCTGGTGCGTTGGGGCAAACTAGCTTCGTATCATAGCACGGATGGCGCCTCTTCACGACCCCCACAGAAGGGATTCACAAGCCGACCTCAGCCCATCCGCGCGGGAATTCGCGCCGTTCGCGGCCGAAAAAAATCATGAGTGAAGGAGGGTTTCCATACCTTGGGGGAGAGGTGCGCTTTCTCATCCAACATATGGTGTCCAAGTGTCTCTTTATATAGTAAGAAGAAAAGACGGTCGCCGGGTTCCTCGTTCGAGGTTGGGGAGGAATCGTGGAGACACGCCCGGGGGCGTGTAAATGGTTGACACGCTTGTTGCCGTAGCGTATTATTCCGTTCGCTCGCTTTTCGCGGAACAACGCGAAAGACGGGTGGCAGCTTGAAAAGTACACATGAATTAAGCGCCGAAATGGGCGTGTGCCCGAGTGGTTAAAGGGGACGGGCTGTAAACCCGTTGGTTATGCCTACCTAGGTTCGAATCCTAGCGCGCCCACCATTTCTGCCTGTGTAGCTCAGTCGGTAGAGCACTTCGTTGGTAACGAAGAGGTCACCGGTTCAAGTCCGGTCGCAGGCTCCACTTGGCGGTGTAGCTCAGTTGGTCAGAGCACACGGTTCATACCCGTGGCGTCACTGGTTCAAATCCAGTCACCGCTACCATTTAGATTTACCGCGTCCTTTCTGGGCGCGTTTATTTTGTTGCAATTCGTTTCGCAATCACCCTTGAAGGAGGATGAAACATGGCTAAGGAGAAGTTCGAGCGCTCGAAGCCGCATGTTAACATCGGCACCATCGGTCACGTCGACCACGGTAAGACGACGCTGACGGCCGCCATCTCCAAGACTCTGTCCGAGAACGACGGCTCCCACGGCACGGCGCACGCTGACTTCACTGCCTTCGACATGATCGACAAGGCCCCCGAGGAGCGCGAGCGCGGCATCACCATCTCCATCGCTCACATCGAGTACGAGACCGATACCCGTCACTACGCTCACGTCGACTGCCCCGGTCACGCCGACTACGTGAAGAACATGATCACCGGTGCGGCCCAGATGGACGGCGCCATCCTGGTTATCGCTGCTACCGACGGCCCCATGGCCCAGACCCGCGAGCACATCCTGCTCGCCCGTCAGGTGGGCGTGCCCTACATCGTGGTCTTCCTGAACAAGTGCGACATGGTCGACGACGAGGAGCTCATCGAGCTCGTCGAGATGGAAGTTCGCGAGCTGCTCGACAGCTACGAGTTCCCGGGCGACGACACCCCGATCATCCGCGGCTCCGCTCTGAAGGCCCTGGAGGGCGACAAGGAGTGGCAGGAGAAGGTTTGGGAGCTCATGGACGCTGTGGACTCCTATATCCCGACTCCCGACCGCGACGTCGACAAGCCGTTCCTGATGGCCGTCGAGGACACCATGACCATCACCGGCCGCGGCACCGTTGCCACCGGCCGTGTGGAGCGCGGCGTGCTCCATGTGAACGACCCGCTGGAGATCGTGGGTATCCGCGAGACCCAGAACACCGTTTGCACCGGCATCGAGATGTTCCGCAAGCTGCTCGATGAGGCTCAGGCCGGCGACAACATCGGCTGCCTGCTGCGCGGCATCAAGCGCGAGGAGATCGTCCGTGGCCAGGTTCTCTGCAAGCCCGGTTCCGTGACTCCGCACACCGAGTTCGAGGGCCAGGTCTACATCCTGACCAAGGAAGAGGGCGGCCGTCACACCCCGTTCTTCGATGGCTATCGTCCGCAGTTCTACTTCCGTACCACCGACATCACCGGTGTGGCGCACCTCCCCGAGGGCACCGAGATGGTTATGCCTGGCGACAACGTGACGATCAAGGGCGAGCTCATTCACCCCATCGCCATGGAAGAGGGCCTGAAGTTCGCTATCCGCGAGGGTGGCCGTACCGTGGGCTCTGGTCGCGTGACCAAGATCTTCAAGTAAGTCCTTCTTACTGAGTGATTTCGCGGGGCCTGTCTTTTGCGAGGCAGGCCCCGCCCCCTGCGCTTCATGTGTATGATCAACCCTGCGTTTCGCTTTATAGGTAAAAGGAGAATTCATGCGTACTCTGGTCACTCTGGCCTGCACCGAGTGCAAGCGCCGCAACTACACGACCAAGAAGAACAAGCAGAACAATCCTGACCGCATCGAGCTCAAGAAGTACTGCAAGTGGTGCAACGCCCACACGGTGCACAAAGAGACCCGATAAGAGGTTAAGGAAGAAACAGGCATAGGCCAGTAGCTCCAATTGGTAGAGCGGCGGTCTCCAAAACCGCATGTTGGGGGTTCGAGTCCCTCCTGGCCTGCCAGCTTGTTTTCGTGAGCAGCCTAGAGGCTGCTTTTTTGGCGATTAGACAAGAGACTTTCCATAAGGAATTCCATGGCAAAGAAATCCAAGACACAGAAGGCCAAGGCCTCCGCCGCCCGTCAGCAGCGCAAGGCCAACCGCGAGCTGGAAGAGCAGAGCCCGACCCCCGTTGCCGAGGCGACGGAGGAGAAGAAGGGCGGCCTGTTCAAGAAGGGCTCCGAGGACAAGTCTGCGTCTTCCAACGATACCGCGAAGTCCTCCAAGAAGGAGGACAAGCCGAAGAAGAAGCGCTTCCAGTTCTTCCGCGACGTGAAGTCCGAGATGAAGCGCGTGACGTGGCCGACCCGCACCGATGTGCTCCGCTGGAGCGGCGTCGTGGTGGTGGCCCTGCTGTTTTTCGGTATCTTCGTGGCGTTGCTGGATAACGTGATTATCACGCCGCTGCTCGTGTTCATCTCTGGGATTGGGGCGTAATCGATGGCTAAGAAATGGTACGTGCTGCACACCTACTCGGGCTACGAGAACAAGGTGAAGTCGAATCTCGAGCAGCGCATCGAGGCCATGGGTCTCGAGAACAACGTCTTCGGCATCGAGATCCCCACGGAGATGGTCACCGAGATCAAGGAGGGTGGCCGTCGCGTGGAGAGCGAGAAGAAGGTGTTCCCGGGCTACGTGCTCGTCCGCATGGAGCTGGACGACCGCAGCTGGGCCGCTGTTCGCAACACGCCGGGCGTCACCGGTTTCGTGGGCAGCCAGGGCAACCCCCAGGCGCTGACCCGCGACGAATACAACAAGATCATGAAGCGCACGAGCCGCGAGGCTCCGAAGAAGACCTCCACGAACCTCGAGGTCGGCCAGTCGGTGAAGGTGACCCACGGTCCTCTCGCCGAGTTCGACGGCACGATTTCCGAGGTCATGCCCGACGCGGGCAAGGTCAAGGTCATGGTCTCCATCTTCGGCCGCGAGACCCCCGTCGAGCTTTCCTTCGACCAGGTGGCCAAGATCTAATTTTGCAAGCACTTTGACTCGATCGTCGCGCCCGCGTGGACCGGGGCTTCTCGCGGCCTTCGAGTTTTGAGTGATAGAGAAGTAAACGTCGATTCATCTGAAAGGTAGTCACAGATGGCTGACAAGAAAGTCACTGGATTTGTAAAGCTGCAAATCCCCGCCGGCGCTGCCAATCCGGCCCCGCCGGTAGGCCCGGCCCTCGGCGCCCAGGGCGTCAACATCATGCAGTTCTGCCAGGCGTTCAACGCCCAGACGCAGGACCAGGCCGGCACCATCATCCCGGTCGAGATCACGGTGTACGAGGACAAGTCCTTCACCTTCGTGTGCAAGACCCCTCCCGCGGCCGTGCTCATCAAGGAGAAGCTCGGCATCAAGAGCGGCGCCGCCATTCCGCAGATTCAGGTGGCCGGCACGCTGACCGAGGATCAGCTCCGCGAGATCGCTGAGATCAAGATGCCCGACCTGAACGCCAACGACATCGAGGCGGCCATGGAGATCGTGGCCGGCACCGCCCGCTCCATGGGCGTGCGCATCGAGGGTCGCGAGATGAAGAAGAAGTACGTGCCCAGCCGCAAGGTTGCCGCGATGCTTCAGGGCAAGGCCGTCGACTAAGTTTGATTCAACAGTGGAAGGGTGAGAAGCGCCCGCCATTACCACGAAAGGAAATGCAATGACTAAGCACGGAAAGAAGTACGTTGAGGCCGAGAAGCAGATTCCGGCCGAGCCGGTGAGCCCGCTCGCCGCTATGAAGCTGCTGAAGGAGATCTCCGTGGCCAACTTCGACGAGACGGTGACCGGCGACTTCCGCCTGGGCATCGATACCCGTCAGGCCGACCAGCAGCTGCGCGGCACCGTGAGCCTGCCCAACGGCTCCGGCAAGACCGTCCGCGTGGCCGTCTTCGCCGAGGGCGCCGCTGCCCAGGCCGCCGAGGAGGCCGGTGCCGACATCGTGGGCACCGACGAGCTCATGCAGCAGATTCAGGCCGGCGAGTTCAACTTCGACGCCGCTGTGGCCACGCCCGATCAGATGGGCAAGGTCGGCCGTCTCGGCAAGATCCTCGGCCCCCGCGGTCTCATGCCCAACCCGAAGCTCGGCACCGTCACCAACGATGTGGCGAAGGCCATCAAGGAGCTCAAGGGCGGCCGCGTGGAGTACCGCGCCGACCGTTACGGCATCGCGCACGTCGTCCTCGGCAAGGTGAGCTTCACCCCCGAGCAGCTCGCCGAGAACTACGGCGCTGTCTACGACGAGATCCTGCGCATGAAGCCCGCCGCGGCCAAGGGCAAGTACGTCAAGTCCATCACCGTGTCCGGCACCATGACTCCCGGTGTTTCCGTGGACTCCTCTGTGACCCGCGCCTACACCGAGTCCGCCGAGTAAATCGACGATTCTCTATCGAAGAGCAAGGGCCCCGCTTCGGCGGGGCCCTTTTGCGTTTACTCCCCGAAGAAGTCCTTGCTGATGCGGTCGTAGAAGGAGGCGCCGTCGGCGCGCAGGAGCGTGACGTCGAAGGGCGCGCACTGCACGTAGATCTTCCGCAGGGGCGCATCGAAGGGGACGATGTCGCCGTCGACGAACAGCGTCGCCTCGCGGAACTCGTCGGTGTCGTCGAAACCTACCTCGATAACGTCGCTGGCATCGGTGACCACGGCGCGGGAACGCAGGGTATGGGGAGCGAGCGGCACGGCGATCATGCCCTTGAAGCCGGGGGAGACCAAAGGGCCGCCGGCTGAGAGTGCGTAGGCCGTCGAGCCGGTGGCCGTGGAGACGACGAGGCCGTCGCCGCGCATGCGGGCCACGTCCACCCCCGAGACGTTCAGGGTCAGCTCGATGATGCGTCCCATGGCGCCGCGGGTGATGGCCGCCTCGTTCAGGGCGAAGAACTGCCGTGCGCCGGAGAGCCCCCGACCGTTGACGCCGAAGCGACCCGGGATGGGCGTCCAGGGGGCGCTGTCGGTCTTCCCGGGCTTGCGAACCGAAGGAGGGGTGGCGGCGTTCGGCTCCGCGTTCACGTCGGGCATGTCCCAGGCGGCGCCTTCTCCGGCCCTGTTCGCCTCCCCGTAGGGATCGTGCTCGCCTTCGCAAACCACCTCGATGGAGAGAATGCTGCGGCGCTCGGCGCGCAAGTCGCCGGCCAGAGCCTCGGCCACGAGCGGCACCACGCCATCGGTGTCGGCATTGGCGAGAAACCCCAGTCGTCCGAAGTTGATGGGCAGGATGGGAACCTGGCGGTCATGGAGCAGGTGCACGGTATGCAGCACGGTGCCGTCGCCGCCGAGCACGACGACCAGCGCCAGCTGCCCCGGCAGTTGCGCGCGCACCTCACGGCGCCCTTGGTCGGTGCCAAGCGACGAGGAATCGACGAGCAGCGCCTCGATTCCCTGGCTCGTAAGATAGGCGGTGAGCAGCAGCGAGGCGTCGACAGCTTGCGGGTTGGAGTTATTGCGTACGACAAGTATGTGCATGGGGCTCTGCTTTCCGAGTTTGCTATGATGGATGAATTATACCGCTCATCATCGAAGAGTTCGCCCATGTCCGACAAGCTCCAACGAGCCCGTCATATACGCTCGAATCCGCCCGACCCGACGGATAGGAATGCTGCGCCTCGCAACAACCCGCGGGCGAACGCCGAGGCGCGCATTCCCGCCCGCGGTCGCCATCGCGGCGTGGACAAGACGCTTCTGCGTCCTCCGACCGACCCGGGCGCCACGGGGCTCATCCCCGTCGTCGGCTCCCATGCGGGCCTCGACCGCACCATCCCCGGCGCCACGTCCGAGGCGTCCATCCGCCAGCAGAAGGTGATCGTCGCCGAGGCCGCCGAGGCCGAGGCTGCGGGCCGTGGTGGCGCGAGCGCCGGCAAGCTGTCGGCCGAATCGGTGGGGGCGAGCGCGGCCCTCATCTCCATCTGTGTCATCATCTCCCGCATCACTGGCTTCGCCCGCACCTGGGCCATGGCCTTCGCGTTGGGCTCCACCTTCGTCTCCAGCTCCTACCAGGTGGCCAACAACCTGCCGAACATGCTCTACGAGCTGGTCATGGGCGGCATGCTCATCACGGCGTTTCTACCGGTGTACCTCTCGGTGAAAAAGCAGCTCGGCGACAGGCGGGGCAACGAGTACGCATCGAATCTGCTCACCATCGTCGTGGTGCTGCTCGCTATCGTCTCGGTGCTCTGCATGGTGTTCGCCGGGCAGATCATCTACACCCAGAGCTTCTACTCGAACCAGGACGAGATGGCGCTGGCGGTGTTCTTCTTCCAGTTCTTCTCCATCCAGATTGTCTTCTACGGCGCCTCCTCCATTGTGTCGGGCCTTCTGAACGCGAACCGCGAATATTTTTGGTCCTCCTTCGCACCGGTGTTCAACAACCTCATCGTCATCGCCTCGTTCATCCTATACGCCGTCATCGCCCAGACCGATCAGAACCTGGCCTTTCTCGCCATCGCCATCGGCAACCCCCTCGGCGTCTTCATGCAGATGGCCTTCCAGATTCCCGCGCTCAAGAAGGTGGGCATCCGCCTGCGCCCCCGCATCGACTGGCGCGATCCGGCGCTGGTCGACACGCTGCGCCTCGGCGCGCCCGCGGTGTTCGTCACGGTGTGCTCGTTCGCCACGGTGTCGGCCCAGAACGCCGCCTCCTACGTGTTCGCGGACAACGGCCCTTCGGTCATCGCCTACGCACGGCTGTGGTTCACGTTCCCGTACTCGTTCCTCGCAGTGCCCGTGACCACCACGCTGTTCACGGAGCTGTCGGACATGCAGGCCGATGGGAACACCCGCGGTGTCATCGCGGGCATCATCGACGGCACGCGGCAGATTCTCTTCCTCATGATCCCCATGGCGCTCTACCTCATGGTGTTCGCGACACCGCTCGTGACGCTGTACCATATCGGCGCGTTCACCGCCGATGCCATAGGCGAGATCGCGAGCTATCTGGCCGTCATGGCCGTGGCGCTGCCGTTCTACGGGGTGAACGCCTACTTGAACAAGATATTCAGCTCCATTCGGCGCATGGGAGTCTTCTCGGTCATCAACTTTGCGGCGGTGGCGGCCCAGGTGGCGGTCACGCTGGGGGCGGCCTGGGCTTACCAGCAGGGACTGGACGTCACGTTGGAGTCCATTGCGGCCTCGACCATCGTCTCCTACGTTATCGGCGACGTAATCGCCTTCGCGTACCTGCGGCGGCATTTCGGGCCCATGGGGCTCGGCGCGGTGATGCGCTCGTTTATCGTGGCGCTCGCCCTGGGCGGCGCCGGAGCCGTGGTGGGCTACGGGGTGCTCGTGGGGCTCACGCTCGGCTTCGGGCCCATGGACGGCAGCGTCGTCCGCGCCTTCGCCTACGTGGTTGCCGGCGGGTGCGCGGCTCTCGTCGTGACGTTCGGCCCCGCCGTGCGCGGCGACTGGCCCGAGGCGTCCTTCATTTCGGGCGCCGTCCGCAAAGTCGCCCGGAAGCTGAGGCGATAACGCGACGCGTCCGCGCGCACGGTGCGCGCCGTGCGAGGTCGCAGGGCCTCGGGCAGATAAGATCAGCAAGCAGAAAGCGTGATTCCATGGCAGTGAAGTTGAAGTCCCCGACTCAGATCGAGGCCATGAAGGAGGCGGGCCGCGTGTCGGCGCTGGCGCTGCGGCGCGTGGGCGAGGCGGTCGAGCCCGGCATCACCACGGCCGAGCTGGACGCCATCGCCGAGAAGGTCATCCGCGCCGAGGGCGGCGTTCCGGCCTTCAAGGGCTACGGCGGCTTTCCCGGCTCCATCTGCGCCTCGGTGAACGATGCCGTGGTGCACGGCATTCCCTCGAGGAAGCTCGTCCTGCGCGAGGGCGACCTCATCTCCATCGACACCGGGGCCATCGTGGACGGCTGGGTGGGCGACAACGCCTGGACGTATCCGGTGGGCACGGTGGCACCCGAGGTGCAGCGCCTGCTGGAGGTGGGGGAGCGCTGCATGTGGGAGGGGCTCGACAACGCGCGTCCCACCAAGCGCCTCGGCGACATCGGGCACGCGGTGCAGTCGCTGGCCGAGGCGGCCGGCTACTCGGTGGTGCGCGACTACGTGGGCCACGGCATCGGACGCGAGATGCACGAGGATCCGAACGTCCCGAACTTCGGGCGTCGCCGCACGGGGCTGAAGCTTCTGCCGGGCATGGTGCTCGCTATCGAGCCTATGGTGAACATGGGTACTCGCAAGGTGAAGCAATGCTCTGACGGCTGGCTCGTGCGCACCCGCGACGGGAAGCCCTCGGTGCACTTCGAGAAAACCGTCGCCATCACCGAAGACGGCCCGGTCGTCCTCACCACCGAGGAAGGCCATCCGCGCCCCGTGTAGGCTCTACGCTCCCTTGCGTTCGTTGGCGGCTTCCACGAAGGCGGCGAAGAGGGGATGGGGTTTGCCGGGACGGCTCTTGAACTCGGGGTGGCCCTGGCTGGCGACGAAGAAGGGATGGTCGGGCAGCTCGATCATCTCCACGAGGCGCTCGTCGGGGGAGAGGCCCGAAATCACGAGGCCGCCTTCCACAAGCGCGTCGCGGTAGGCGTTGTTCACCTCGAAGCGATGGCGATGGCGCTCGTAAATGACGGGCTCGCCGTAGGCCCGTGCCGCGCGGGTGCCGGGCACCACCTTGCAGGGGTAGGCGCCCAGGCGCATGGTGCCGCCCTTGTCTTCCACATCCTCCTGCTCGGGCATCAGATCGATGACGAAGGGTGTCCCCTCCGGCGCCGCGTCGGCGAACTCCGCGGAAGTGGCGCCGTCCAAGCCGCACACGTCGCGGGCAAAGGAGCAGACCGCCGCCTGCAGTCCCAGGCAGATGCCCAGAAACGGCACGTTGTTCTCGCGGGCGTAGCGGGCCGCGGCGATCTTGCCCTCGAAGGCGCGGGCGCCGAAGCCGCCGGGCACGAGGATGCCGTCCATGCCGCCGAGCACCGCATCAGCGTTCTTGTCGGTGAGCTCCTCGCCGTCGATGAGGTGCACGTTCACATGGCGCCCCGTCGCGATGCCGGCGGCCACGAGCGCCTCGTTGATGGAGAGGTAGGCGTCGGGCAGGCTCACGTACTTGCCCACCACGGCGATGTCCAGCTCGCCTGCGCAGGCGTCCTTCGCCTTCAGGAAGGCCCGCCACGGGGCGAGCTTGATCTTGCGGGGCGCCAGGCCCATCTTCGCCAGGGCCGAGATGTCGAATCCCTGCTCGTAGAGGCTGATGGGCACCTCGTAGATGGAGGGGGCATCGGGGCAGGCGAGCACGTCGTCGGTGTCCACGTCGCAGAACAGCGCGATTTTCTCGCGCACCCCATCGGTGATCTCGTGGTCGGATCGGCACACGATGAAGTCCGGCTGCACGCCCAAGCTGCGCAGCTCCTTTACCGAGTGCTGGGTGGGCTTCGTCTTCACCTCGTGGGCTGCGGCGATGTACGGCACGAGCGTCACGTGGACGAACAGCACGTTGCCCGGCCCCATCTCCTTCTTGAACTGGCGCGCCGCCTCGATGAAGGGCAGGCCCTCGATGTCGCCGATGGTGCCGCCGATTTCCGAGATGACGATGTCGGCGCCGGACTGCTCGGCCGCGCGGCGGATCCGCTCCTTGATGGCCTCGGTCACGTGCGGGATGACCTGCACGGTGCCGCCGAGGAAGTCGCCGCGCCGCTCGCGGGCGATGAGCGTCTGGTAGATGGAGCCCTGGGTGAAGTTGCTCTCGCGGGAGAGGTTCTCGTCGATGAAGCGCTCGTAGTGGCCGAGGTCTAAGTCTCCCTCGTGACCGTCCTCGGTGACGAACACCTCGCCGTGCTGGAAGGGGCTCATGGTGCCGGGGTCCACGTTCAGATACGGATCCATCTTCTGCATGGTCACTTTATAGCCCCGGGCCTTCAGAAGCTGGCCGAGGGACGCGGCGGTGATGCCCTTGCCGAGCGATGAGACGACGCCGCCGGTAACGAAGATGTGCTTGGCCATGCCGGCCTCCTTCCGCCGCAGGCTCGCGCCCGGGCATGAAACATGCGCCTCGAAGCCGTGCGCCCGCGCGACTTCCCAACGCTTAACCAGCCTACGCCCCCAATGTTTCCGACATGAAACGCGCCGACGTTGTAACGCGTTCGAAACACGAGTCGGGAGCACCGGGGCAACGGGCGGCCAGTGAGGGAGGCGCAGATGGGCGCGCGCCATCCGGTCGCGCATCCTATAACGGGCCGACAACGGCGTGCCTTCCGCGCAGTGACGGTTCGCGGGCGCGTTGCGCTTTGCTGCGGGGTCATCTTTAGACTGGGCGTCAACGCAGTTTCCAAGAGAAAG
This sequence comes from Adlercreutzia sp. DFI.6.23, assembly GCF_024462535.1. NCBI lineage: Bacteria > Bacillati > Actinomycetota > Coriobacteriia > Eggerthellales > Eggerthellaceae > Adlercreutzia > Adlercreutzia sp. DFI.6.23. The sequence goes on from NZ_JANGBP010000005.1 coordinate 201,605, forward strand.
GACGCGCTTATGTCTACGCTGCTCGTTTTGGGCTATCCCACCGAGGAGAAGGCCAAGGAGGCCTATCAGGAGGTGCTGAGCCTCGGCGACGATTTCATCGTGAACCTCCAGTCGGTGGCCGTGGTCGCCCGCCGCGACAACGACAAGTTCGACGTGGTCACGCCGGGCCAGCCCATCGGCAACTCCACCGTGTGGGGTCTGTTCTGGGGCATGCTGTTCGGGCTCATCTTCCTCATCCCCTTCTGGGGCGCCGCAATCGGCGCGGGCCTGGGCGCGCTCACGGGCTTCTTCGTGAAGCGCGGCGTGGACGAGGACTTCCAGGACCGTGTGCGCAACCTGCTGACCCAGAAGGACGAGGCGGCCGTGTTCATGGTGGTCAGCTCCATGACCGAGGACAAGTTCGCCGAGGCCATGCGCCCCTTCGGCGGCGACATCCTGCAGACCTCGCTGTCCATCAAGGACGAGGAAGAGCTCAAGTGCGAGCTCGGCAAGTGCTAGCTTAGCTTCCAAAACGCATGTGCAACCTCAAGCGCCGGCCCTCAGGTCGGCGCTTTTTACGTGCAATGGTTTGACCGGCGAATACTTATCGATTGGAGCAGCTTGTCGTGGTTGCCAGAGAGATGCTCCGTCAAGCCGTCGTCGCTTTGATAAGAATGCCGATCAAGACCAACATGCTATTTCGCCAAGTGCTGCCCGAGCAGCCAGCCGAAAGTGACGCAGCGGCCCAGCGAGATGCCCGGGATGGTCACTTCGTTGTAGTCGATGCCGAACAGGCCGCCGGCGTTGTTGCCCACGGCATACAGCCCGGGGATGACTGCGCCCGCTTCGGTGAGGCACTCGGAGTCGGCGTTTGTGATGAGGCCGCTGACGCTCACTCCCAGTTCCACGTTCATGCGCAGGCCGTAGAAGGGAGGCTGCTCGATCTTCGCCATAAGCTCGGGTCGTTTGCCGAAATCGGTGTCGCCCGCATCGACGAGTTCGTTGTAGCGCTTCACGGTGGCGAGGAAGGTCTCGATGGCCTCGGGAGCCAGCCCCATGACGTTTGCCAGCTCCTCTAGGCTGTTGGCCTGCACAAGCAGTCCATCCTCGATTTCCCAGGAGAACGCGAGCTCTTCCTCGCCTTCCGGCGTCCACGGGTCTTGAATGCGTCGGCCGTCTTGATCCCAGCTCATGCCGCCGGCATAGGGCATCTGATTCGGGAGCTCTTCGCGCCACTTGTCATCCCAGATGGCCCATGAAGCGGCCGCCGGCTGGATCAGCTGCGCATTGCCGCCGCCAGTATAGCCTGCGTCCTCATTGACGTAGCGCTGACCCAGGTTGTTTACGCGCAGATAGGAATAGGCGTAGGCCATGAAGGTCATGAGGGGATGCGGTCCCGGTTGCATTGCGGCGCCTGCCCACAGACCCATCTTGTGTCCATCGCCAGTGCCCGTGCTCTCGTTGATGAAGAAATCAGGGTCGAAGCTGTCGAAATCCCAGGCGGTATAGTAGTCCAGCATCTCTGGGTCTGCTGCGTAGTCGCCGCAAGCCAACACGACGCCCTTGGCCGCGTTCACCTGCAGATAGCCGTTCTCGCCCTTGCAGATGGCGCCGGTCACGCGGCCGCCATCGACGAGGAGTTGCACGGCCTCAGTGAGGTTGCGGTACTCACCGCCGCCGCTCACCACCTCCTGCTGGAGGTTCGCGATCATGGCCTTCGTTGCCGCATACCAGTCGCCGTCGTCGGCGACGGCGCCCTCGTCGGGCCATAACTCCACAACGTGCACGTAGTTCTTGAAGTGGTCGCTGTTGCTCTTCATGGCGATGACTTCGGGAACGAATCCGTAGCCGCGGGCCTTCTCGAGGTACCAGTCGCCGGCGGCTCCGGATTCGCTCATGAAGCGATAGACTTTGTCGCCACGGCAGCGATGGCAGGACTTCTCCATGTGGTCGCGCACCACTTCATACACATCCACGGGCTCGATGTTCTTTTCGGCCATGATACCGGGATTGACAAAGCCGTAGTCCAGGCCGATGTTGCGGGGAGCCTCGGCCTTCTCCACGAGGAACACCTTCAGGCCCTGCTCGGTGCAGCTGCTCGCGGTGATGGCGCCGGCGATACCCGAGCCGATAACGAGCACATCGGTGTCGACGGTTTCGGCTATCTCGTCAGCATCGATGGATGCGGGGGCAGTGAGGAACGAGGGCTCTCCCGTGGCGGCGAGGTCGTCGCCACTTGTCGCGCTGCTATTCGAAGAGGACGTTGCGGGGGCGCAGCCGCCCAGCATGGTCGCACCGGCCAGTCCTGCTCCGCTCAAGGCGGCTGCTTTGAGGAATCCACGTCGTGAAAGTGCCGTATTGCTTGGGGTGTCGTGCATCGTGCTCATCCTCCCGTATCCTTTCTCTGGTTTTAAAGGCCCGTGCTGTTTTTGGCCCAGGCACGTCCGCCATCCTACGGCGGCTACCTCGGATCGCCCAGACCGCGAAACTGATGAAAATGCTGTCTCCCGGGCCGTTCGATCATCCCCACTTTTGGGTGAAATTGGGGAGGGGAGGGATGTTATCTGGCATAATGCCCTCGAAAGGAGGGCTATGGCACACAACGCTTTGCAGACGGTGCGCGCGACGCTTTCAATGCCCCTCGTATGGGCTATGGCGCTGCTGTTCGCAGCTATGGAGGCATCCTCGGCCTTTCCCGTGGGAGCGCTGCGGGCACTTTCGGGAACGTCGGCCTCGGCGCTCGCGTCCTTCGGGACTCCGGAACTGCTCTCGGTGGTCGCCTACGGCCTGCTGCTCGTGACGGCGCGATCTGTCGGCAGCGCGGTCGCGCAGCCTTGGCTCTTCGCGGTGGCACCCGCTTCCAACGTGCTCGGTATGTTGCTGTGTGCGGGCGCATCGAACACCGCCTATGGCATCATCTCCGCATGGATCGGCATCGCGTGCGTGCAGGGAGCCTCGGCGCTGCTCACCGTGATGGTGCTCGAGTTGCTGTGCTCCTGCTCGTCGCTGTGGGTTCTCCGCGCGGTGGTGGGCAGCGCGCTTGTCAACGCGCCGCTTGCTGTCATCGGAGACGGGGCGCCCTTCGAGGGGACCATTGCTCTTCTTATCGCCGGTTCGGTGGCTTTGGGACTATCTTACCGAGCGTGGAGACGCGGCGTGTGGGCGCCCTGCGCGGATCCGGTGTTCAAGCGAACCGGCTCCTTTCCGCCTTCCCTCATGGTGGGTTTGGCGATGGTATCCGCGGGCTTCGGCTTCCTTCAGCAGCTGCTCTACCAGCAGGACGCAAATGTGGTCGTCGGCGTCATCGTGGGCACCAAATTCGCTGCCGTACTGCTGTTCGTGGCTGTGGCGGGGCTGCTTGGGTCGGCTTTCGTCGCCACGCTGGCCAAGACGCTTATCACCTTCGCCACTGCGGCCTTCCTCGTGTTCCTCGCCCAAGGTGGTTACTCGCCGCTGTCGAGCGCCCTCATGTCCACGGGTTATTCCCTCTTCGAGATGACGACCTATTTGGTACTAGCCGAGTTGGCTCTTTCCCTGCGCGTGCGACCGCTTTCGCTGCTGTCGGGCTTCTATTTGATTGAGACCGTAGGCTATCTGCTGGGATGCTCGTTGGAGGCGGCTACCGGCCCCGGCGGACTCGATAGGCGCATGGTGGCGGCGGTACTGGCCCTTGCGCTGCTCATATGCGCCGTGTGGGTATTCACCGAGAAACACGTGAATGATCTGCTGTGGGGCCGCGGCGATGGATCGGCTGGCGGGGATGCCGTACGAAGGCAAGAGATTGATATAGACGCGGGGGTTTTGGGGTCTCTGACGGGAGGGCACCGCGGGGGCGGTGAGGCGCTGCATGGGGAAGGCTGCCGCCTGGAAGATGCCTCCGGGGAAAGCGCTTCGAGCCCCTACGGTCGCGGCGTGGCGCGCGTATCCGAACGGTTCCGGTTGTCGCCGCGGGAGACCGAGGTGCTGCGCCTGTTCGCCGCAGGCCGCTCTGCTGCCTTCATCGCCGAGCTGCAGTTCGTCACCACCAACACCGTGCGCTCTCATATCAAGCACATCTATGGAAAATGCGATGTTCATTCCCGCCAAGAACTCATCACTCTCATAGAGCGCGTCGCTGATCAGTAGCGCTCTGGGTCTCTTATTAGATCTTGTATAATAAGAACAAATGTACTATATTATGAGACGAAAAAGAGGTTGAAGAGGAGAAAGAAAGCAACTATAATTTAGTTGCAGAAAGAAGGCAACGATGACTCAGGTGGAGAAGTTGCTGGCGATGCTCATGGAGATGCCCCGCACGTTTCGGTTTCGCGATTTCACTCGCATCATGGAGCATCTGGGCTACGAGCTCGATCAAAAGGGCTCCACCTCGGGCTCTCGCGTGCGGTTCTATCGGGCACGGGATGGGCGCATGCTCATCATGCACGCGCCGCATCCGTCCGACGAGATGTCCCGCGGCGCGGTTCGGGCGGCAGTGAGATTTCTCCACGGAGAGGATGAGCTATGAGCAACGTGTTGTCCTACCGGGGCTATTACGCAACGGTGGAATTCGATAGCGAGGAAGGGCTGCTCTGCGGGTCGGTGGTCGGCATGAGCGACGGTGTGTACTTCGAGGTGGAGACTGCCGCGGGGGTGGAAAGCGCTTTCCATGAGGCCGTCGACGATTACCTTTCCTTTTGCAAGGAAAAAGGGAAGCAGCCGGAGAAATCCTATAAGGGATCGTTCAACGTGCGCATCAATCCTGATTTGCATCGCGCTGCCGCCCTGGCCGCGGCCGTGCGGAAGGAATCGCTGAACCAGTTCGTTGCCGACGCCATCGCCGCCGCTCTGTAGGGCGTCTCGTGCCGTCTGTGCAAATGACGCGAACGGGCGGGAAGTCGCTGGGGGATGGCAGGCTGCTGCGTTATACTGAATCGGTTGCCTGCGCCTGCCCGGGCGCGGCGGATTCGTGCCCCCGTCTTCGAAGGAGTGTCGCCCATGCGCGAGGGATTCGACAACGACAAGTACATCGAGCTGCAGGCCGAACGTATCCGCGAGCGGGTCGATCAGTTCGGCGGCAAGCTCTACCTCGAGTTCGGCGGCAAGCTCTTCGACGACTACCATGCCTCGCGCGTGCTGCCCGGCTTCAAGCCGGACACGAAGATCTCCATGCTGCAATCGATGAAGGATGACGTGGAGATCGTCATCGCCATCAACGCCAACGACATCGAGCGCTCGAAGGTGCGCGGCGACCTCGGCATCACCTACGACGAGGACGTGCTGCGCCTCATGGACATCTTCCGCTCCATGGGCTTCAAAGTGGGAAGCGTGGTCATCACCCGCTACGCCAACCAGCCCGACGCCGACCTGTTCCGCAAGCGGCTCACGGCCATGGGCATCACGAGCTACCTGCATTACCCGATTCCGGGCTATCCCAACGACATCGACTACATCGTCTCCGACGAGGGCTTCGGCAAAAACGAGTACATCGAAACCGAGCGCCCCATCGTCGTGGTGACCGCCCCGGGCCCCGGCTCGGGCAAGATGGCCACCTGCCTCTCCCAGCTCTATCATGAGCACAAGCGTGGCATCACCGCCGGCTACGCCAAGTACGAGACCTTCCCCATTTGGAATCTGCCGCTGTCCCATCCGGTGAACATCGCCTATGAGGCGGCCACGGCCGATTTGGACGACGACAACATCATCGATCCGTTTCATTTGGAGGCCTACGGCGAGACCACGGTGAACTACAACCGCGACGTGGAGATCTTCCCTGTGCTGCGCGCCACCATGGAGCGCATCTCCGGTGAGTGTCCCTACCAGTCGCCCACGGACATGGGCGTGAACATGGCGGGGCTGGCCATTTCCGACGACGAGGCGTGCCGCGAGGCGGGCAACAACGAGATCGTGCGCCGTTACTTCCAGACCGCCGAGGAGATCAAGCGCACGGGCGTGGGCGAGGAGGCCCTGAAGAAGATCGAGCTGCTCATGAACCAGGCGAACATCACCCAGAATCTCTCGCCGGCCCGCTCGGCGGCACTTCTGAAGGAGGAAATGACGGGCGGCCCCGCCGGCGCCATGGTACTGCCCGACGGGCGCGTGGTCACGGGCAAGACGGGCAATTTGCTCGGCGCGGCGTCGGCTCTGCTCATGAATGCGCTCAAGGGCGTCTCGGGGGTCGACGACGAGCTGTACGTCATCTCCGACGACGTGCTGGAGCCCATCTGCCACCTGAAGACCGAGCACCTGAAGAGCCACAACCCGCGCCTGCACTCCGACGAGACGCTGCTGGCGCTGTCCATCTCCTCGGTGCACAACCCGCTGGCCGCCGAGCTCATCGACAACGCCGACAAGCTGCGCGGTTGCGACGCCTACTTCTCGGTCATCATCTCCGCGGCCGACGAGAAGCTGTACAAGACACTCGGCATCAACGTGTGCTGCGAGCCGAAGTACGAGCAGCACCGCTTCTACCACAAGTAAGCCATGGAGCAGCTCTTCGCCGGGGGAGGCGCCCTGCAGGTGCCCTTCGGGGCCGACTTCTTCAGCGTCGCCGTGGGCGTTCTCACCGGGGCCATCTTCGCCTGCGACCGCAAGCTGGACATCGTGGGCACCATTGTGCTGGGGCTCGTGACAGCCTACGGCGGCGGCATCATCCGCGATCTGCTGCTGCAGGATCACGGGGTCTACTTCATGGAATATCCCGAGGTCATCCTCATATGCATCTGCCTGGCGGTGTTCGTGTTCTACTTCCGGGGGCTGTTTCGCCACACGGGCCAGGTGCTGTTCTTCGCCGACGCGCTCTCGGTGGCCCTGTTCGCACTGGCCGGGGCCAACAAGGCCTTCGCTTGCGGGGAGGGCTTCGTGATGGTGGTCATTTTGGGCGCGCTTACCAGCGTGGGCGGCGGCGCTCTGCGCGATATCTCGGTGGGGGAGACGCCGGGCGTGTTCCAGCGCTCGAACTTCTACGCGGTGGCCGGATTCGGCGGCGCGTTCGTGTTCGCGGCCATGGCTTTCGCGAAGGCGCCGCTCGTGCTGGCGGCCGCGGCCTGCGTGTTCACCGTGGTGTTCCTGCGCTACCTGTCGGTGTACTACGATTGGAAGACCTCCGACGAGGCCGACCTCACGCCGAAGGTGGCCCGTGGCGCGCGAACGGCCAAGCACTTCTGCGCCGAGCTGTTTCGCCGCGCCACCCTGCATCGCAAGAAGGAGCCCGCCACCCGCGCCTCGTGGTTTCGCCATCGAAAGGATTAGCTTATGCAACCCCGCATTCTCATCGTGTACACCGGGGGCACCATCGGCATGACCGAGGATCTCTCCACCGGCGCGCTCGTGCCCTTCAGCTTCGATCATCTGATGAAGAACGTGCCGAAGATCGGGCGTCTCGGCTTTAACCTCGATCACGTGGAGATGGATCCGCCCATCGATTCCTCGAACATGAACCCGGCCTGCTGGGCCCGGATAGCGTCCGTGATCGCCGACCGCTACGAGGACTTCGACGGTTTCGTCGTGCTGCACGGCACCGATACCATGGCCTACACCGCCTCGGCGCTCTCGTTCATGCTGCCCGGTCTGGCCAAACCGGTGGTGCTCACGGGAAGCCAGCTGCCCATCGGCGAGATCCGCGAGGACGGTACTGAGAACCTCATCACGGCGCTGCAGATCGCCGCGGCCCGCACCGAGGCCGGCGAGCCCATGGTGCAGGAGGTGGCCATCTCGTTCGGGCGCCATCTGTGGCGCGGCAACCGCGCGACGAAGGTCAGCTCCACAAATTTCGGCGCCTTCCAATCGTTCAATTACCCGCCCTTGGCCGACATGGACCTGCACATCGTTTTCCGCGAGCGCCTGCTCGCTCGGCCCGCTACGGGAGGGACGCTGGCGGCGGCGCTCGCCATGGACGATGCGGTGTCGGTGGTGTTTCTGTATCCCGGTATCACCGAGGCGGTGCTGCGGCCCCAGCTGGAATCGAAGGCCGTGAAGGCCCTCGTGCTGCGCACGTTCGGCGCCGGCAACGCGCCCACCGAGTCATGGTTCACCGAGCTTATGGCCGATACGGTGCGCGCGGGAAAGGTGGTCGTGAACGTGACCCAGTGCCCTGCGGGCGGTGTGGAGGAGAAGCGCTACGCCACCGGTGACGCTCTGGCGCGCTCCGGCGTCGTGTCCGGTTACGACATGACCTGCGAGGCGGCCCTCACCAAGCTCATGCACTTGTTCGGCCAGGGCCTCACGGCGACCGAGGTGGCCGCCGCCGTGGCGCGCCCCCTCGCCGGGGAGATGACGGTCTAGATATTCATTTTGTCGCGGGGATGGGCGTGGGCGTACTCCTCGTGGAGGTGGGTGCGGTCGAGGTGCGTGTACACCTGCAGGGTGGACATGTCGGCGTGGCCCAAGATCTCCTGCAGCACGCGCAGATCGGCGCCGCCCTTCAGCATGTGGGTGGCAAACGAGTGGCGCAAGGTGTGGGGGTGCAGATCGTAGCGGCCGATGACGCGGCCGGCCTTGCGCGCCAGGTTGAAGACGCTCTGGCGCCCGAGGCGGCCGCCCCGCTGGTTCAGGAACACCGCAGCCGTGGCATCGGCGGTCGGGTTGGCGGCCGCGCGCGCGAGGGCCGGGCGCCCTTCGGCTAAATACCGGCGCAGCGCGCGCTCGGCCGCGCCGGCAATGGGCACGATGCGCTCCTTGGACCCCTTGCCGAACACGCGCAGGAAGCCGTCGTCGAAGTTGACGGCCTCCATATCGAGCCCCACGGCCTCGCTGGCGCGCAGCCCGCAACCGTAGAGCACTTCCAAAAGCGCCCGGTCGCGCAAGTCGCTCGGCCGGGTGCCCACGAAGGCGTCCAGCATCTCGCCCACTTCCTCGATGGAAAGCACGTCCGGCAGCCGGTCGGCGGCCTTGGGAATGTCCACGGCGTCGGCCGGGTTCGCATCGGTGAGCCCCTCGCGCACAAGGAACCGGTGGTAGCCGCGCACGGCGGAGATGCGCCGGCGCACGGTGGTGACGGCGAGGTTCTGCTCCATGAGGCTGCGCTCGAAGGCGGCCACCTTCTCGCGGTCGATGTCGCCGAAGCCCTCCACGCCCTCGCCGTCGAGGAAGGCGAGGTAGTCCTCCAGATCGCGTCGGTAGGCCTCGGCCGTGCGCGGCGATGCCCCGCGCTCGATGCGCAGATGGGACAAGTACTCGTCCAGGGCGTTCTCTAATTCGAACACGGGGCTCCTTCTTTCGGGAGATCTTCCGACTTTTCGCTGCGTCTCCGATCGGGACGGCGCAGGACTCGGCGCAGGATGCGCGGACCTCATTGTAGCCGCTCGGCGGCCGTCTTGGCGCACCTCTTCAAATCTCGTTCACAGGTGGCACGTGCGCGGTCGCGCGCCCCACCGCGCCCCACCATCCGCATGAGTCGGGCATATCTAGTGGCCATTGTGCGCAATACCTCAATACGAATACAAGATATGGGAAATGCTCGCATTTTCCTTCGGTTACCCTTCCATATCTTGAGGATGACAAGTGGGGTGAAAATAGGGCAAAAGTGGGAGAAAATGTTGCGAAGTGGGGCATTGTGGGGTAATATGCGTGCTGTGGAAAACGACCGAGCGGGATTTCGAAACGCACTCCAAACGAAATCAAATCTCCCTCAAAACGCAGCACGGAAAGGAACACGTGGCCGCCACCGCCGACACCGAAGGGACAAGCGAGCTGCCCCAACATGGGGTAGATCTCAACGGCGAGTTCCATTTCAAGGTCGACGGCAAAGGTCGCATGGCCCTTCCCGCGAAGTTCCGCAAGGTTCTTTCCAAAGATCTCGTGGTGACGCCGGAGCTGACCAACGAGTGCGTGTACGTGTTCGAGACGCCCGATTTCAACGAATGGGTCGAGAAGCTGTTCATCGATCGGTTCGGCGAGTACAAGGAGTCCGACCGCGAGCACGTCAAGCTTCGCCGCGTGCTGAAGAGCCGCGCCCGCGATGTCGAGGTGGACGCCTCGGGGCGCATCATGCTGTCCCCGGAAGTGCGCGCCGCCGTCGGCATCGACAAGGAAGTCGTGGTCGTGGGCAACACGGGCCGCTTCGAGATCTGGGACGCCGACCGCTTCAAGGCCATGAGCGACGAAGTCGATCTGGGGCTGTTCTACAGCTAGGCGGAAAGCGAGCGAACCGTGACAAGCGAATACCGGCACATACCCGTTCTTCTCACCGAATGCATCGACGCCCTCGACCTTCCGGATCATCCGGTGTTCGTGGACGCCACGCTCGGCTTCGCGGGGCACTCCTTCGAGGCGGCCAAGCAATTGGGCGCCGGCGGCCTGCTCATCGGCATCGACCAGGACGAGGTGGCGCTCACCGAGGCCGCCGCGAAGCTGGAGTCGATACCTGCGGGCGATCGTCCCGAGCTCGCGCTTCTGCGCGGCAACTTCGGCGACCTCGATGAGCTGCTCGCGAGTTGCGAGATCCCCGGCATCGACGCGATACTGTTCGACCTGGGCGTCTCATCGGTGCAGATAGACACGCAATCACGTGGCTTCTCCTTCAAGGAGAACGGCCCCCTCGACATGCGGATGGATCCGGGGAAACAAACTCTAACCGCAGAAGAGATCGTCAACACCTACAACGCAGCAGATCTCACTCGGATCATTCGCAGTTACTCGGACGAGAAGTGGGCGAGCCGCATCGCGGACTTCATCGTGAAGGCGCGGGCGGACGCTCCGATAACCGAGAGTGGTCAGCTGGTCGATGTGATCAAGGCGGCTATACCCGCCTCGGCGAGGCGCGCGGGGGGACATCCCGCCAAGCGCACCTTCCAAGCCCTTCGGATTGAAGTCAACTCGGAGCTGACCGTTCTGCGTCGCGGCCTTGACGCGGCGGTACGCTGGCTCAATCCGGGCGGCATCATCGCGGTGATCAGCTACCACTCTTTGGAAGACCGCATCGTGAAGGACATGTTCGCGGATTTCGCGAACCGATGCACCTGCCCGCCGGACATCCCGGTGTGCGTGTGCGGAAAGCAGCCGGTACTCGACCTTATCACCCGCAAGCCTCTGCTGCCCAGCGCGGAGGAAATCGAGCGGAACCCCCGCTCGCGCAGTGCCAAGCTGCGCGTGGCGCGCAAGCGCTAGGGGAGTCGCCCGACAAGAGAACAAAAGCAAGCCCGAGGACGCTGTCATCGGGCTTGTTAAGCCTTAATGGACGCTTGAGCCGCAGAATGAGTGAGGAGGGCCAAGATGAGCGCCGCATCATACTCGCGCACGTCGCGCCCCCGCACCGACCGCGTCTCTTATGGGCGCTCCTCCGCCGGACGCGCCGGCGCTGCCTCCGGCTACCGCGGCGCCCGCTACGTCTCCTCGTCTCTGGCCGAGGAGCTCTCCTTCGAGGAGGCGCCCTCCATCTCGGTGGTGCCCGGTGCCGGTCGCCGCGCCCAGAGCGAGGGCATCTCGGCGGCGGCGCTTTCCCTGGCGAAGGCCTGCGCCGTCATCTGCATCGTCATAGCGCTCATCGCCATGGCCCGCGTGGCCATCACCTCGGCCGCCGCTTCCTGCGCGCTGGAGACGCGCTCGCTGCAGACGAGCATCGAGACCGCCCGGGCCGAGGGCAACGAGCTGGAGGTGTCCCAGAGCGTGCTGGCGAACCCCTCGCGCATCAAGGCCCAGGCCACGGCCCTCGGCATGGCGGCCCCGGCCCCCGAGTGCAGCGAGCAGATCACGCTGTCTCCCGATATCGTCGCCACCGATGGCGCCGGCAGCCTGTCGCTGTCGGAGTCGGTGGCGCGCATGAAGGGGCTCTAATCCCATGGAACGCTACCGCTACCCCGACAAAAGCGGCCGCGGCGGCCGCGCCGATGCCTCGCGCACCGGGCGCGTCCGCGGACGCTCCTTCGACGAGCCCCGGCGCGCCTCCTCGCGCACGGGTCGGGCCTCGGCCTCCTCGCGGGGTCGCGGCTTTGCAGGCGGCAACCGGTCCAGCCGCCCCTCGGGGCGCGCGGGCGCCCCTCGCCCGGCCCGCGCCGGCGTGGGCGCCGCCATCGACGCGGCCATGCCGACGGTCTCCGGGCGCGCCAAGGTGCTGCTGCTGGTTTTCGCGGCCATAGCGGCCGTGTTCTTCCTGCGCTTGGTGTTTCTGCAGGTCATCGTATCGGATCAGTACTCGGCCATGGCCGAGGAGTCCCGCACGGTCAGTTTCGAGACGACGCCGCGCCGCGGCACCATCTACGACCGCAACGGCATCGTGCTGGCCACCTCGGTGGAGGCCACCACCATCTACGCGAACCCCGTGGAGGTGACCGATGCGGCGGCCGAGGCGGCGTCTCTGGCCTCGGTGCTCGGGGGAGATGCGGCCGACTACCGCGAGCTTCTGTCCACCCCTTCCACCACCTTCGTCTACATCAAGCGCCAGGCCGACGTGGAAGTGGCCGATAAGGTCAAAGAACTCAAGCTCGACGGCGTCTACTTCATCGCCGACACCCGCCGCGAGTACCCCAACGGCGCCATCGGCGGCCAGGTCATCGGCTACTGCAACGTCGACGGCGAGGGCATCACCGGCCTCGAGCTGCAATACAACGACATCCTCTCCGGCACGCCGGGCACCTACACCGCCGAGCGCGGCGAGCAGGGATTCCCCATTCCCGGCGGCGTGAAGGAGGAGACGCCGGCCGTCAACGGCCAGGACATCATGGTCTCCCTCGACATCAAGCTGCAGGACACCGTGGAACAGGCGCTCGCCGAGGGCGTGAAGGATCTGGAGACCGAGGAGGGCTCGTCCATCGTCATGGACGCCGCCACCGGCGAGATTTACGCCGCGTGCTCGTTGCCCTACATGAACCCGGCCGACATGTCCTCGTCGCAGGTGGGCAGCGAATCGGTGAAGGCCATCACCCAGGCCTACGAGCCCGGTTCCACCTTCAAGTCCGTCTCGGCGCTCACCATCCTGGAGCAGGGGACGATGGGCCCCGAGGACACCATGTTCTGCCCGAGCTCCATCTCCGCCGACGACTACGACGTGTCCGACTCCCACGAGCGCGACGGCGAGACCTACTCGCTGCGCGAGATCCTGAATCACTCGTCGAACGTGGGCATCTCGCTGGCCACGGAACAGGCGGGTTTCGACAAGCTCTACGACAACATCAAGCGCTTCCACTTCACCGAATCCACCGGCGTGGACTATCCCGGCGAGGCGGCCGGCAACGTGCTCGACTTCGACAACTGGGCCAAGATCACGGGCTACAACGTGAGCTTCGGCCAGGGCATCGCGGTGACGCCGCTGCAGATGGCGCGCTTCTACAGCGCCATCGCCAACGACGGGACGCTCGTGACCCCGCACTTCCTCATCTCGAAGCCCCAGAGCGGGGACGTGGCCGAATGGGAAAGCGAGGAGACGGGCGTCGACGAAACGGTGCTCGCCGATATGCGCTCGATGCTGCGCTCGGTAGTCACCGACGGCACGGGAGCCGCCGCCGACATCGAGGGCTACGAGGTCTGCGGCAAGACGTCCACAGCGGAAATCGCCTCGGAAGAGGGCGGATACAAGAAGGAAGTCTACAACATCGGCTTCTGCGGCTTCATTGACAACTCGTCAAGCAATTTAGTTTGTTTTGTAGGAGCCAACGAGGTTTACGCCATGCGCCAGACCACGCAGATCTTCAACGATATAATGGAGAACGCTGTCAAGCAGTACAACATTACTTCGATGCCGTCGAATTAGAGGAACGATACCGTTATGACCAAGACCTGCTCAGAGCTCTTCCAAGGGATGGATTGCACCATCATCGGCAACGGGAACGAGGAGGTGGCAGGGCTGGCGTTCCGCAGCGACGAGGTTCGCCCGAACGATATGTTCTTTTGCATCGTCGGCACCGTCGTCGACGGCCACTCCTTCGCCCAGGACGCCATCGACCGTGGGGCCACCTCGCTGGTGGCCGAGCGCAAGGTGTACCTGGCCGACGCCACCGATGTCACCGAGGTCGTCGTCTCCGACTCGCGCAAGGCCATGGCCTACGCCTCGGCGAACTACTACGACAACCCCTCCCGCGCCTTCTCGCTCGTGGGCATCACGGGCACCAACGGCAAGACCACCACGACCTACCTGGTGGAGCACATCGCGAGTGTGGCCGGCAACCGCTGCGGCGTCATCGGCACCGTGGGCAACAAGATCGCCGGCGCCATGGAGCACGCCGAGCGCACCACGCCGGAGTCGCCCGACCTGCAGAAGCTGTTCGCGCGGATGCGCGACGCGGGCTGCACGGTGGTGGCCATGGAGGTGAGCTCGCACGCGCTCGATCTGCGCCGTACCTGGGACACCGACTTCGCCGTGACGGCGTTCACGAACCTCACCCAGGACCACCTGGACTACCACCACACCTTCGACGACTACTTCGAGGCCAAGGCGCTTCTGTTCTCGAAGGACTACCCGGCCCGCCGCGTCATCTCCATCGACGGCTCCTGGGGGCGCGAGCTTCTGCGCCGCTGCACCGCCGCCGGCGACGAGGTCATCACCACGGGCTTCGACGTCTCCGCCCAGATCCATCCGGTGGAGGTCACCTACGAGGCCGCCCGCACCAAGGCGGTGCTCGAGGTGCGCGGGACGCGCATCGCGGTGGAGTACCCGCTCGTGGGGCGCTTCAACGTGGAGAACGTCATGACGGCCTTCGGCTGCGCGCTGGCCTTAGGGATTCCCGCCCAGATCATCGCCGAGGCCCTGGCCACCATGCCGGCGGTTCCCGGCCGCCTGGAGCGCGTGCGCCCTGCGGTGGACGCGCCGGTGTCGGTGTACGTGGATTACGCCCACACCCCCGACGCGCTCACCAAGGCCATCGCCTCTATCAAGGAGCTCTCACACGGACGCACCATCGTCGTCTTCGGCTGCGGCGGCAACCGCGATGCCACCAAGCGCCCCATCATGGGAGCTGCGGCGCTGGCCGCCGACTACGCCGTGGTGACGAGCGACAACCCGCGCCACGAGGAGCCCGATGCCATCATCGCCGATATCGTGGCGGGTATGGAAGACGCCGAGCGCTTCACCGTGGAGCCCGACCGCCGTAGTGCCATCGCGGCCGCCATCGCGCTCGCACGCCCGGGCGATGCCATCCTCGTGGCCGGCAAGGGCCATGAGGACTACCAGCTCGTGGGCGATGAAGTGCTCTCCTTCGACGACCGCGTCGTGGCGGCCGAGGAGTTGGAGCGCGCCTTCGGCGGTGCGTGTTCGGACTAGGCGAAAGGACTCGGCGTGCGCCTCAACGCAAAACAAATCGCAGCATACACCGGCGGCCAGTTCCTTGTAGACCCCATCGACGCCAGCGCCCTCATGACGGGCATCACCTGGGATTCGCGGGAAGTGCGCCCGGGCTGGCTCTACGTGGCCCTGCCCGGCGAGCGCGTCGACGGCCACGCGTTCGTGGAGGCCGCCCTGCGCGCCGGCGCCGCGGGCGCGCTGGTCACCGATGGCCCCTCGCAATCCTGCGCCCTTCTGGCCCGGGAGCTGGGGGCCGCCATCATCGAGGTGCCCAACACCGCCTCGGCCATCACCGACCTGGCCCGGGCCTGGCGCTCCCATTTGCGGGGCCGCGTCATCGGGCTGACCGGCTCGGTGGGCAAAACCACCACCAAGAACCTCACCCGGGACGTGTGCGCCGCCTACGGCAGCGTGGTGGCCACCAAGGCCAATCAGAACAACGAGCTGGGCGTTCCCCGCACATTGCTCAACGCCGATCCGGAGACGGCCGTGGTCGTCGTTGAGATGGGCATGCGCGGCCGCGGGCAAATTGCCGAGCTGTGCGATTTCGTGCGGCCGGTGTGGGGCCTTATCACCAACGTGGGCGAGAGCCACATCGAGCTTCTGGGCAGTCGGGAGAACATCGCCCGGGCCAAGTCCGAGCTCTTCGAGGCCCTGCCCGCCGGCGTGGGCCGCGCCTTCGCCAACCTGGACGACGACTTCGCCGCCTTTATGGCCGAGCGCGGACGCCTGTCCGAGCGCTCCGTGGCCCTCTCAGGCTTCGCCGGGCATCCCGATGCGGCCCTCCGCGGGGCGCTCGAGCGCGAGAG
The DNA here is from genome assembly GCF_024462535.1 of Adlercreutzia sp. DFI.6.23. Classification (NCBI taxonomy): domain Bacteria; kingdom Bacillati; phylum Actinomycetota; class Coriobacteriia; order Eggerthellales; family Eggerthellaceae; genus Adlercreutzia; species Adlercreutzia sp. DFI.6.23. Next base: position 217,580 of record NZ_JANGBP010000005.1, read on the forward strand.
CGCCGCTTGCGATCAGGCGGTCTGGGCCGAGGACGTGTCGCTGGACGCCGAGGGCCGCCCCCGCTTCACCCTGTGCGCCCGCGATGCCGCCGACCACGACGACGGCGCCCTGTTCGCCACCGTGGAACGCGTGCCCTGCGCGCTCTCCCTCACCGGCGCCCACAACGTGGACAACGCCTGCGCCGCCGCCTCGGTGGGCTTCGCCTTGGGGCTCGATTTGGCCACCATCGCCGCCGCGCTGGGAGCGTCGGTGCCCGAGCCGGGCCGCCAGGAGGTCATCGCCGCCCGCGGCGGCTTCACGGTCATCAACGACGCCTACAACGCGAGCCCCGATTCCATGCGCGCCTCGCTCGCGACCTTCGCCGCCACGGACGTGGCCGGCCGGCGCATCGCCGTGCTCGGCGACATGGGCGAGCTCGGCAGCTTCGCCCCCGCCTGCCACGAGGGCGTCGGCGCCGCCGCTGCCTCGCACCATCTCGATAAGCTCATCTGCATCGGCGAGCTGGCGCGGCATATCGCCGCAGGCGCCGAGGCCGCCGGCATGGACGCGGCGCGCATCAGCCGCGCCGACACCGTCGCCGACGTGCTGGAGGAGCTGGACGCGCTGCTCGAGCCGGGCGACGCCGTGCTCGTGAAGGCCTCGCACTTCATGGGCCTTACCCGTATCGTCGAAGGATTGGTCAACTGATGTTCTCTCTGTTCTCCGCCTACCCCACGTTCATGATCTTCCTCGGCGTGGCCATCGCCATGGTGATCACCATGGTGCTCATGCCCGCCTGGATCCGCTTTCTGAAGACGAGCCACATCGGCCAGCAGGTGCGCGCCGACGGCCCCCAGAGCCATCTGGTGAAGCAGGGAACCCCCACTATGGGCGGCGTCATCATGCTCATCGCCGTCATCGTCTTCACCTTGCTCGCCTCGGTGGGCGCCCCTACCGCGGAGCTGTGGCTTCTGCTCGGCGCCACGGTGGCCACCGGCATCCTCGGGCTCATCGATGATGCTTCGAAGGTGGCCCACGAGCGATCGCTCGGGCTCACGCCCAAGGCGAAGCTGATCGGCCAGTTTCTCATCGCCGCCGTTTTCGTGCTGGTGGCGGTGAACCTGCTCGGCATCAAGCCCACCGTGGAGATCCCGTTTGTGGCCACCCTCGATTTGGGCGTGCTCACCACGGTGGTGCCCGTGGGCGACGGCATCGCCATTCCCTGGCTCTACCTTATCTACTGCCTTATCCTGCTCGTGGGGCTCTGCAACGCCGTGAACCTCACCGACGGGCTTGACGGTTTGGCCGCGGGCACGGTCATGGTGGTCATGCTCGTCATGGCCGCCATCGCCTTCCGCGCGGGCGTGCTTGAGCCGGCCCTGTTCGCCGGGGCGCTCGCCGGCGCCTGCATCGGCTTCCTCTGGTTCAACTCGCATCCCGCCGACATCTTCATGGGCGACACCGGCTCGCTCGCCCTCGGCATGGCGCTCGGGTGCCTCGCCGTGGTGACCAAGACGGAGTTCGTCGTCATCATCATCGGCGGCCTGTTCGTGGCCGAGGCGCTCTCGGTCATGATCCAGGTGTTCTACTACAAAAAGACCAAAAAGCGCATCTTCCTCATGGCGCCTCTGCACCATCATTTCGAGAAGAAGGGCTGGTCGGAGACGAAGGTGGTCGTGCGCTTCTGGATCGTTTCGGGCATGCTGGCCGCCTGCGGCTTTGTGCTGTACTTCGCGACGACGCTGGGGGCGTAGAGGCAATGGCTAGGGAAGGCATGGAAAACGTGGAGATGATCGCCGGCAAGAAACACGCCCCGAAGAACCTCGGGCGCGTGCTTATCTTAGGGCTGGGAAAGTCGGGCACAGCGGCGGCGGAGTACTGCTTGGATGCGCTGGGCAGCCGCGTGGAGACGCTGGCCGTGGCCGCCGGCGCGCCGGGCGAGGCGGCGCTGGTCTGGGCCGAGGGCGCCCGCGAGCGCGGGGCCGTGGTGCTCTTCGACCACGAGACCATCGAAGGCGCCTACGATCTGTGTATTGCGAGCCCCGGCATTTCCGAGAATTCTCCGTTCTATCGGAGCGCCGCTGCGGCCTCCGCCGAGGTGATCAGCGAGGTGGAATTCGCCTGGCGCGAGAGCGACGCTTCCTCGAAGTGGGTCGCCATCACCGGCACCAACGGCAAGACCACTACGACCGCGCTCACCTGCCATTTGCTGCGGGAGGCGGGCATGAACGCGGCCGCCGTGGGCAACATCGGCGAGACTTGCATCGATGCGGTGGCCGCCGGGAACACCGACGTGTACGTGGCGGAGACCTCCAGCTACCAGCTGGCCTCGACGCGCCTGTTCGCGCCGGATGTGGCCGTGGTGCTCAACATCACGCCGGACCATCTTTCCTGGCACGGCAGCCTTGAGGCCTACGCCGCGGCCAAGTGGAAGGTGCTCGCCAATCTGGGCGTCAGCGGCGGTGTGGCCGTGCTCGATGCCTGCGACGACGCCGTGCGCGCGAAGATCCGCGAGCTGCGGGCCCGAGGCGGCGTTCCCTTCCGCTACATCCCCATCGGGGGCGCTGCCGGCCTCGGCGCCGACATGCGCGCCACCTGCGGCACTGGCGCCGCCGCCTTCCGCGGCGACGGCGGTCAGCTCGTCGTGGCGTGGGACGGCCGCGTCTCCGACCTCGTCTTCGTGGACGATCTCCAGATCAAGGGCGGCCATAACCAACAGAACGCCCTGGCCGCCGCCGCATGCGCGCTCGTACTGGGCGCCACGGACACGGCGGTGGGCGAGGGCCTGCTCACCTTCCGCCCCCTGGAGCACCGCATCGAGCCGGCAGGGCTCGTGGACGGCGTGGCCTGCTACAACGACTCGAAGGCCACCAACGTGGACGCCACGCTGGTGGCGCTCACCGCCTTTCTGCCGACGCGCCCCATCGTGCTGCTCGGCGGCCGCGACAAGGGCACCGATTTGGCCCCGCTCGTGGCGGCCTGCGAAGAGAACGCCCGGGCCGTGGTCTGCTTCGGCGAGGCCCGCGAGCGGTTCCTGGCGGCTTTCGCGGGCTCGGGGGTCTCCCCAGTGCTCTCCGCCGGCACGATGGAGGAGGCGCTGGACGCGGCCCTCTCCATCGCCGAGGACGGGGACGTGGTCGTGCTCTCGCCGGCCTGCGCCTCCTTCGACGAGTTTAGCTGCTTCGAGGAGCGGGGCGACGTGTTCAAGCGCCTCGTGGCCGACCGGGCCGGGAAGGCCTAGGCCTTTGAGCCGCTCCTCCCGACATAGCGAGACGTCCGCGGGCCCCTCCAGTCAGGGGCCTCGCGTTCTGCTGCTTCTGTGCGTGCTGGCGCTCGTGCTGGTGGGGCTCGTCATGGTGTACTCCGCCTCCATGGTCAAGGCGCTGGATGCCGGCAAGCCGGCGACGGACTTCTTCACCGACCAGCTCCTGTATGTGGTTTTTGGCGCGGCTTGCGCCCTTTTCTTGTGGAAGGTCGTGCCCTACCGCTTCTGGGTGGGGCCGATTGTGTGGGCCGTGTGGGCCGTGGCCGTGGCGCTCATCTTCGCCGTGTGGCTCGCCGGCACCGACCATTACGGCGCCCAGCGCTGGCTCTATATCGGGCCCATTGGGCTGCAGCCCTCGGAGTTCTGCAAGATCGCCTTTATTCTGGTGGCGGTGCGTCTCGTCGTCGATTGGCGGGCGGGGCTCGTGGAGAGCCGCGCCACCATGGTGCGCGCGCTCATCTTCATCATCGCCCCCATCGCGCTCATGTACCGCACCCAGTCCGATTTGGGCACCACGGCCATCTGCTTCGTGGGCATTCTCGCCGTCATGTGGATGGGCGGGGTGTCGCGCCGGGTCATCTTCGCCTGTTTGGGCGTGGCCGTGCTCGGCGGACTCGTGGCCATTTTCGGCACCGGCTACCGTTCCGACCGCCTCGTGTTCATGGATCCGTGGAACGACGGGGAGGGCGGCTACGGCACCGGCTACAACATCATCCGCTCCTACTACGCGCTGGCCGAGGGAGGCATCTTCGGCGTGGGACTCGGCAACTCCCACGAGAAGTTCCAGTACCTGTTCGCCTCGGAGAGCGACTTCATCTTCGCCGTCATCGGCGAGGAGCTGGGGCTCGTGGGGGCGCTCTTCGTCATCGGGCTGTTCTTCTGCGTGCTGTACGCGGGGCTCGCCATCGCCGAGCGGGCCTCCGACGACATCGGTGCCATGATCGCCGGCGGTGCCACGGTGATGCTCGTGTTCCAGGCGTTTCTGAACATCGCCTGCGTCATCGGCGTGTTTCCCACGACGGGAAAGCCGCTGCCCTTCATCTCGTCGGGCGGCACGTCCATGATCGCCTCGTTCATCTTGGTGGGGCTCGTGCTCTCCGTGTCCGCGGCGCCGGCCGCCCCGTCCGTTTACGAGCAGCGCCGGGCCGACCTGCGGCTCGTGCGCCGGGAGCCGGCGCCTCCCGCGCCGTCGGGCCGGGCGCGGTCGGGGGGGGGGTCTTCGCGCTCGCACTCCGCGGCCGCCTCGGGCCGCAGCGGATCCGGCCGCATCGATGCTTCGGCCCGATCCCGCTCCGCGCGCCCATCTAACCGTTCCAATTACAGGAGGTAAGCCCATGTTGGCCGTTCTTTCCGGCGGAGGCACCGCCGGGCATATCAACCCCGCCCTCGCCCTGGCCGACGAGCTGGTAAGCCGCGGCTGGGACGTGCGCTTCGCCGGCACCCCCGGCGGGGTGGAGTCGCGCCTCGTGCCCGCCGCCGGCATCCCGTTCACGGCCTTCGAGGCCTCAGGGTTCGACCGATCGCATCCGGCCTCCCTCGCGAAGGGCGTGGCGAAGATCGCCGCCTCCACGGGCAAGGCGAAAAAGTGGTTCGCCGACATCAAGCCCGACGTCGTCGTGGGCTTCGGCGGGTACGTGTGCATTCCCGTGGCCCGAGCGGCCGAGAAGACCGGCGTGCCCGTGGTGCTGCACGAGCAGAATTCCGTGGCGGGTATGGCAAACAAGTATCTGGCCCGGCGGGCCGACGCCGTCTGCGTGACCTACGAGTGCTCGGCGGAGAGCCTGGGCGCCACCGCGCCGGTCACCGTGACGGGCAATCCCGTGCGCCGTTCGGTCATCGAGGCCGATCGCGCCGCGGGCCGGGCGATGTTCGACCTTGCCGAGGATGATTTCATGCTGCTCGTCTTCGGCGGCTCGTTGGGCGCGCGCCACATCAACGAGGCCGTTGTCGCCCTGAAAGACGAGCTGCTCGCGCGCCCGAACCTGCACATCGTGCACATCACGGGCCCCAAGGAGCTGGATGCGGTGACCGAGGCGCTGGCGCTCACGGATGACGAGGCGCGCCGCTGGCACCTTCTGGGCTACCAGGATCGCATGGGGGAGACTTTGGCCGCGGCCGATGCCATCGTGTCGCGCGCCGGGGCCACCTCGCTCGCGGAGATTTCCGCGCTGGCCATTCCGGCGCTGCTCGTGCCCTACCCCTTCGCCACGGCCGACCACCAGACCACCAACGCCCGCGCGTGGGTGGAATCGGGCGCCGCGTTCATGATGCCCGACGACGAGCTGGAAAGCGACGAGTTCAAAGCCAAGCTCTTCGCGCTCATCGACGACGCGTCGGTGCGCGAGGGCATGGTCGCGGCGGCCCGGGCTCAGAAGACCGGCGAGGCGGCGGCCGCCTTGGCAGATGTTGTGGTCGGCGTCGCCACGGCGCGCTGATGCTTTACAATAGCGGGATTGCAACGAGGACGAAAGGCGAGGCGACGTGAATAGCGAACAAGAGCAGCTTCACTTTATCGGGGTCGGCGGCGTCGGCATGAGCGGCATCGCCCGGGTCGCCCACGACCAGGGCATGGCCGTGTCGGGCTCGGACATCAAGGAGAGCCGCTACACCAAGCAGCTGCGCGATGCGGGGGTCACGGTGTTCATCGGCCAGGACGGCGCGAACATCCCCGACGGCGATGTGACGGTGGTCGTTTCCACGGCCATCCTGGAGAACAACCCCGAGCTCATCGAGGCTCGCCGGCGCAACCTTCCCATCGTGCACCGCGCCCAGATGCTCGCTCGCCTCGGGCGCGATCTGGACACGCTGGCCGTGGCGGGCACCCATGGAAAGACGACGACCTCTTCCATGCTCGCCAGCACGCTGGATGCCATGGGCTACGATCCCACTTTCCTCATCGGCGGCATTGTGCGGGCCTATGGCACCAACGCCCATTCCGGTCGGGGGCGCTCTTATGTGGTGGAGGCCGACGAGTCCGACAAGTCCTTCACCTACCTCTCCCCGGCGGCGGCCATCGTCACGAACATCGAGGCGGATCACCTGGACCACTATGAGGGGCTCGACGAGATTTACGCCCAGTTCGCGGCCTTCCTTTCCGGAGTGCGCGAAGACGGCCCCATCGTCGTGTGCGGCGATGATCCGAAGTTGGCGGAGGTGGCCCGCGGCACCGGGCGTGCGGTGACCACCTACGGCTTTTCCGAGGATTGCGACGCTCGTATCCTGGCCACGGAGGCTCAGGGCGTGGGCACCCGCTTCACCCTGCGGTTGCCCGACGGGCGCGTGGTGGCCAGCCGCATCAAGCAGAACCCGGGGCTGCACAACGTCTCCAACGGCGCCGCGGTGCTGACGCTCATCTCGCTTCTGGGCCTCGATGTCGATCTGGCGGCCGAGAAGCTGCAGGAGTTCGCCGGCGTTCGCCGCCGCTTCGACCTTATCGGCGAGGCCGGGGGAGTGACCGTGGTGGACGACTACGCCCATCATCCCACGGAGATCGCCGCCACCATCAAGGCCGCCAAGGCTCTGGATTTCAACCGTGTGCACGTGCTGTTCCAGCCGCACCGCTATTCCCGCGTTGCCCTGTTCACCGACATTATGCGCGACGAGTTCGGCAGCGCCTTCGACGAGGCGGACACCGTCACCTTCATGGACGTGTACTCCGCCGGTGAGGCACCGGTGCCGGGCGTTACCGGCAAGACCTTCTTGAACGTCGTCACCGATCACGGCCATCCCCATGCCGTCTTCGTGCCCCGGCGCATCGACGTGGTGCCCCATATGCTGGAAGTGGCCGAGCCCGGCGACCTTGTCATTACTATGGGCGCCGGAGATGTGACCGCCATCGCGCCGCAGCTCGTGGACGAGCTGGGCCGCTAAGGGAGTCCCATGGCCCGCCACGCCTCGCCCGTGCAATCGCTGCTCGTGGACGACCGCTTCGACGGCGACGTCTACGCCCACGAGCCCTTAAGTCGCCACACCACCTATCGCATCGGAGGCCCGGCGCGCTTTTTCGTGCGCGCGAATTCCGTGGGGGCGCTCACGGGGCTGGTCGATGTGTGCGCGGCCGAGGGCACGCCTTGGGTCGTGCTCGGCCGCGGCTCAAACGTGCTCGTGGCCGACGGGGGCTTCCCTGGCGTGGCCATCGCCCTCGGACGCGATTTCCGCACCCTGCGCTTCGATGGGGATCGCTTCGTCGTGGGCGCCGGCGCCTCGCTCTCCTCGGTGGTGCAGGAGGCCTTCAAGCGCGCCATCGGCGGCTTCGAGTTCGCCGTGGGCACCCCGGGCACCATAGGCGGCGCCCTGCGCATGAACGCCGGCACAGCCGACGAGTGGATAGGGCAGCGCGTCATCTCCGTCACCACTTACCGGCCCGGGCGCGGTCTGGCCCGGCGCCGTGGCGACGAGATCGCCTGGGGCTATCGCGCGAGCTCTTTTGCGGCGGACGAGGTGGTCTTGGAATGCGAGCTGGCCGCCGAGGCTGCCGACCCCTACCGGGTGCGCGACAAGATGGAGGGCAACCTCGCCCGGCGCAAGGGATGTCAGCCGCTCTCCGAACGCACCTGCGGCAGTGTGTTCAAGAACCCCGAGGGTGCCTCGGCCGGCCGCCTCATCGAGGCGGCGGGATGCAAGGGCGCCGAGGTGGGCGGCGCCCGCGTGTCCGATGTGCACGGCAACTTCATCGTGAACCGCGGCGGTGCTTCGGCCGCCGACGTGCGCGCGCTCATGGAGCGGGTGCGCGCGGCGGTGCTCGCGAGTGCCGGTATCGAGCTGGCGCCCGAGGTGCGCCTGCTGGGGTTTGAGGAAGATTTTCCGGCTGCTGCACGTGGTGCTGGCGACGTGTCTGCCGATGCAAGCGCCGATGCGGACGTAGACGGCGTGCGCATCGGCGAACGCGGGCGCGCCGTTCCGTCCGAGGCGAATGCTGTCTTTGCGGGCGGCGTCGATGGCACGCTTGCTGGCGAACGCGGGCGCGTCAGCGACGGCGAGGACCGGGTAGCCTTTGCGGGCGAGGAGCACGGCGAGGATGGTCGCCGTGGTTAGAAGATCCGGCAATCGTAATGTTTCGGTGCCCCGGGGGACCACCTCGCGCGGGAGCGCGCGCGGCGGCGTCTCGCCATCGCGGCGCCCTGCGGCGGCGCCGGTGCGCCCGGCCTCCTCCCGCCAGGCCCCATCGTCGCGCCCGGCCTCGCGCTCGGGCCTCGGCGCGGCAAGCCCCGCGACGGTCGGCCGCGCTGCCGGCGGCCGCGCCTCGGGCGCCCGCCCCGCGCCCCGCACGGTGACCACGTCGGTGCGCCTGGGGGATTTGCCCGCAGCGCGCAGCGACCGACGTGCACCAGCGGCTCGGGCCATCGCCCGCCCGAAGCGCTCCGGAGCCTTCAAGGCCGCAATCGTGGCGCTCGTGCTCGCCTGTGTGCTGGGCATCGCCTACGCGGCCCTCTATTTCGGCGGGGCCTTCGCCATCACGTCGGTGAAGGTGAACGGTGCCGACCACCTCACCAACGACGAGATGGCCATTCTCGCTGCCGTGCCCCAGGGCACGACGCTTCTGAATGTGGACACCTCCTCGGTGGCCAACAGCGTCGACCGCGACGCCTGGGTCGCCGACGTGTCCGTGAACCGCATTTTCCCCGATACGCTGGAGATCAACGTCACCGAGCGCCAGATCGCCGCCATCGTGGAGGTAGCGGCCGACAACGCGAAGGTCACCCAGATGTGGGCCATCGCCTCCGACGGCATGTGGCTCATGGAGATCCCGGCCCGCGATTCGGAGCTGGGCGCCACCATCTCCCCGCAGATCTACGAGGACGCCGATCGGGTGCTGCACATCACCGGCGTGCCCTTCGGCCTCACCCCCGAGGTGGGCACCTACTGCGCCGACGGCAACGTGAACAACGCCCTGGCCATCCTGGACGGACTTTCCACGGAGCTTGCCGACCAGGTGAAGACCGTGACGGCCACCGATGCCGCCTCCACGTGCCTGACCTTGGACAACGGCATCGAGATCGCCTTCGGAACGGCGGAGGATATCCGCGACAAGGAGCGTATCGTCCTGCAGATCATGGCCGACAACCCCGGCAAAGTCTCCTACATCAACGTCCGCGTCCCCGACCGCCCCACCTGGCGCGCCGTGTAGGGTTCCCTTTCGCGGGCACCGAGGATGCTTCGCCCAGCTGAAGCTTTTTCTTCGACGGGTGCCTCCGCTCGCCATGCGGGGGACAAGCCCCACCGACACTGCGGATCCGACAGGCGCCTGTCGGCCCTTCGCTGACTCCCTTGGGCGAACCCGCGAGCGATCTTTCCCGTAGGGGGCGACCTTGGTCGCCCCTCTCGGCCGCGCCTACTGTACAGGTGTCGCGGCTCTCGGTCGGCGAACACCCCCGTTTTTGCGGCAAATCGCGAGTTATAAGCGTCTAGGGGGTACGGAGCTCTTTGAAACCCCCGCAGCGAATGTTCGTGACCTGGGGTTTTGCAAATATGGAAACTTCTGCGGGCCTTCTCTCCCGCATCGAGACGCTCATAACTCGCGATTTGCTGCAGAAAATGACCCCTTCGTCGACCGAGGAGCCCGAATGACTTGGAGCGGGGGCTCACGTCCTTCCGATTTCGAGAAGAATCCATAGCCCGAGGCTCCGCTTTGCCGTTTCGCGAAGCGCGATGCGGTGGGTTTCTTGTCGTATTCGTGTATCTGCAGGCTCCTTTGGCGGTGATTTGCGTTGCAAACGAATGGGCATCGTGTACAATGTCCTGCATAAATGCCGCCTTTGGGCGGATCGCAGGGCGCGCCCGAGCAACGGCGCGCGGAAACGAGACAAACGCAGCAGTAAAACGCAACAGGTGTGGAGGACGAAATGCCGAACATTCCAGGCTCTGAACATTTGGCCGTCATCAAGGTCGTCGGTGTCGGCGGCGGCGGCACGAACGCCGTGAACCGCATGGTGGAAGCCGGCGTGCGCGGCGTGGAGTTCATCGCCGTGAACACTGACCGCCAGGCCCTTCTCATGTCCGATGCCGACAAGACCATCCACATCGGCGAGGAGCTGACCCGTGGCCTCGGCGCCGGCGCCAACCCCCAGGTGGGCTGCCAGGCCGCCGAGGAGAGCCGTGCGGAGATTCGCGAGGCGCTGGCCGAGGCCGACATGGTCTTCGTCACCGCTGGCGAGGGCGGCGGCACGGGCACCGGCGCGGCCCCCATCGTGGCCGAGATCGCCCGCGAGGAGATCGGCGCCCTCACCGTGGGCGTCGTCACCAAGCCCTTCTCCTTCGAGGGCCGCTTGCGCCGCAACCAGGCCGACCAGGGCATCGATCTGCTCTCCCAGAAGGTCGACACTCTCATTGTCATCCCCAACGACCGTCTGCTCGAGATCGTCGACAAGAAGACGTCCATGATCGACGCCTTCCGCATCTGCGACGACACCCTGCGCCAGGGCATCCAGGGCGTTACCGACCTCATCACCATCCCCGGCCTCATCAACCTCGACTTCGCGGACATCCGCACAGTCATGAAGGACGCCGGCACGGCCATGATGGGCATCGGCATTTCCACGGGCGAGAACCGCGCGCTGGACGCGGCCCAGCAGGCCACCTCTTCCAGCTTGCTGGAGTCCTCCATCGCCGGTGCCTCGCGCGTGCTGTTCTCCATCGCCGGCGGCCCGGATCTCACGCTGACCGAGGTCTCCGAGGCGGCCCGCACGGTGGAGGCCTGCGCCGACGAGAACGCCAACATCATCTACGGCCAGATCATCGACGAGGAGCTGAAGGACGCCGTGCGCATCACGGTTATCGCCACGGGCTTCAAGGTGGGCGCCTCCCAGTCCTCCATGGACTTCGCGCCGCGCAAGGACCTGTTCGCCTCCACTGAGCCCGCGCCCCAGTCGGTTCAGCAGGCGCCGGTCACCTTCTCGGCTCCCGCGCCCACGAGCCGCTTCACGGACGAGGACTACATCCCCGACTTCCTGAAGCGCGCCCGCTAGGGGAGAGGCCGACGTTCGAATCCCATGGCACTTCCCAAGCCGACATTGCAGGCCCGCCCGTCAGCGGGCCTGTCCTTTTTAACCGACGAACCTCTGTTTGCAGCCACAGGCGTGCGCTTGGGCTTCTCTCGCCGTCAGGGCGGGGTGAGCGAGCCTCCCTACGACGGTCTCAATCTGGGCGATCACGTGGAAGACGACTCGATGGCCGTGGCTGAGAACCGTGCGCTCCTCCTGGACGCCGCGGGTCTTGGGAGTGCTCGGCTGCTTACGCTCAACCAGGTGCACGGCGATGTCGTGCTCGCCCTGGACGACGATGCGGCTGCCGCATGGGAGGAGGTGGCGCGCGCCGGGGCCGCCGGTGCCGACGGCGTGGCCGTGGCCGTGCCGGACGTGACGGCGCTTTTGTGCTTCGCCGACTGCACTCCGGTCATCGTCGTGTCCCCGTCGGGGGCTTACGCCGTGGCCCACGCGGGTTGGCGCGGGGCGCTCGCCGGCATTCCCGCCAAGGCCGTGGCGGCGCTGGCAGCCCTCGATGTCCGTGCGGGGCGAGCCGTCGATCCTTCCGAATACAACGCCTACGTCGGCCCGCATATCGGCGCGGAGTGCTACGAGTGCGGCCCCGACCTCGTCGGCCGTTTCGTCGAGCGCTTCGGGTCCTCGTGCGCCCGCGGCGCCGATCACCTGGATCTGGAAGCTGCCGTGCGCGCCAGCCTCGCCGAGGCCGGTATCGCGCCGGAGCGCATCGCGTCGTCGGGGGAGTGCACCGCCTGCCGCGACGACCTTTACTTCTCGTATCGCAAAAGCGGGGGCCGCTGCGGACGCCACAGCGCCTTCGCCGGTCGAAAGGAATGAGCTTGTGAGTATTGCCGAGCGCTATCAGAAGGTGGCCGCGGAGGTGGCCGAGGCAGCGGTGGCTGCGGGCCGCGCGCCCGAGGACGTGCTCCTCGTGGCCGTGTCGAAGACGGTTGGGCCCGAGGGCGTGGCCGAGGCGATCGAGGGGGGCGCCCGGGATTTCGGCGAGAACCGCCCCGACCAGATCGTGCCGAAGTCCGCCGCGTTCCCTGAGGCCCGCTGGCACTTCATCGGCAACATCCAGTCGCGCCGCATTCCCGAAATCGTCGCCTCTGCCACGCTTATCCACTCCCTGTACCAACGACGCCACGCCGAGAAGATCGATCGCGCGGCCGCGGAGCTTTCCAAGGTTCAGGACGTGCTCATCGAGGTGAACGTGTCGGGCGAGGCGTCGAAGAGCGGCGTGGCCCCGACCGATGCGCCCGATTTGGTGCGCGCGGTGGCCGCTCTGCCCCACGTGTCCGTGCGCGGCCTTATGACCATGGCCCCTGCCGGCGACGCGCAGGCGGCCCGCGAGGCCTTCGCAGGACTCGCCGAGCTGGCCGTTCAGATTCGCGCTCAGCTTCCCGCCGAGGACGCCGCCGTTTTCACGGAGCTCTCCATGGGCATGAGCGACGACTGGCGCGAGGCGGTACCTCTGGGGGCCACCATTGTTCGCGTTGGACGGGCCATCTTTAGTGAATCTTATCAGGAGTAGCCTTCAAGCTGGTATGATGATCGAGAACACTGCGGGGCCGCAAGCGCCCCTTTAGACCTTAGAACCACGGCGGGCGGCACCGCCCACACGAAGCAGGAGGCTCCATGGACGGCAAGAGCATGTTCGGCGACATCAAGTCGAAGCTGGGTTTCGGCCGTAAGAACGATTACGAGGAGTTCTACGAGGACTACGAGGAATTCGAAGAGGGCGACGACTACGGCGAGTACGGCTACGACGAGTCCTACGAGCGCACGTCCGGCTCGGCCTACGATCCCTACGACTCGGTGACCACCCGCGAGCCCGGCGAGCGCTCTCGCAGCCGCTCCTCCATGCCGCGTCTTGTCTCCATCGACGACGTGCGTGCCCGCACGGCGGTGCCCACGCTGCCTGACGACGACGCGCCCGCGAGCCGGCGCGGCTCCTCCAGCTCGTTCCGCACGATGGTCGACTCATCGCTGCCGCCGCAGATGACCCCGGAGGGCACGGCTGCCGCCTCGGCTGCCGCCTCGGCGGTGCACCACGCCCGCTCCGAGGGTTTGAACTCACTGTTCGAATCCACCACGCCTCCGGCCGATACGCGCTCGACGAGCTCGCGGGGCTCCTCTGCTTCCAGCTCGCGCTTCACGCCGTCGCGCACGTTGAAGGTGGTGGCTCCCGGCGCCTATAACGACGCCGAGGCCGTCTCCACCGCGCTGAAGCTCGGCAACGCCGTGGTGCTGAACCTGGCAGCGACCCCCGATGCGCTGGCCAAGCGCATCCTGGACTTCTCCTTCGGTGTGGCCAGCGCTCTGGACGCCAACGTGGAATGCGTGGGCAACAAGGTGTTCGCCCTCACTCGCATCGACGAGCTCACCGAGGCCGAGCGCTCCTACCTGCGCACCCAGGGCATCATCTAGCGCCCGACACGCCCTCAAGACCTTCCGATAAAGGAGCCTGCTAACTATGCTGACCTACCTCCTCGTGAGATTGGCCGACGCCTACTCCATGATCATCTTCATCTACGTGATGATGTCCTGGCTGCCGAACACCCAAAGCGGCATCATCGGCGACATCTATCGCGCTTTGGGCAAGTTGTGCGACCCGTATTTGAACTTGTTCCGAAAATTGATCCCGCCCCTTGGAGGAATGGTGGACGTGACTCCCATCATCGCTCTGCTTGTATTACAATTCGGGGTACGTTTGCTGGTGATGATTTTCTAAATTCAGACGGCCGGCATTCCGACGTGTCAGCGACGTAACATCGTAAGAAACTGAGGTACCTACATGGCAATCACCGCTTCCGACATCCACAATCAGAGCTTCTCCATCGACCGCAAAGGCTACGATGTGGATGAAGTGGACGTGTTCCTCGAGCATGTCGCCGACGAGATCGATATTTTGAACGACACGATCGCGCACCTCCAGGATCAGCTGGAGGCCGATCGTTTCAGCGGCTTCGACGCGCCTGCCGCTTCCACGGTGGCCATCACCGAGGTGGCCGCGGCGACCGTCGACACCTCCGAGTACGACGCTCAGCTCGCCCAGAAGGACGCTATCATCGCCGATCTGGAGCGCCAGCTTTCCGACAAGCGCGCCGACGACAATGCCATTGCCCAGGCTCTCATCATCGCCCAGCGCTCGGCCGACGAGATTCTCGCCAAGGCCAACGCGAACGCCACCGAGACCATTCAGGACGCCCGCGACGAGGCCCAGCGCATCATCGATCGCGCCAACACCGATCGCCAGGACGTCATCGACGCCATCCGCAAGCTGCAGGACGATCGCGAGGATGCCCGCGAGGAGTACGCCGACCTGCTGAAGGATATCATCTCCGATGCCTCGCGCAAGCTGGCCGACATCGGCGCCAACGTGCCGGCTGCCGCTACGGCGCTGGATGGCGAGTACGACGTGGTGCCCGGCCTCACCGGCAACTTCGAGATCGACGAGTACGTGGCGCCTTCCGCCTATGTGACGCCTCAGGCTCCGGCCGCCGCCACCCCGGTTGCCTCTCCCTACGAGAAGGATCTCTCCGGCTTCGGCGACGCCGACGACTTCGAGTTCGAGGAAATCGATTAATCAGCCGAGAAAATCTAGCTGGTATGTAAGAACCGCCTTATTGGGCGGTTCTTCTTATTACTTGGTCTTTTGTCTTACCCGTTCGCCCAAGGAAGTCAGCGAGGTGCCTGTCGGAACCGCAGCATCGACGTAGTTCGTTTGCCGTCAGGCAAACGAAACAAAGAGGCGAGCGGGCCTGTAAGCCGGGTTCTGTCGGGGACGGCCATTTATCTCGAACGCGAGTCGCCCCGCGTCTCTAGCACGCAACCCGAGCGCACGGCGGGCCACCGTATGGCGCTCCTATTTGCGCTTGCTCCAGATGGGGTTTGCCAAGCCGCGACGTTGCCGCCGCGCTGGTGCGCTCTTACCGCACCGTTTCAGCTTTTCTCCTGTGTCGCGCATGCGGCTCGCACCGCATGTTCCGAGCAGGGGAGTCTTCTTTTCTGTGGCACTTTCCGTCGGGTCGCCCCGCCCAGCCGTTAGCTGGCATCTTGCCCTGCGGAGCCCGGACTTTCCTCGCACCCCTGAGGGGGTACGCGACCGTCTGGCCCGCTCGCCTGTGGTATTGTAGCAGAAAGAGCGGCGCTGCTGCGGATTCCACAGAAGGGCCGTCGGCGCTCAAACCTTTCCGCTCAGCTCGGTTCTGCCGTTGGGCTTTCTGGTTCGCCCTGGAAGGAAGAGGAGGAATGATGACCACGTACGCCCTCGTCGGGGCCTCGGAATTCAATTCCGAGCAGTTTTCCGCCCGCAACGGGGCGGGTGCCTTCGATGCCGTTATCGCCGTGGACGGGGGCTTTGCATCCCTGGCGGCTGTCGGTTGCGCGCCCGATCTGGCCATCGGCGACTTCGACTCGCTGGGATACGTGCCCGAGGGGGTGGAAGTGCTTGCGTTCCCGCCGGAGAAGGACGCCTCCGACATGGAGCTGGCCCTCGGCGAGGCCGTCGCCCGCGGCGCCGATGCCGTGGAGGTCTACGGGGCGCTCGGTGGCCGGCTCGATCATACATTGGCGAATTTGCAACTTCTCGCCTCTTTCGCCGAGCGTGGCCTGACAGTGACGGCGGTGGGGGAGCGTGAGCGCATTGCATTTCTCGTCGGCCCTGGCGAGCTGCGCTTGGATGCGGCGGGTGCGGGCATCGTGTCGGTGTTCTCGCTCACCGACGTTTCAACGGGAGTTGTGGAGGAGGGCCTGAAATACGGCCTTGATGGCGTGGCCCTCACGAACCGCACGAGCTGGGGCCTTTCCAACGAATTTATCGGAACCCCGGCCCGCATTGCCCTGGAAAGCGGCACGCTGGCAGTGTTTCTGCCGCTGTAGCGCCGGTCGGTTTTCTATACTGATCGCACAACCATATACCTGGGGAGCTTGCAGCCGCGCGGCGGCCGGGCAGGCTGAGAGGGGGCGCCGTGCACGCCCCGACCCGCCGAACCTGATATGGGTAATGCCAACGAAGGGAGTTTCCATGACTGACCACCAGTCTGCCGGCGCCGTTGCTGCGCCGAACGTCGCTCGCACGTGCGCCGCATCGAGCGACGTTCGGCCAATCACTCAGATCGATTTCGCTCGCGCCGGCATCGTCACGCCGCAGATGGCCGCTGTTGCCGCCGCCGAGGGCCGCGAGCCGGAGGCCATTCGCGCCGCCGTGGCCGCCGGGCACATCGCCATCCCGGCCAACATCCATCACGCAAGCCTCGCGCCGGCCGGCGTCGGTTCCACGTTGGAGGGCGTGCCGCTTTCCACGAAGGTGAACGTGAACCTCGGCATCTCGGGCGATTTGGCCGATGAGGCCCTGGAATGGGAGAAGGTGGACGTGGCTCTGGAACTGGGCGCCGATGCCATCATGGATCTCTCCAACTCCGGCAAGACACGTGCCTTCCGCCGTGCGCTCGTCGAGAAATCGCCGGCCATGATTGGCACGGTGCCCATGTACGACGCCATCGGCTACTTGGAAAAGGCGCTCATTGCCATTACGCCCGAGGATTTCCTGGAAGTGGTGCGCGCCCACGCCGAGGACGGGGTCGATTTCGTCACCATTCACGCCGGCATGAACCGCCGGGTCATCGAGTCGTTCAAAGAGACGGGGCGACTCACCAATATCGTATCGCGAGGAGGGTCGCTCATCTTCGCCTGGATGGAGGCCACTGGTCGTGAGAACCCCTTCTATGAGTACTACGACGAGGTGCTGGCTATCTTGCACGAGCACGATGTGTGCATCTCCATCGGTGATGCCATGCGCCCCGGCAGCGGCTACGACGCCACGGATGCCGGGCAGATCGCCGAGCTCATCGAGATCGGCAAGCTCACCCGCCGCGCGTGGGATGCCGGCGTGCAGGTGATGGTGGAAGGCCCCGGGCATATGGCGCTCGATGAGATCGCCGCCAACATGAAGCTGGAGAAGAGGCTGTGCCACCAGGCGCCCTTCTACGTGCTGGGGCCGCTTGTGACCGATATCGCCCCGGGCTACGACCACATCACGGCGGCCATCGGCGGGGCTATTGCGGCTTCTTCCGGCGCCGACTTCCTCTGCTACGTGACGCCGGCCGAGCATTTGCGCCTGCCGAATGCGAACGACGTGCGCGAGGGGCTGGTGGCCACGAAGATCGCCGCCCATGCCGCCGACATCGCCAAGGGCGTGCCCGGCGCCCGCGACCGCGACAACCGTATGAGCGATGCGCGTCGCCGCGTGGCCTGGGGCGAGATGTTCGACCTGTCGCTCGATCCGGCCCGCGCCCGCGCCGTCTTCGAAAGCGCACCTCCCTCTACCGAGGGCACCTGCACCATGTGCGGCAAGATGTGCGCCATGAAAACCGTGAACGACATCATGGACGGGCTCGTCGTCGACTTGGACGCGGAATAGACGCCCCTCGGGCACAAGGAGCGGGGTCGGGCCGTCCTTCTCGCTCGATTAGGGCAAGAAATTCGAGTTGTTAGACTTTTCTGACAGAGCAACTTGCGGAAACGCTGCATCGTAAAGGCCCGACCAGGTGTTTTCGCAGCGCTTTTCGCTTGCTTGTCCGGCATCGCGCTTGCGTGATGTCTAACAACTCGAAAAAAGCGATCGAAACGGGTACCCAATTTGGAACGAGGAGTGAATATGCCTGCACGGGAACGTGGAAAGTGGTCGGCGGAGGCTATTCGCCGTGCCTTGAAGCTGTACGCGGTGACGGACAACGCGTGGCTGGGGGAGCGGACGCTGACGGAATGCGTGGAAGAGGCGCTCGCGGGGGGTGCGACCTTCGTGCAGCTGCGCGACAAGCAGGCAACTGGCGAGGCGCTTCAGGCCGAGGCCGCGGAGCTGCTCGCGCTCTGCCGCGCGGCCGGCGTGCCCTTCGTGGTGAACGACGACGTGGAATGCGCGTTGGCCGTGGGTGCCGACGGGGTGCACGTGGGCCAGGACGACATGGCCTGCGAGCGGGCCCGGGCGCTCCTCGGGCCGGATGCCATCGTGGGCGTCTCTACCCAGACGGTAGAACAGGCCCGCGCCGCCGAGGCAGCCGGGGCCGACTACTTGGGCGTCGGCGGTGTGACCGGCACGGCCACCAAGCCCGAGGCCGGGGTGCTCACCCCCGAGGAGTTCCGCGCCATTGTGGCCGCCGTGGACATCCCCGTCGTGGCCATCGGCGGCGTGAATGCCGCCACGATGCCGCGCCTGTCCGAGCTGAATGTGGACGGCGCCGCCGTGGTGAGCGCCATATTCGCCGCCGACGATATTGAAGCGGCGACTTGCGAGCTTTCGCGTATCATCGATGAGACCTTAGGCATTTAAGTCATCGTTTGCACATTTTGAGGTGCCAGGGAGACGGACGGCAAGAGAAAGGAACATCCATGCTCGGCGACGAGAACAACAACGACCTCATCGACCTTAGCTCCATCGATCGCGCGAAGTGCGCGCTGCTCGTCATCGACGAGCTGGGCGACCCCACGGGAGGTCCGCTCGAGCCGGTGCTGCTGCCCGCCATCCAACAGACGGCCAAGCTCACGACGGCCGCCCGCGCCGCCGGTATGCCCGTCGTCTTCACCAACGACGCCCACCTCCCCGGCATCGATCGCGAGTTGGCCCTGTGGGGCGCCCACGGCATCGCCGGGACCCCCGAGGCCCAAACGTCGCCCTTGCTCGATCCTCAGCCCACCGATTACGTGGTGGAGAAGCGCCGCTACAGCGGCTTCTTCCAGACGGGGTTGCTTTTGCTGTTGAACGAGCTGGGCGTCGACACGCTCATCTGCTGCGGCATGGACACGAACATCTGCGTGAAGCACACGGTGGCCGACGCCTATTTCAACAACTTCAACATCATCGTGGTGGGCGACGCCACGGCCACCTTCCTTGTGGGCGACCAGGAGGAAGGCCTCGACTACATGCGCACCTGCTACGCCGCCAAGATCATCGACACCGACGAGGCCGTGAAGCTCATCGAGGGCTAGTCCGCGCGTGACGATTGACCATCGGAAGGAGGCGACCGGGCAAGGTCGCCTCCTTTTTATGGGATGATAGGCGCACTCGCATGTGCGGAGAAAGGAATGCCATGAAAGCGGTACTCACCATTGCCGGGTCCGATTCCAGCGGGGGAGCTGGCATCCAGGCCGATCTGAAGACCATCGCCGCCCACCAGCTGTTCGGCGAGAGCGTCATCACGGCGCTCACAGCCCAGAACACCACGGGCGTGTTCGGCGTGATGGATGTGGACCCCGCCTTCGTGGGCGCCCAGATGGACGCCGTGTTCGACGACATCCGCCCCGAGGCGGTGAAGATCGGCATGGTGTCGTCGCCGGCCATTGTGCGCGCTATTGCCGATGGGCTGCGCCGGCATCGCGCCGAGAACATCGTGGTGGATCCGGTCATGGTGGCCACCTCGGGCTCGGCGCTCATCGCCGATGAGGCGGTGGACGCGCTCGTGGCCGAGCTGTTCCCCTTGGCCGCGGTGGTCACGCCGAACATCCCCGAGGCCGAAGTGCTCGCGGGCATGGTCATCAGCTGTGCCGACGATGTGGAGCGCGCCGCCGAGCTCATCGCCGCCCGCTGCGCGGCGGCGGCCGAGATCTCGCCCAACCCGGATGCGGCGCCCCGCGTGCCGGCCATTATGGTGAAGGGCGGTCACGGAGTGGGCGATCCCGATGCAGCTGACGACTACCTGCGCATGGCCGCAGGCGAGCACGTGTGGCTGCGCGGCAAACGCGTGCGCACCGAGAACACCCACGGCACGGGCTGCTCGCTGTCGTCGGCCATCGCCTGCGGGCTCGCCCAGGGCTTCTCGGCGGATGTAGCCGTGCGCGAGGCCAAGGCCTACGTGGCCGGCGCCCTGGCAGCCGGTCTGAATCTGGGCCGTGGCAGTGGGCCGCTCAACCACATGTGGCGCTACCCGGGCCCCGCGCCCTGCTAGGGTTCTGCCGGGATACGTCTTCCAGAGCCCCGCCGGCGTACAGTGCGCCGGCGGGGCTCTGTCATCGGGGCTCTGCGATCGAGGGGAAAAGTTCTTCCTGAATACTTTACAATGTAAAGTAAAGCAGTTATGATTTGCCTCGCATCGAACTTTACGATGTAAAGTTCGCGTAACGAGGTGTTATGCGAAAAATGAGCGGCCCGTGAAGTGGGCCCGATGCGAAGGAGGAGCTATGGAGGGAACGAACGTATCACGTCGCGACTTCCTGCGCGGCGCCGGGGTTGTGGGCGCGGCGGCAGGAGCCCTCGTCCTGGCTGGAGGCGCGCAGACGCCCGCAGCTGTAGCCGAGGAGACCGAGGGCGCGGTCCCGGGTATTGCGAAGCTGGCTAACGAGACGGCGTGGATTCCGGTGCAGAAGGCGGCCTGCCCGGGCCCACGCGGTCCTATCGGTTTTGTTGCCGATGCCATTCCGTCCGATCAGATTGCGACGACCGAAGATCACGACATCGTCGTGGTGGGGGCGGGTATCGGCGGCCTCATGGCTAGCCTGAAAGCGGCAGACGAGGGTGCCGATGTCGTTTGCATCGAGAAGATGACTTTCGGTCGCGCTTGCTTCGAGGCTTTTGGAGCGGTGAATGCGAAGTGCCAAGAAGGGCTTGATATCCAGCCGCAGTTGCTGCTTGACGAGATCTACCGGAGTGCTTACTGGCGCATTCGCCCCGAACCGGTACGCACTTATGTGCGACGTTCCGGTGAAGTGACCGATTTCTGGCAGGCCGTGCTGGACAAGGGGTCTAACGGATTTACTATCAGCCATGTTCAGGAATACCCTTCGACGTGCGGCATGCCCTGTCTCACCGACCTTATCCCTACGGAGCTCGGCTTCGGCGATAGCCCCTGTCTGCCGCCTGATGCCGGCATTCGTCCCGGTTATGCGGGTATGTACGTGTGCTTGGAGATGCAGGAGGTGGCAAGCCAATACGACAACCTCGACATTCGCTTTGAAACGCCTGGCGTGCAGTTGGTGCGGGAGGGCTCGGGGTCGGTGACCGGTGTGATCGCTAGGAACGCCGAAGGCTCTTACGTCAAGCTGAATGCCCGCAAGGGAGTTATTCTGGCCACGGGAGGCTACGACGCCAACCCCGATCTTATGGAGGCCTGGTGCCGTCCCGAGGATTATGCGTCATCGAGTTGGTGGAATCCCGGGTGGGGCACCACTGGAGACGGCCACCTGATGGGAATCCAGGTGGGAGCCCAGATGGATCCGTGTCCCCAGCCGGTCATGAACTTCCGCTGGGGTAGCCCCGATTCCTTTTATGATTCACGAGCTTGGGGCGCTATCTCTATTGCCATTCTCGTGAACGGCAACGGAGAGCGCTTCGTACGCGAGGACCTTCCCTTCCAGCCGGTGTCCAATGCGCAGAACGCCCAGCCCGATTACGGCGCGAATTGCTGGGCTGTTTTCGACGAGACCATGATGGGTGGCATGGACGATGCCGCCGTCGCGGATTACAAAGAGAGAGGGTGGCTCTTCGAGGGCGAGACGCCTGAGGAGCTGGCCACGGCCTGCGGCATGAGCCCCGAGGGCCTGTCGATCACTATCGGGCGCTACAACGGGTTTTTCGAAAAGGGAGTCGACGAGGACTTCGACCGCGATCTATCCGCCGCGATTCCGTTCACGGGCAAACGCTATTTCGCGTTGACCACCAATAGCTGCGTGCTCGCTACGGTGGGCGGCCTGACCATCGATGGCAACGCTCAGGTTCTCGACACGGAAAACAAGCCCATCGGCGGCCTGTACGCCACGGGCAACGTTTCGGGTGGCTTCTTCGCGGGGAATTACCCGCGCCATATTCCCGGAACATCTATTGGTCGCGCCGTCACTTTTGGATATGTGGCCGCCGAGCATGCCATGAAGGGGGAGTAGGATATGAAAAAGAATGTATTGATCCTGGCTGTGGCGGCCTGCGTCCTTGCTCTGGGATTCGCTCTTTTTGCCTGCGCCCCACAGCAGCCTTCCGGTGAGGCGGATCGGGCTGCAGGAGGTGCAACCGAGGAACTGATTGACACTGCGGCTGGAGAGGGGCTGTACCAGTCCGACGAGCAGTGCTTGTCTTGCCATGGCGGCTCCCACGAGGCGCTCGCCGCGACGACGGCGGATTACGGTCTCTCTAATCCGCACAACTCCATACACGGTGGCTACAACTCCTGCGTGAACTGTCATGCCCGGGACAAGGAAATCACCGACAATAAATGCGACAATTGCCACGCTTGGCCTCATAACCCCGAGAACGGGCCAGGAGCTTCCTTGTAGCCAGTCGGGTGCTCTGGATTTCAAATGTTGATGGGGCGGCGTATCCAGTGCGGGTGCGTCGCCCGTTTATACTCATTTATACAGTGGATGCTTTTTGATGGCAAGGAGGGAGGGTTCATGGCGCGGGGGTCAGTGCAGGAAAACCGCCCTCCTCTTTCTCGCGACGCTATTGTCGACGTGGCGACGGAGCTTATTGAGCGGGAAGGCCTGTCTTCTTTCACCATGCGGTCGCTTGGACGAGAGCTGGGGGTCTCCGCGATGGCGATCTATGGCTATTTCGAATCGCGTGGCGATGTTCTCACCGCTGTGCTCGAGCGCTTCATGGCCACGATAGATACCGACCCTGTGCCTGGGGAGCGCTGGGACGATACCCTTCGACGTATCATGACCTCGATCTATGTCGAGGAGATGGCCCATCCCGAGTTGGCCTCCATTGAGATTACGTCTGGGGCGGGAAATGCAGGTCTGGCTCGCCATACTGAGAAAATTGTCGCGTTGCATCTGGATCAGGGCATTCCTGTGCCCGTGCTGAAGCGTGCGTGGGCCATGGTGGACGCCTTTTTGGCGGGTTTTACCGACAATGCAATCGAGGAGCGGGCAATTGCCAACCTCCCTGGAGGCGCGCACGCTCCATCATCGGAGCACGATCTTGCCTTATGGGAGGAAATCGTTATGGATGCCCATTCGGACGAAGCTTTCGCCTGCGGCATTGAGATTATCATCGAGGGCATTCGCGGCTTGGCGGCTCCGGATCCCTGCGATTGGCGGACGCCCGAGTAGCACCTGCGTCAGGTGTCCGCCTCGCCTCAATGCCGCTCTCCGCAATTTTCGAAATTCCCGAAATTGGGGCTTGACGCAGGCGGGTCTCTTCCGTAATATACTCACTTGCGCTTACCGCTTTAGCGGTACGAGCAAAGAAGCATCGTTGGGGTGTCGTCTAATGGCAGGACAGCGGTTTCTGGTGCCGTATGTGAGGGTTCGACTCCTTCCACCCCAGCCATTCTTTGCGCGAATGCTATGTGGCTCCGTCGTCTAGCGGTTTAGGACGCCGCCCTCTCAAGGCGGAGGTCGCCGGTTCGAATCCGGTCGGAGCTACCAGGGAAATCGGGCCGGGAGGCAACTATCCTCCCGGCTTTATGAAGCGCATACGTGGCTCCGTCGTCTAGCGGTTTAGGACGCCGCCCTCTCAAGGCGGAGGTCGCCGGTTCGAATCCGGTCGGAGCTACCAAGAACTTACGAGCCGCCCTCGGGCGGTTCTTTTTGCATCTGCGGGTGCGAGGGGCGGCGAAGACGGACGGGGGTCGAAGGCCCCGGTAAGCGAGCAGGGTCGAGCACGGAAGAAAGGGCGATATGGAGTTTCTCATCGTGTGCCCGTTGGCGCTCATCGCCGGTTTCGTGGACGCCATCGCCGGCGGGGGAGGCCTCATCTCCCTGCCCGCTTACTTCTTTGCCGGCCTACCGCCCCATGCCGCCATCGCCACCAACAAGCTCTCCAGCACCTTGGGCACGCTGGTGGCCACCGTGCGCTATGCGTTGTTCGGTTACATGGTGAAGCGCTTCGTTGTCGCGGGCGTCGCCTGCGGCCTGGTCGGTTCGGCCATCGGCGCGAACCTGGCGCTTCTAGCTGACGCCACCGTGCTCACCGTGGTGATGCTCGTGGCGCTGCCTCCGGTGGCGTTCCTCGTGTTCCGTTCCAAGAACCTCGACCGTTTCGCCGAGCATCCTCTGCCTCCGCGCCGGGCCCTGGCCGCCACGGCCCTCATCGCTTTGGCGGTGGGCGTGTACGACGGGTTCTACGGGCCGGGGACGGGCGCCATCCTCATGCTGCTGCTCGCCGCGATGGCTCATCAGGACGTTCGCACGGCCGCCGGCACTACCAAGGCGATCAACCTGGCCACCAACGTCGCCGCCTTGGCGGTGTTTCTCGTCAACGGTGCGGTGCTCATCCCCTTGGGACTCGCCGCCGCAGCCTTCAACATCGCCGGCAATTGGCTCGGCTCCACCTTCTTCGACAAGAAAGGGGCGCTCATCTTGCGCCCCATCATGCTCGTCGTCATTGTCCTGTTCGCCATTCGCCTCGTCACCGACCTTCTGGCCTAGGACGCCTCTTTGCGAAGCTCTTCCGCGAAGGCCAGCAGCGCCTCGTGCTCGTTGGGGACGCGCTCGTCGATGACGGCGTCCAGACACGCGTCCAGCAGGCGCCCCACCTCCGGGCCGGCGGGGACGCCGAGAGCTATGATGTCGCGGCCGTCGATGGCGAGGTGCTTCACGGTGAACGCGGCCTCATCTTCCAAGATCTGCTCCATAAGGGCGCGCAGCTCGTCGGCGGTATCGGCTCTGGGAGCGCAGAACGGCGCCTGGGCCAGGGCGTCGGCCCGTTTGATATCGCAGAGGGCCGCGAAGAGGTCGGTGCGTCCCCCGAGTCGCCCCAGCATGCGGCGCACGGCTCGGGCATTGGGGGGCACCACGTCGTCGTGGGCCCGCACGAGAGACGGCACGTCCCGGCGCAGCCAGGCGGGGAAGGGGAGGCGGTGCATGATGCCGCAGGCGAGTTGCGTGCTGATGACGGCGTGTCCGTAGAAATGCTCCACCGGCCCCTCGTCCGTCTCCTCGAAGAACGCCGCCGCGGGCTTGCCCATGTCGTGGAACAGGGCGCTCCAGCGCTGCAGCGGCTCGGGGGGCGTGCGCTGCACCACCCAGGCGGTGTGCTCGAGCACATCGTATATATGGTACTTCGTCACCTGTGCGCACCCCTTCATTGCCACAAGCTCCGGCAGCACGAAGGCCAGTACATCGACGCAGGCCATAAGCGCATCGTGCACATAGTCGCCGCAGACGAAGCGCTCCAGCTCACGGTAGACGCGCTCGCCGGACACTTTTCGCAGGAGGCTCTTGCCGGCGACCATAGCGTCGAAGGTGGCAGGGTCGATGGCCACGCCGAGCTGGGAGGCGAAGCGACAGGCTCGCAGGATGCGCAGCGCGTCCTCGGAAAAGCGCGTCGCCGGATTGCCCACGCACCTCAGCACGCCGCGCTCCATGTCGTCCAGGCCGCCGAAGGGATCGATGATCCCGCGCGCGGGATGGTAGGCCAGGGCGTTGATGGTGAAGTCCCGCCGCTGCAGATCCTCTTCTATAGAGGAAGCCGGAGCCACGGAGTCGGGATGGCGCCCGTCGCTGTAAACGCCGTCGGTGCGGTAAGTGGTGATCTCCAGCGGCTCGCCTTCGCATGCCACGGTGAGAGTGCCATGGGCGACGCCGGTTTCCACGGTGCCCCAGCCGGCGCGTCGGAACGCCTCTTGCACCGCGGGCCACGGCAGGCTCGTCGCGATGTCCACATCGTGGATGGGTCGCCCGAGCAGAGCGTCGCGAACGAAGCCGCCCACGCACCATGCCTCTCCTCCGGCCTCCTCGATGATTTCCAGAGCATCATGGGCGACAAGAGGAAGGGGGAGCGTTTGGGGAAGATCGCTCCGAACCGCTTCGCTGGAAGCAAATTTATTTTCACGTCCAGCACGGCCAGCGACCGTTTCGTCAGGCTTCGCCGCGTCTGAAGGCTGCGGTGTGCCGTTGGAGAAGCGATAAGGACGCGGTGATGTGTTGGGGTTGCGGTGAACGGGAGTCATAGAACTTGTCCTTAGGATCGGTGATTTATCCCTATTATACAGGGCTTTTGCGAGATAAGAAGATGCAGCGTGGTGCAGTTGGGCAAAAAGTTTTAATAAATTTCAAAAAACCCCTTGCGCGAAATCCCGGGAGCTGTATCATATGCGAGCTGCCTTTTTCGGAAGTGCGGAAGGCGGCGCCCCCGGCGGTCCGGGCGGCCCGTCGAGCGGGAGAGCGAAGTTGTCGAGATTTCGTGAACCGCTTGACGGGGGATGCGAGTCCCTGTAAAGTATTTCCTTACACCGCTCGCGAGGGCGGCGGGGCGGGAAGCCTCCCGCGGAACCTTGACAACCGGATACTGAGGATGGAATTCGAGAGACGGACAATACGTCTTCTCGGATGTCAGACGGACATTCGAGAGAGCAAGCTTTAACTTTTTCCCTGTCAGGGGCCCTAAGGCCCCGACGGAGAGTTTTAAAACAGAATCGAGACTCACATCGATCTGACGGCGCCTCCGGGCGCTGTTCGAACGGAGAGTTTGATCCTGGCTCAGGATGAACGCTGGCGGCGTGCTTAACACATGCAAGTCGAACGATTAAGACGGCTTCGGCCGTGTATAGAGTGGCGAACGGGTGAGTAACACGTGACCA
>NZ_JANGBP010000050.1:0-522 GCF_024462535.1 Adlercreutzia sp. DFI.6.23
TAATGGCGTCCAGGGCGCCTGCGCGCGCCTGGTCGTACAGATCCCAGAAGCTGGCGCGGCTGACGGCCTCGGTGGCCGGATGGCGCCAGGTAGAGAGTTTCGGCTGGTCAGACAAAGTGTTTTCTAGTTTTCTTATTTACTCCCTCATGCTAAGACTAGAGATTGCCAAATAAGTGAGTTCAAATTGGTACTAGGAATGCTCGACACTAGTCGGACATCCTATGATGAGGTGATACGAAATGACTCTGCTCGAACAATTATCCGCCCCTAAAACTATCGAGTGGGAGTGAGTATTACCAGGTCAGAGGCACTATTTGGGTTCACTAGCTTCGCGGCAAGGAGGCCATAGATGCCTGCCTGTTCTAGTTTTCTCGAAGTGTCGCCTGCTCAGGGCCACTGTGACAATTTGTCACAGTGGTTCATCTCTTCTCCACGGGCAAGCCTATGCCAGCACATTGTGCATTTTTCCACCGTATGCTTCTGGTGTTCAGGCGCATCTGTGTCTCCAACGGCAAATCCTAT
>NZ_JANGBP010000500.1:0-302 GCF_024462535.1 Adlercreutzia sp. DFI.6.23
CGGGTGGCGTGGTGATTCTGGGGCTCGCGGAGCGAGCGGGGTTCCAAGGTGTTCCGGGCTTCAAGGCGCGTGCTGTGGCCGACGCGCTTGCCCAGATGTGCGGCGAGAAGAAGGAGCCGCCCGTGCGGGCGTCAGTCGAGATTGTCGAGTTCGAAGGATCGCCTGTGGTGGTGGCCACGGTGCCCGAACTGCCGCCCGAGCTTAAGCCCTGCTTCGTCAAGTCGCGCGCTATGCATGACGGCTCCTATGTGCGTGTGGGGGATGGTGATCGGAGGATGAGCCCCTACGTGGTGGACCGCCTG
>NZ_JANGBP010000501.1:0-302 GCF_024462535.1 Adlercreutzia sp. DFI.6.23
AGGACATCTTCCTGGACAACATCGAGGTGGCCCGCTACGGCACGCCCGAGGACATCGCGGCCATGTGCGTCTACCTCGCCTCCGACGAGAGCTCTTACTTCACCGGCCAGGTGGTGACCGTCGACGGCGGCCTGAACTCCCACGTCTCCACCGTGGCCCAGTTCCGCGCCCTGGCCTCCCGCACCTGGTAGCAGTGCGAGCGGCAGCAGAGCAGCTGAGCGCATCCAGCGCCCGACGGCCCCGCACCATCTGCGGGGCCGTTTTTCTGGCGCCGAAGGGCGACTTTCTGCCGAACGCGGGGT
>NZ_JANGBP010000502.1:0-302 GCF_024462535.1 Adlercreutzia sp. DFI.6.23
GAACGACCTTTACGCACTATTTCAATATCATCATGCTGCTCAATCCTGTCGATATATTCATCGATGGCTCCCATAAGCTCATCCTTTGTCCTGATAGCCCACAGATTGAACAACCGAAGCTCTCTATCGTTCATACCACACCTCACATTTTGTATCTTATCGATACACTAATTGTACCGTATAAATACATATTGTAGTGCAAAAAGCCCTGTGCCGGCGAAAAAAGATGCACTTCGCAATAAGGCTGAGTATCACTTCCTCGACGTGGATGTTCGGATGCCGCACGCCCACGAGAAAACCCT
>NZ_JANGBP010000503.1:0-302 GCF_024462535.1 Adlercreutzia sp. DFI.6.23
AGTGTGTGAAGGTGTGCCCGACCGAGGCGTCTCATGTCGCCGAGGACGGCACCATCCAGATCGACAAGGACAAGTGCATCGGCTGCCAGTTCTGCGCCATAGCCTGCCCCTATGGCGTGCGCTACCTGAACCAGACCGAGCGCGTCGTCGAGAAGTGCACCTTGTGCGAGCAGCGCACGAGCCAGGGCGAGCTGCCCCAGTGCGTGGCCCAGTGCGGCGCCCGCGCGCGCTTCTTTGGCGACCTCGATCAGGGCGTCGAGAACTTCGAGGCGCCGGCGCACCCGGACACCCCCGGCTGCCAG
>NZ_JANGBP010000504.1:0-302 GCF_024462535.1 Adlercreutzia sp. DFI.6.23
CTGGAGCACTGGCACACCGGATCGATGACCCGCCGCGTGCCCGAGCACAATCGCGCGCTGCCCGAGGCGCTGCTGGACATGAAACCGGCCGACTGCGAGCGCCTCGGCGTGACCGACGGCGATCGCGTGCGCCTCACCTCGCGTTTCGGCACCTGCGACATCACGGTGTCCACGGCCGGCCGCACCCGTCCGCCCGCGGGCATGGTGTTCACGCCGTTCTTCGCCGAGGAGACGCTGATCAACCTGGTGGTGCAGGACACCTACTGCCCGCTTTCGAAAGAGCCCGATTTCAAGAAGACCTG
>NZ_JANGBP010000505.1:0-301 GCF_024462535.1 Adlercreutzia sp. DFI.6.23
ACCCGAAGCCGCCGGCCGAACCCTTCTGGGGCGGAGGCGTCGAAGGTGTGGAGGGTAAGGGGGGTGAAGTCGTAACAAGGTAGCCGTACCGGAAGGTGCGGCTGGATCACCTCCTTTCTAGGGAGACCCCTAGACCGCCTCCCCATCCCAGCATCCGGCTGCGAGGGCTCCGAGGAGAGTCCCCGCGCACCTTGACAGTTGCATAGCGCGTGACATGAAAATGTCAACATGATCAACACCAACATCAATTTCCTAAGCTGATTAGGTTCTCGATGGGTGCTCGCATCATGGAATAGACGAT
>NZ_JANGBP010000506.1:0-301 GCF_024462535.1 Adlercreutzia sp. DFI.6.23
CTCCATCGGCGAGGCCACGGAGGCGGTGGAGACCCTCACACCCAGAAGCCGCGTCGCGCCGGCCTCGCGGGCCGACTCCACGGCGGCGTCCATGACGCCGGTCATCAGTCCCAGCTCGTGCACTTACTCGTCCTCTTCCGCCGCCAAGCGCTCGTTCTGGCGCTTGATGCGACGGCCCAGCACCACGCGCGCGATACGCAGGCTGCCCTCGTAAAGCGCGATCATGGCGGCGAACATGAGCAGCATAGTGACCGGCGAGGCATCCGGGGTCGCCATGGCGCTAACCACCATGAGCACGACG
>NZ_JANGBP010000507.1:0-301 GCF_024462535.1 Adlercreutzia sp. DFI.6.23
ATGTTCCTTTGGTGTTGTCCATGAAACCTGAACGCTATCACCTGAAACATCAGATAATGTTACTTTTCTTGCTTTCTTTGGTTCATCACCTGTATACATAATGAACTTTTCTTCATTGCCAACCTTGTCTCCTAAGTGATACTTTGAACTTACCGCAAGCTTTGTATGTTCTGTTCCTTCTTCGTCTTTGTACTTTCCTAATGTGAATATTTTTTCATCTGCACTGCTACCAAAAGAAACTGTTCCATCATCATTGTGCTGGATTCTTACTGATTCCCATCCTGTTGGTGCGTAATCATTT
>NZ_JANGBP010000508.1:0-301 GCF_024462535.1 Adlercreutzia sp. DFI.6.23
AAGCACACACCTCCGAGCCATGGGAAGGAGGTGAAACCGATGAGGGAGTTTTTCACCTCAGTGCTTGCGGGCGTCGCGTCCGCAGTCGTCTGGGAAACGATCAGGTGGGTTTTCGCGTCCATAGGGGCGCAAAAAAAGCCCGCCGATCCTGACCAGGCCAAGCGGGCTTGACACCCTGCGGGGGACGGTTCGACTCCGCTATTCTGGGCGGCCTGGACGCTCTCTCCAGCGGCATCACCACGGTGGCCGACATCACGCTGACCGGCGCCTCCTGCACGGCCGTGAACAAGCTCGGCCTGCG
>NZ_JANGBP010000509.1:0-301 GCF_024462535.1 Adlercreutzia sp. DFI.6.23
AGAAATCGCGCATCATCGCCATGATCTGGCTCGTGGTTTCCCTGTCCTCGGCGGTGTGCATCGGCCTTATCGGCCGCGCAGTCATTCCCACCGAGTTCCTCACCCAGTCGGCCGCCGAGTCCGTGTTCATCGTACTGTCGAAGATGCTACTGCCGAGCTTCTTCTGCGGCCTTGTGGTCTCGGGCATCTTCGCCGCGGCCATGAGCTCCTCTTCCAGCTACCTGCTCATCTCCGGCTCCGCTGTGGCCACAAACATCTTCAAGGGTCTCATCAAGCGCGATGCCACCGACAACCAGGTCAT
>NZ_JANGBP010000051.1:0-518 GCF_024462535.1 Adlercreutzia sp. DFI.6.23
GGCCGGCTTTGCACAGCCGATCCGCCTGGCGCCTCGATATCCATGTTAAAGATCAAAGAGGGCCGAATCGTTGCGGTCATGGTGGTTCCTCCCACAAATCATCGTCCCCAAACCCACTGCTCAGTATGGCGAAAACGCCCCGCTCTGTCAACGAAAAAGAAGGGGGAGAAATCCTACCGCCAGCACCCGCCCGCGACTACGCGAATCGAGGGAGGCCAGTCGAGAAAGCGCGTCACGGCACTGCTCGGCGGTGGGCTCCGGCGGGATGACGAGCACCCGCACGGTCGGGTCGATCCGCCGTGCCACCTCACTCACCAACGTGGTCTTCCCGGCACCGTTGGGGCCGGTCAGGCCGATGTGATCGGCGTTCCCGACAGAAAACGGGGGCACGAGAAGCCGACGTTCCCCAAGGGCCAGCGTCAGCTCCGATAGATCGAGGTCATGATACGTCGAAGGGTATCGTCCCAGCGCTCCCCAGGCACAGGGTCGGTATCTATCGTGGCCATGAAGCGCTCGAG
>NZ_JANGBP010000510.1:0-301 GCF_024462535.1 Adlercreutzia sp. DFI.6.23
ATTTTAACGAAGCTGATGCAGGCCTCGGCGCCCGTAAGCCAGGGGGAGCTCGGAAAGATTCTAGGCATGAAGCCCAATGTGGTGACCCAGGCCGCCTCCAGACTCCCTGCTTCGTGTTTGACGAGGCCGAGCTGCGCCAGAACTTCAGTGACTTTCGCCGGGCCTTGGCGGATCACTGGTCGCCCTACGCGAACGTCGCCTACTCCGTGAAAACCAACCCCTTTCCATGGATCCTGGAAGTGGCCCGCGACGAAGCAGTGAAACGCGTTCCCATGGATTTCCCCCTAACCTTCATCGCGGG
>NZ_JANGBP010000511.1:0-301 GCF_024462535.1 Adlercreutzia sp. DFI.6.23
CCGCGCAACATCTACAATATCCCGGACGCCTACGAGGCCGCCGCCATCGAGGCATTTTTGACGGATGAGGACACCGATGAGGTATGGGGCTACCAGACCGAGGGAGGAGATCAGGTCTTCCGCTATGTGCGGGCCATGGACGTCTCCGACGACTGCATCGAGTGCCACGGCCAGCCCGCCGGCGAGCTGGATGCAACTGGTTACCCGAAAGAAGGCTGGAGTGTGGGAGATGTGGCCGGAGCAGTATCGGTGGTGGTTCCCGCCAATGGCGCCATGGCCAACATGCGTGATGCCATCGTCG
>NZ_JANGBP010000512.1:0-301 GCF_024462535.1 Adlercreutzia sp. DFI.6.23
GTCCCTACCTCAATCCCCATTAAGGGGTATAGGGCTGTATTGGTTATATAGGCTTCAAACATGGGCTCATTCCTCCTTTCCGGCCCTGTCAGCCAGCACCTCATAGATCCCGGCCATAATGTAATCGGCACAAGGGAGGGCAATCGCATTTCCCAGCGCCTTGTAGCGTTGCAGAGGCCGGATCTCCATGCCGTCCGCCCCGTACTTTGTCCAGCCCTCCGGCAGCCCCATCAGCCGTTCACTTTCTGTTTCCGTCAGAAAACGGATACAGCCGCCCTCCGGGTCGCCCTCATACCAGAAG
>NZ_JANGBP010000513.1:0-301 GCF_024462535.1 Adlercreutzia sp. DFI.6.23
GCAGAAAATAAAGCTTCGGCCACTTTACTTGCCTATGAAGCCGAGACGGGCGCCGCCTCCCCCGTTCCCTCCTGATAGGACTCGATGAGATCGATGAGCTCTTGCTGGGAATGCACGTCGGTCTTGGCGTATATGTGCTTAATGTGCGTCTCGATGGTGCTCTTGGAAAGGGTCATGACCTCGCGCATGTAGGGCACCGATCGGCCGCGGCCCAGATAGCGCAGCACCTCGGTCTCGCGCGTCGAGAGCTTGAAGGCCTCGGCCATGGCCGCCACGTAGTCGACGGGCTCGGCGATCGGCG
>NZ_JANGBP010000514.1:0-301 GCF_024462535.1 Adlercreutzia sp. DFI.6.23
CCGGTCTCGAAGACCGGCACCCCGCCGCCGCCGGTGGACACGACCACGTAGCCGTCCTCCACCAGGTCGCGCACGGCGTCGAACTCA
Source organism: Adlercreutzia sp. DFI.6.23 (assembly GCF_024462535.1). NCBI lineage: Bacteria > Bacillati > Actinomycetota > Coriobacteriia > Eggerthellales > Eggerthellaceae > Adlercreutzia > Adlercreutzia sp. DFI.6.23. The sequence goes on from NZ_JANGBP010000514.1 coordinate 88, forward strand.
ACGATGCGCTTGGGGGTCGGGGAGGCGACCACCTGGCGCCAGCCGCGGCCGGCGTCCTCCTTCACGGTGATGCCCATGGCCTCGGCCTTGGCCTTGGCGGTCTCCTTGTCCATGAACGCGCCCACGGGCTTGGTGGGGTTCTGGAACGCCGGGTCGTCCTCGTCGACGACGGTCTGGGTCACGATGCAGGCGGTCGAGCGCATGATGTCGCGGG
>NZ_JANGBP010000515.1:0-301 GCF_024462535.1 Adlercreutzia sp. DFI.6.23
GGGACGTTCCGTTCCGTCCAAAGCGAAGCAGCTCCAGCCGTGGTAAGTTGTTGTTTTACTCTTGAACCGGAGGGGTTATTTGAATAGGGACCGAACTGAAACCAGCTCGGGCGCCACGGGGCGGCCGCGGGCAATGGACGCGCTGCGACGCAGCGTCTTCTTCGCGCTCGCCGTCGATTTGGGCTTTCTGCTCCTCGAGCTGCCGTGGAACGGCGATGTCTTCGCCATTCCCCAGCGCTACGTCATCGACAACCTGCTCATCCTGGGGCTGGGATGCGCCATCACTTTTCTGGCGGGACAG
>NZ_JANGBP010000516.1:0-301 GCF_024462535.1 Adlercreutzia sp. DFI.6.23
AGAACGGGTGGGGAAAGCCGATCTAAGACCGCTCATGGATGCCGATGAAATCGCCGCCGATCCAGGGCGATCCTTCTTGCTCCCCACGGCCGATGCTGTGGCCCAAGCGTTCACCGCCGAGGGCGTAGTAGGCTCCCTGTACGAAGAGTACGAGCAGCGCGGCGAGCAAGTGGCTATGGCCGAGGCGGTGCGCAACGCGTTTGCCCGATCGCGCAATCTTATGTGGAGGCAGGAACAGGCGTGGGTAAATCCATGGCCTATCTTTTGCCGGCGGCCATCATTGCCCGAGATAACGGTATCA
>NZ_JANGBP010000517.1:0-301 GCF_024462535.1 Adlercreutzia sp. DFI.6.23
CGCACTTCCCCCTCCGAAAACGCCGGCGGTGGAAGTTCGCGTGGCGAAAAAACGCCGAAATTTCCCGTTTTCCACATTTTGAAGTCCCTCAGAAGTGCAAAGCCCCTTCCAATGTCAGCGTTTTCCTAGGTCAGATATTTCCGCTCAGTCCAAAGCCTCGAGACCACCGTGGAAACGGGAAATTTTGGCGTAAAACCTTCAGCCTGGCCTCATTTCGTAAGACTCGAACTAAGCGCAAGCGGGCCGCGTTATGTCGGCCCGACCCCATTCCGCACGACTTTGGGCGAAACGCAAGCGAGCC
>NZ_JANGBP010000518.1:0-301 GCF_024462535.1 Adlercreutzia sp. DFI.6.23
CCTATCTTTTCTCTGGACGCGCCTATCGTAGAGCCGACACCTCAACCGTCGAAGTGAGCCGCCTTGAGTACGGCAGGCTCGTCTTGACGGGTGAGCATGTCAGCTTCGACGCCCTCGTCGCAGAAGAGCAGGACCTCGCATTTGGCCATCTCGAGAAGGAGCTCGCCTCCAAACTGGGGCTCAAACCCCTCGATCAAAATTCCCTTATTTCACTTGAGCTTATGACACCTTCCGGCGAATACTGCAACGCGGCCGCCCTTCTCGCCGATAGCAATCATTTCCCTGGCATTGATATTGCGCG
>NZ_JANGBP010000519.1:0-301 GCF_024462535.1 Adlercreutzia sp. DFI.6.23
CGTCGTTACCAATCACAGTCTCCTATTCTGCGATCTTGCTGCTGACGGAGGCTTGCTCCCGCCCATCCGCTATTGGGTGGTGGATGAGGCCCACAGCGCCGAAAGCGAGGCCTGCCGGGCATTTTCCCTTGAACTGGCAGAGGAGGACATTCTCTCCCTCGTGCGCCGCGTAGCTTCCGAGGAATCTCGGCGCAACGTCTTCGTGCGGGCGGAGCGCACCGTTGTCATGCCGGGCAATGAATATGCGCCCACATCCTCGTGGTGCTGGCCGCCGTCTCGCTCTTTTCGGGATCGGGGCTCG
>NZ_JANGBP010000052.1:0-511 GCF_024462535.1 Adlercreutzia sp. DFI.6.23
GATGGAGGGCGACAAGATCGCCGCCATCGACATCGTGCAGCAGCAGGAGACCGCCGGTGTGGGCAGCTTGGCTCTCGAGGCCCTGCCGGCCCGGATCATCGAGGCACGTCGATGCCGACACGCTCGCGCCCCACAGGATCTCGGAGACGTCCTCGATCCTCCTGGGGGAGACCCCGGCCAGGTACATCTCGATCATGGCCTCCTCGACGGAGGTCTCACGGCGCTTGTAGCGCTCGATGATCGCCGTCGCGAACCTCATGCCCTTGAGCTTGGGCATCCTGAGGGTCACCTGGCCTGAGGTGGTCGTGAGCCCGCGCTCGTAGTGTCCGGCGCGGTAGGCCTCGCGCCCTGCCGTCCGCTCGTAGCGGTCGGCGCCTATCAGATCGTCGGCCTCCTCCTCGAGAAGGGCGTTCAGGGTGTCCTCGACTGTTCTTCTGACGAGCTCCCTGAGCTCGCCGCGCATGGCGGCCTCGTCGAATAATACGATGGGATCGGACATGGCTCTGCCTCC
>NZ_JANGBP010000520.1:0-301 GCF_024462535.1 Adlercreutzia sp. DFI.6.23
TGGGATTGGGAACACCCATCTCCTCATTATGGGCGCGCACCAAAGGAGACCCCTGCGTCCAGCCGCCCATAAGGGCCGTCGACCCCATGAACGACGCCGGGGGCAGATGGCGATATTTCAGCTGTCCACGATGTCCCACATGAGCGGGCTGCCTAGGTTGGAGTAGGCGAACAGCTCCCACAGGCGCGCCGGCTGGCCGAGGTCTACCACCACCATGCCGATGGCGGCCACGGTGCAGGCGATGGAGCTCATGACAGGGGTGTCCAGGTAGGCGGGGAGCTCCTTCACGTTCGCGTACAGG
>NZ_JANGBP010000521.1:0-301 GCF_024462535.1 Adlercreutzia sp. DFI.6.23
CTGCATCTGAATGAAAAGGCCGCCAGCGCCCAGAACCAGCTGTCCGGCGAACTATCGGATGCGGTCACGAACATCCTGGCCGTGAAGACCTACGGGCGCGAGGACTACGAGCGGCGGCTGTTCAACACGGCGAATCGCGAGGTGGTGGCGCGCGATTCGAAGCGCATGCGGGCCTCGCTTGCCCGTGGCATCACCACGGCGGCCATCACCGTGGTTATCATGTCCGTGGTGACGGTGTTCATCTCCGGCGGCAACGCCTGGTTCGGCATCACGCCGGGCACGGTCATCCTCATGTTCACCT
>NZ_JANGBP010000522.1:0-301 GCF_024462535.1 Adlercreutzia sp. DFI.6.23
CGCAGATCACGGGCAGAATGCGCCATGTCGCCATTCCTATCTTCGCACGCCAGTAGGGGCCCCGTTTTGGGCGAACCCCGCTGACCATGAGCGTATTTCTCAACTTTTAACTGGGAAAACGCACAAGCCATTAATGCGGCGCACAGTGTACCAGCAAAGGGGCCCTCTGCAAGGGCGCGCGCCCAAAGAGGTGGCGGCCTGTAACAAATCCACAACAATGACTTCATGGGTCGTCATTGAAAGGGGCCCGGACGAACCGGGCCCCTCGAGGGAGCACACCTGCTCGGATGCCCTCCCTTGT
>NZ_JANGBP010000523.1:0-301 GCF_024462535.1 Adlercreutzia sp. DFI.6.23
CTCAGCAAGATCCCACTCTCGCTTACGAGCTTTCCTTTTAAAATCTCGGCTAAATGCTGGGGCAAACTTCGCTTCAAGTCGCGCGCTCATGCCAAAGCCGCCTGAATCAGATCGTGAGCGTTGCTGTAGCTCTCGCCCGATCCGTTAGTAATCATCTCCTTCGTCTCGCGTATGGCAATCAGACTCTCCTCATTCTGCTGTTCGTAATCAAGCGAGAGAGGAATTGCATTGGTATTCACAATCTGCGTCAAGAATGCTCGCATAGCCGTAGAAATATCAAGGCCGTAGTGCTCGACAACCC
>NZ_JANGBP010000524.1:0-301 GCF_024462535.1 Adlercreutzia sp. DFI.6.23
CAGCATAGCCATCATCCGGATAAGAAATCATATCCGAGAACATTGCAGCAGGTGTTGCGCTGATTGCATCAAGATTGGCGCCTCCAAGATGACTGCCGTCCAGGGTCATGTTTCCCCAAGCCGATACGGTCATGCACGTTTTTGAGCGCTCCGGATCATAATGCATCATCAAATCGTAGTTAAGGACAGAGGAACCCATAATTGCAACAATCGCATCTTCCTTTGAGATTCCTGCCCCATCAGCCACCCGTGACAAGAAGTCAAACACAGATGGCTCATCCGCTTCGTAGTGCTTCAGGAT
>NZ_JANGBP010000525.1:0-301 GCF_024462535.1 Adlercreutzia sp. DFI.6.23
GTTGTTTTTGTCAAAATAAATGCAATTACTGTTCCCAATAAAAATTCATATATAATCGTCACTGCACTTATAAGATATCTTCCTGCAATTCTATCACCTTCCTTTGCAGGTAGCATTAAATCAAAACCACAATCTGCTCTTTGTTCATATGTAAATAGTGACGTTGGTACTATTGTAGAAATAAGGAGCATATATGAATAAGCAGAAAGAATGTTCTCAGTTGAATATGCCATAACATATCCTAATGGTGCAAACAGAACTATGGATGCCAAGTATTATAATTTCATTTTTCTAAAATCAT
>NZ_JANGBP010000526.1:0-300 GCF_024462535.1 Adlercreutzia sp. DFI.6.23
CGGAAAATACCGAATCGAACGAGACCGAGGAAGATGTCGCCGTAGGGGGCGACTTTGGTCGCTCCTCGTCTGCAGGCATGGGTGAGACTCGCAAAAGCCTTCTTGTGGCCGACCTGTGCACGGGATCCGGCTGCATCGCCTGCTCGCTGGCCTACGAGCACCCGAATGTGCGGGTCATCGCCACGGACATCGCCTCAGAGGCGGTGCGCTCGCCAAGGAAAACGCCGAGGCTCTGGGGCTCGCCGATCGTGTGGCCGTGCTGCAGTGCTCGCTCGGATCCGGCATCGGCGAGAAGCGCAT
>NZ_JANGBP010000527.1:0-300 GCF_024462535.1 Adlercreutzia sp. DFI.6.23
CACGAACTACACCAACATCGGGGCCATCTTCCGCAGCGCCGCCGCCCTCGGCATCGATGCGGTGCTGCTCACGCCGGCCTGCCATGACCCGCTGTTTCGCCGTGCGTCGCGCGTTTCCATGGGTACGGTGTTCCAAGTGCCCTGGGCCCGCATCGGCAGCGCGCGCGATTGGGCGTGCGAGGGCGTGGCGCGCCTGCGCGACGCCGGCTTTATCACAGCCGCCCTGGCCCTGGCCGACGACGCGCTTTCCATCGCCGATACGCGCCTGAAGGCGACCGACAAGCTGGCCCTCGTACTGGG
>NZ_JANGBP010000528.1:0-300 GCF_024462535.1 Adlercreutzia sp. DFI.6.23
GGAAACGCTGCATCGTAAAGGCCCGACCAGGTGTTTTCGCAGCGTTTCCGCAAGTTGCTCTGTCAGAAAAGTCTAACAACTCGAATTTCTTGCCCTAATCGAGCGAGAAGGACGGCCCGACCCCGCTCCTTGTGCCCGAGGGGCGTCTATTCCGCGTCCAAGTCGACGACGAGCCCGTCCATGATGTCGTTCACGGTTTTCATGGCGCACATCTTGCCGCACATGGTGCAGGTGCCCTCGGTAGAGGGAGGTGCGCTTTCGATGACGGCGCGGGCGCGGGCCGGATCGAGCGACAGGTCG
>NZ_JANGBP010000529.1:0-300 GCF_024462535.1 Adlercreutzia sp. DFI.6.23
GTGGAGCACCACATGCTCGTCGGGGAACAGCGCCTCTGCGGCTTCTTCCACCTGCTGGGTGTTGGCCACGTCGTTCAACGTGAAGAACACGTCGGTAAAGGCGTCGGGCGCGGCGCCCCCAGTGGTCACGCCCACCATGCCTGCCGCCGTGGAAAGGGCGTAGCCCGGACGATCGTAACAGCCCACCACGGTATAGGTGCTCTCCTCGGTGTTCGTGATATCCTCGTTGAAGATGCCGCCGTCGATGTCCGCCTCCAGCACGCCCATGGAGGAGTTGAGCGGCGTGCAGGGGGAGGCCCA
>NZ_JANGBP010000053.1:0-509 GCF_024462535.1 Adlercreutzia sp. DFI.6.23
CTGACCAACCTCAACAAACATTGCTGATTTTCAATCGGCCGCCCGCATTTAAAGTGACGCTTGCTGGCTGGGGCGCACCACGCCTCCCTTGATGCGCCCCGATCGGCGAAAGGCAAACATCTTCACCGGAAAGGAAGGAGAAGAGGATGAAGGCACAAGAAAGCAAGGGCACGTCCCGATTGCTCGTGGCCGTAGCCGTGATGGCGGCCGTAGCAGCCCTGGCGCTCGCGCTGTGGGGGTGCGCGCCCCAAGCCACCACGAGCATGGCCGCGACGGGCGGAGATGCGGAGGCGACGGAGGAGGCCGCGCCGTCAATGTACCAGGACTTCACTGATAGGACCTCTGGGAACTTCAACGACACCTTCAGCACCACCGACATGCTGAACGCGGGCAACCGCGGCTGCAATGCGTACCACGAGGATCTGTGGGATGTCATGAACATGAAGGACGGCTACAAGCACATCCTGACCCACGTGGGCTACGACAAGGCCCTCACCTACCAGGACTGC
>NZ_JANGBP010000530.1:0-300 GCF_024462535.1 Adlercreutzia sp. DFI.6.23
GCCGAGCCCAACTTCTCCAGCAGAGCACGCAACGCCTCATGGGCCAGGCCCTGCGCTCCCAACGAAGCGAGTGACACAGCCCCTACTTCTCCAGGATGTCGATAGCCTCCACGAGCGAGCGCATGATGTTGCGGCGGGACAGGGCGCCGACGAGCTTGCCGTCCTGCACCACCGGTACCTTCTTGATGCGCTTGGAAGCGAACAGGGCGCATACCTCGTCCACGGGCGTGGTGGCCTCCACGGAGATCACGCGGCGCGTCGCCACGGCCATGACGTTCAAGCCCATGAGCTCCCGAAGGC
>NZ_JANGBP010000531.1:0-300 GCF_024462535.1 Adlercreutzia sp. DFI.6.23
GCTCTTTTATGGTCGCAAGGAAAGTAGGACGACGAAGGCTCTCGTTGACACCGCGGGCGTTACCAGCAAAACCGCTTTCGCCACCCTTCAAAAACTCTGCCGTGACGGGTTGTTGGATGGAGGGGGTCAAAGCTCTCGCGACCCACAACAGTGTTACATATTGCGTAATGATTGATTACTCAGTATTGCGCAGTAGCTACTCAGCAAAGCACGCCTTCCAGTCAATGGCCTCCATGATCGCTACAACCGTCTCGCATGTCCCGGCGAGGGTCATGTCGCCCACGTACGGATACTTGCGGG
>NZ_JANGBP010000532.1:0-300 GCF_024462535.1 Adlercreutzia sp. DFI.6.23
ACTAGGCGATGGGATCCTCGCCGAGGTCGCCGTTGCTCAGAGTATCCAGATCCTGCAACGTTTCCTTAGGGTCGGCACCGGCCGTGAGGAAGCTGGGGTCGTCCAGGTTCAGGCCGTCCAATTCCATGGGGCCTTCCACGCGACAGCAGTAGTTGCCCTCGGCGTCCAGGTCGATCAGCACGTGGCTGCGGTCGCGCAGCTCGCCGGAGATGACCTTCTCGGCGATGCGGTCGACCAACTAGCGCTGGATGAGGCGCTTCAGCGGACGGGCGCCGTACACCGGATCGTAGCCGTCGATGG
>NZ_JANGBP010000533.1:0-300 GCF_024462535.1 Adlercreutzia sp. DFI.6.23
GGCCAGGCACAGCGGGGCGGCGCCCGCATCGCCCACGGTCCTCGATCCGTAGAGGCGATCGGCCCATTGCGGGTCGTCCTGATACAGGGTGGGCACGACGCCTTGTTCCCATGACGATCGAGGGGTGCTGAAGCCGTCTTCGGCGGTGGCGGCGTCGGCCGATCCTATGAGGGGAAAGGCTCCGTCGTCGATCGCGGCGGACAGGGCGTGCGCGGCGAAGATTCCGAGAAACGCAGACAGGACGGCGACGAGCACCATGGCGAACACCGCTTTGAGCATGCGCTGCGGCTCGACGCTTCG
>NZ_JANGBP010000534.1:0-300 GCF_024462535.1 Adlercreutzia sp. DFI.6.23
ATATGTGTTTCCTGTCAGCGGACTTGTAAAAAGTGATACTGACGAAAACACATATTTTTTCTGCTTGCCGCTTTCCTCGGCTCCGGAACTCTGGAACATGGTAAAAAACGGCTTTCCGTAAAGATCCACCGCCGGCTGCTCTCCCGTCTCCCAGAAGCCCCTGCCTGTTTTGGCGTCCCAGAAGTTCTGGGCGACCATGGGACCCACCACCAGCTCCATGGTGCCGGAGGACGGATCCGGAAGCCGTCCCTCCCCCAGCTCGATCTCCTCCAGGGCCTCGCGGCTTAAGCCCTCGATCCT
>NZ_JANGBP010000535.1:0-300 GCF_024462535.1 Adlercreutzia sp. DFI.6.23
CCGCTCGATCCCGGCACGGGCCGTCCCATCCTGGGCGACGTGGCCGCGCAGACCGCGCAGTGCCTCGCGAACGTGTAGGCCATCCTCACCTCCGTGGACGTGCCCTTCGACGACATCGTGAAGGTGACCATCTTCGTGAAGAACCTGGCCGATGCGAGCGTGGTGGACGACTTGTACACGACGTTCTTCCCCGAGTCCGGCACCGCGCGCGCCGTGAACTACCTGCCGGCCCGCACCGTGGTGCCGGTGAAGGATCTGCCCTACCACTGCGACGTGGCCGTCGAGGCCGTGGTCTCCCAT
>NZ_JANGBP010000536.1:0-300 GCF_024462535.1 Adlercreutzia sp. DFI.6.23
CCGCCGGGAACACCGACGTGTACGTGGCGGAGACCTCCAGCTACCAGCTGGCCTCGACGCGCCTGTTCGCGCCGGATGTGGCCCTGGTGCTCAACATCACGCCGGACCATCTTTACTGGCGCGGCAGCCTTGAGGCCTACGCCGCGGCCAAGTGGAAGGTGCTCGCCAATCTGGGCGTCAGCGGCGGTGTGGCCGTGCTCGATGCCTGCGACGACGCCGTGCGCGCGAAGATCCGCGAGCTGCGGGCCGGAGGCGGCGTTCCCTTCCGCTACATCCCCATCGGGGGCGCTTCCGGCCTCG
>NZ_JANGBP010000537.1:0-300 GCF_024462535.1 Adlercreutzia sp. DFI.6.23
CGACCGCTCCGGACGCGCTCGCCGAGCTCGAGGCCGGTGGCTGGCGGCGAACGGCTGGGCGGCCCTGTGGGGCGGCGCGGCCGTCGAGGTGTGCGAGCTCTACGAATCGGCGACCCGCACCCAAATGGCTGCCCGGGCGGATATCAACGCCATGATCGCCTGGGCCTGGGCGCAGCGGGGCGCTCGCGCGCGGGCCGTTCAGTTCGCCCAGCGCAGCCTTGTCTCGGAGAGGAGCCCGCCGCGAACGGTTCTCTCTGCGGCGTTGGCGGCCTGGGAGGTGGGCAACGCGGCCACGCGCCG
>NZ_JANGBP010000538.1:0-300 GCF_024462535.1 Adlercreutzia sp. DFI.6.23
CGTCAGGATGGGCTTCTCCGCCCGCACCCGGCGGTTGAAATGGTAGAGCAGTTTGCGGTCGTCCGGCGTGGGCATGAGCTCGGTCGGCTCGCCCTTGCCCACGGGCATGTAGGTGAAGATCCAGGCGAAGAGCGCCCCTTTGTCGATGAGCCAGTCGAAGTACGCGTCGGAGGCCACGGAGTGCGCGTTGTCGTGGGTGTAGCAGATGGACACGCCGAAGGGCAGCCCGTGGCTCGCGAGAAGATCCTTGGCCGCGTCCACCTTGGCGTAGGTGCCCGCGCCGCGCCGCCCGTCGGTAGC
>NZ_JANGBP010000539.1:0-300 GCF_024462535.1 Adlercreutzia sp. DFI.6.23
CATGTTCAAGGGCCTGCTCTTCCTCGGCGCCGGCAGCGTGCTGCATGTCACGGGCACCCGCAACATGGAGGTGCTCGGCGGCCTGGCGAAGGTGATGCCCATCACGGCGGTGTGCTACCTCATCGGCTCCCTCGCCATATCGGCCATCCCGCCGCTCAACGGCTTCGTGTCCGAGTGGGTCACCTACCAGGGACTCATTGGGGCGGCCATGGACGGCGGCATCTTCATGCGCATCGTCTTCGCCTTTGCCGTGGTGGCCCTCGCCATCAGCGGCGCTCTGGCGGTCACCTGCTTCGTGAA
>NZ_JANGBP010000054.1:0-508 GCF_024462535.1 Adlercreutzia sp. DFI.6.23
ACAAGCCAGCGGACGATTCCAGCGCCAGCAAGCCCGCCGATACGCCGAGCGCTGATGGAAGCACCGCACCGAGCATGCTGAGCGACACCACTTTCGATAAGGACGAGATCGAAGACGCCCTGCCTGACGATGTGAAGGACGAGATCGTGAAGGACTTCATCGAATCGGGCGACGCTCAAGACAAGACGGAAATCTCCGACGAAATGATCGAGAACCCCGTGAGCAAGTCCGACGCCGACTACGTGAAGAATGTCTACGAGACCGGCTTGAAGGAGGGCGAACGGCTGGCCCAAACGGGAGATCTCGTCCCCTTTGCCATCATCGCAAGCATCGCCCTGGGAGCAGCAGCAGCCGGCGCCATCGCCTTCGCCATGAACCGCCGCGCCCGGCGATGAGCCCGCCACGCTGCCCGAAACAGGAAATTACCGCGCAACGGGCCCCTCCCCCTTTTTGCGAAACTTGCGAAACTCTGCGAAAGATGCGAAAGGCTTGGGGGCTACACTAGAAG
>NZ_JANGBP010000540.1:0-300 GCF_024462535.1 Adlercreutzia sp. DFI.6.23
GGCGCTCTCGGTGCGACCACTACAGGAGGCCATAACGAGTATCGCGACATCGTCATTGCGGAAAATATCTTTGTATGGGGCTCCAATCCGTCTGAGTCATTCATTGTTGTGTATCATTTCATCTCCGAAGCCTGCGAAGCGGGAGCCAAACTTGTTGTCATCGATCCCATTTTTACCACTACGGCAGCTAAGGCGGACCTCTACGTTTCCATCCGTCCCGGAACTGTTGGTCTTCTAGCGGCAGGTATTGCCCAGATTGCCATTCGCGATGGCAATATCGATGTCGAACACATGCGCACT
>NZ_JANGBP010000541.1:0-299 GCF_024462535.1 Adlercreutzia sp. DFI.6.23
GCGAAGGTGCCAGGGGCCACCGTGTAGAAGGCCACATCTCCCGTGGCCTTGCGCACGCGCTTGCCCACGCCGCCGAAGTAGAGGCTCAGAGCGCCCCCGTCCTCGAAAGCCGTCACATCGGTGATGGCGGCGGCCCCCGCAGCAGCGGCCAAACGTCCCAGCACCGACTTCACATGGCGGGTCGGCTCGGCGAGCACCACAGCGGGCTGCTCTTTCTCGTAGACGGACTGAATGGTGAGGTAGGCATCGTCGGCCACGGCGCCCTCAGGCACCTCAACGATATAGGCGGCATCGGCGAC
>NZ_JANGBP010000542.1:0-299 GCF_024462535.1 Adlercreutzia sp. DFI.6.23
GGCCCGGGTCATGAAGGCCGAGGGCGGCTTCATCTGGGCCTGCAAGAACTACGACGGCGACGTGATGAGCGACATGGTGTCGAGCGCCTTCGGGTCACTGGCCATGATGACCTCGGTGCTCGTGAGCCCGGCGGGCGTCTACGAGTACGAGGCGGCTCACGGCACGGTGCAGCGTCACTTCTACAAGCATTTGGAAGGCAAGGAGACCTCCACGAACTCCGTAGCCACCATCTTCGCCTGGTCCGGCGCCCTGCGCAAGCGCGGCGAATTGGACGAGCTGCCCGACCTCGTGGCTTTCG
>NZ_JANGBP010000543.1:0-299 GCF_024462535.1 Adlercreutzia sp. DFI.6.23
TCACGAAGGTGTAGGCGGCGTCGAGCCCGTAGAGGGTCTGCTTCAGGTCGATTATGTAGATGTCGCCGCGGCTGCCGAAGATGTACGGCTTCATCTTGGGGTTCCAGCGGCGGGTCTGATGCCCGAAGTGCGCGCCGGCGTCGAGCAGCGTAGTAATGCTGACTTTCGTCATGATCACTCCATTTCGAACCTGCCCTTCCTGATTGACCCGGACACGAAGCTGCCCGTGAAGGCGCAGGAACTGTTCCCCGACTTCAAGCAGACGACGCCCGAGAACACCCCGGCCTACGTGTGCTTCG
>NZ_JANGBP010000544.1:0-299 GCF_024462535.1 Adlercreutzia sp. DFI.6.23
CGAACGTGGAGGATGCCGCCAGCCATGCCGGCGACTACACCTTGCCGGCCACGGACAACCTGAACGAGGCCATGCGCAAGGCCGGCGACCTCATCGTGCTGACGCGTATGGCCAACGAAAGCGAGTCCTCCACGACCTCCGGCGCCTACGCCACCTACGCCTCCCAGCCGGGCGGTTCCAAGGACGTGGAGTGCGAGCACGTGGATGAGGACACCGCCACGACGGCGGCCGACGGCCTGTGCGACAAGTGCGGCCTGTGCCTGCACGAGAAGGACGAGAACGGTCTGTGCACGGTTGAG
>NZ_JANGBP010000545.1:0-299 GCF_024462535.1 Adlercreutzia sp. DFI.6.23
ATATTTCTACGGCTATGCGAGCATTCTTGACGCAGATTGTGAATACCAATGCAATTCCTCTCTCGCTTGATTACGAACAGCCGAATGAGGAGAGTCTGATTGCCATACGCGAGTCGAAGGAGATGATTACTAACGGATCGGGCGAGAGCTACAGCAACGCTCACGATCTGATTCAGGCGGCTTTGGCATGAGCGCACGACTTGAAGCGAAGTTTGCCCCAGCATTTAGCCGAGATTTAAAAAGGAAAGCTCGTAAGCGAGAGTGGGATCTTGCTGAGCTAGAAGCAGTCATTGGTCTTA
>NZ_JANGBP010000546.1:0-299 GCF_024462535.1 Adlercreutzia sp. DFI.6.23
ACTTCGCCGAAATGGTGAAGGGCAAGCACGAGAGCCTGGGCCGTCTGCGCAACTACCTCTCCCGTATGCTGGAAGTGGAAGGTGTGAACGTCGTCACCAGCCAGGAAGTGGACGCGGCCTTCGTGCGTGAGCAGAGCCCCGATGTGGTTATCGTCGCCACCGGCGGCGTACGGCCGGAGCTGGCGGCTGCAGGCACGGCCGCCACGCCGGTCATTGGCGTCACCGACTTTTTGGCCAGCGAGATCGGCGAGCGCGTGGCGGTGCTCGGATTCAACGCTCAGGCCACCGACACGGCCCAC
>NZ_JANGBP010000547.1:0-299 GCF_024462535.1 Adlercreutzia sp. DFI.6.23
GGAAGCACGGGCCGCATCCAGCGTCGCCGTCGGCAATGGCTCGCCTGTCGCATCGATGGCCGCACCGCCGATGAGCGCGTCGATGTACTCGAAGGCGGTGTCGTACTTCGCACCCACGGCGTCCAGCACCTTCACGCCCTCGGCAATGATCTCCGGCCCGATGCCGTCGCCGGCAAGCAGGCAAATCTTGTAGGTAGTCGTCATGCTACGCGTCCTTTCCGAGCTTCTTCTGCCAGCGAGGCACGAGGCTTCCCGCGTTGATGATCTCCATGAGGAACGGCGGGAAGGGCTGGGCCGTG
>NZ_JANGBP010000548.1:0-299 GCF_024462535.1 Adlercreutzia sp. DFI.6.23
AAATGATCGAGCGCGCGATGGCTATCCGCTGCTGTTCGCCGCCGGACAGGTACACGCCTTCGGAGCCTATTACCGTGGCGTAGCCATGGGGAAGGCTGCTGATGAACGCGTCCGCCTGGGCGGCCTTCGCGGCCTCGACCACCTCGTCGTCGGTCGCCCCCGGCCTGCCGCGCCTGATGTTCTCCGCGACGCTCTCGCGAAAGAGGTGGATTAACGAAGCCCTGCAAGAAGCTATCGACCGTTTCGAGTACGAGTACGGGATTCTCAAGGATATCGAGGACTATCGTGCTGGCAGGCTT
>NZ_JANGBP010000549.1:0-299 GCF_024462535.1 Adlercreutzia sp. DFI.6.23
CAACGATGAGGGCGATTATCGAGAACAAGAGCGGCGATGGGTCGGCCATCATGCAGATGGCTTTCCCTGCGAACGCTCCCAGTGCAAGACCAATGCAATTGCTGGCTATACCCTGGGCGAGAAGCGGGCGAGCAGGTATTTGGACTCGCCGAATGATCTGACAGAGAAGCGTGAAGAACGTCAAGACAAAGTAATCGATGCCAATCCACGTGATCGTGCATGAGATGGCGGGCACCAGGAAACCAATGACGGGGAGGGCGAGGAAGCCCATGGCAAGTGAGGGCGTCACGATGAATTTG
>NZ_JANGBP010000055.1:0-500 GCF_024462535.1 Adlercreutzia sp. DFI.6.23
CATCGGGCGCGACGGGTTCGCCACAGCAGTGCAGGAGTCGGTGGTCATCGACAAGTCTCTGCTCATCGCCGACGTTCGCAAGATCGGCTATCCGGAAGTGCACTTCGATACCTTGGATATCGAACTGGGCGCCGGAGCTTTCACCGTCGCGGTGCGGCCCCAGGGCGCAGGCGCCGTCGATGAAGCCGTAGCCGAACGGGTCACCGCCGCTCGCAATCTGCGCAACGACGGCACCTTCGCCGAGGCCGTGCGCGTGGAGCTGCCTTGCGCCGAATCATGGAACGCTCAGCGCGACGCTGCCTGGGAGGCCTGGGCAACCGAGCATCCCGAGGTTTTGGAAGAGCCCGACACCGACGAGGAGGCGCCGAGCGGCGACGTTGCCGACGAGGCAGCCGAACCCGCGCCGGTGAAAGCTCCGGCGCCCAGTTCGATATCCAAGGTATCGAAGTGCACTTCCGGATAGCCGATCTTGCGCTGGCGATCGTTGAACACCTTCATGT
>NZ_JANGBP010000550.1:0-299 GCF_024462535.1 Adlercreutzia sp. DFI.6.23
CACATCTCTCTTCGATTTGGGCGTCTTGGGCGAGGTGATGACGTCCCTCCTCCGGATCCGCTGGTAGCTCTTGGTGACGTGGATGAGGCACTTTCCAAGGTCGATTTCGTTCGGTTCGAGGGCGAGGAGCTCGCCGACCCTCAAGCCGCACCAGTACAGGATCTCGAACGCGTGGAAGCTGGCTGGCTTGTCCATCACCTCCTCGCTGAACGCGAGGTACTGCTCCTTCGTCCAGAACTTCATCTCCGACCCCTGCCGCTCGCCGATCTTGATGGTCGGGGCGGCGGGACTCTTTCCCA
>NZ_JANGBP010000551.1:0-299 GCF_024462535.1 Adlercreutzia sp. DFI.6.23
CGCTCGCGGCCTTCTTGGCACTGTCGGCGCCCTTCTTGGCCTTGGTCTCGTCTGCCTAAGTCCGCGAAGTCCCCTGTGGTTATCTTTACGGCAGTAGCAATTACCCTGTGCTTGTCTCTTTTCGCTACCGCCGTCCTCACGCAAGGCTCAATGGTTATAGCTGAGTCTGCGGCAAAGGCCACCAGGCGCGCGCCGCGCAGCACATCGGCCACGGCGGGCAGGGCCGGGCGTCGGAAGGCCCCCAGGGCGCCGCGCGTCAGCTCGAAGCCGGTGAGCCGCTCGAGCTCGTCATGGGGCGC
>NZ_JANGBP010000552.1:0-299 GCF_024462535.1 Adlercreutzia sp. DFI.6.23
TTGGAAGAAGTGCTGCAAGGCAAGGACAATCAGAACATCGCCAGTTCGCTGCAATTGGGCCAGCATCTTGCCGAACAGCACGAAGGTGATGAGCATGGCGCAGGTCTCGAAATAGGGCATGCCATCGTTGATGGCGAGCGCCGCATGGCTTTCCCAGTCCCCCGTGACCACCGGCAGAAACGTGATCCACAGCGAGAACATCGACGATGCGTGGATCCGCGACTGCGGGCCCGCCTTCGTTGTCAACGACTCCGGAGACCTGCGCGCGGTTCATTTCGGATTCAATGCCTGGGGCGGCC
>NZ_JANGBP010000553.1:0-299 GCF_024462535.1 Adlercreutzia sp. DFI.6.23
GTCGCCAGCATGAGCGCGCTCTTGCCGTCCGGGAAGGTGCCGACGACCCGCGTTCGGCGGCGGATCTCGTGGTTCAGCCGCTCGATGGCATTGTTGGTGCGGATGCGTCTCCAGTGCCGCGCGGGGAAGCGCGTGTAGGTCAGCGTCTCCGCGACGCCGTCGCGGACGCACTTGGCGGCCGCCGCCAGCCACATGTCCTCCAGCTTGGCGGCGACACGGCCGGCCTTCTCCGTGCTCGCCTCCAGAGACTCCTGGGCATGGACGGCCTTGAGCATCGCGGCCACCTCGGCGCGCTTGGA
>NZ_JANGBP010000554.1:0-299 GCF_024462535.1 Adlercreutzia sp. DFI.6.23
CGGACGCGCCTAGCGCGCGTCCGTCAGGCCACCCGCGGCGACGTTAACAACGCGGGGCTCTTTGAGAAACGAAGAAGAAGGGCGGCTATCGAAAAGGATGCTTTCGGTTGCCTCCTTCCGGAAAGTCCCTCCTCTACTCGGCTATTCGCTCTGGTCTTCCCCCTGCTCAGGTTCTGGCCAGTCGAATGGAGCGTCGTAGTAGAGGCCCGCGAACTCGGCCTCCTCGTCGGCTTCGCCGTCGTAATAGGTTGAATCGCTCATAGGGCGACCTCCTAACTGCCGCCCTTCTTCTTCGGTTC
>NZ_JANGBP010000555.1:0-299 GCF_024462535.1 Adlercreutzia sp. DFI.6.23
TTCATCATGTCGCCGGCGCGCTCGACCCAATCGGCCTCCATGAGCGAGGTACCCACGGATTTGCCCTGGGCCGCCAGGAACGTGAAGCACATGCCTCCACGGCCGGTGTTGCGGCTTATCTGCCCTCCTATGCCGGCTATCTCATGGAGCGCGAGGTGGCCACGCTCACGGGCATGCTCGACGAGCCGCGCTGCCCCTTCGTCGCCATTCTCGGCGGCTCGAAGGTCTCCGACAAGATCAAGGTCATCGACGCGCTGCTGGAGAAGGTCGACACCCTCATCATCGGCGGCGGCATGTGC
>NZ_JANGBP010000556.1:0-299 GCF_024462535.1 Adlercreutzia sp. DFI.6.23
CTGGAAAATGCCCAGGTCGAGGCGCTGGCCGAGCGCATCCGCTTCAGCACGTGGGAAAAGCTCGGGGACGGCCGCACCGTCAACCGCCTCGTCACCAGCTGGTCCACCACCCCCGACGACCTCGCGGCCCTGGAAGCGGCCCTGCACGAGGTGATGCAGGAGCTCACGACGCCTCTGCTTGCCGCCTCGATGCTCTCGCCGTCTCCACTTCGTGCACCCATGGCAAGCCCGCAGCCCGCTTAAGATCACGCGGCCGGCGCATTCGAAGCATTCTTCACGAATCAGTTTCGAGTTGCGCT
>NZ_JANGBP010000557.1:0-299 GCF_024462535.1 Adlercreutzia sp. DFI.6.23
CACGAGCACGGGCATGATGGCCGCCGGCCAGGTATGGGGCGCGGCCAGTTGAAGAGCGAGGCGAGGGGAGAGGGGAGTCGTCGCTCCCCCGCTGTTCGTTTTTGTATGGGAACCCCTGTTCGATTTCTCTTTTCGTCGCGAGAAGCATTGTCGATTACCTGGCATTATAGAAGAAGGGCGCCCCAATGGAGCGCCCTTCAAAGGGTTTGCGCGTTGACGGCGCGTTTAGTTGGTCATCAGCGCGGCCGCCATGTCGCCAGAGGTGGACGAGGCCGGCTCCCAGGTTCCGTCGACCTTGG
>NZ_JANGBP010000558.1:0-299 GCF_024462535.1 Adlercreutzia sp. DFI.6.23
GGCGAGCGCCGGCGCCGATGTTGCTTGTGATAAGGAAGTAGACGTGCTCGTCATCGGCTCGGGCACCGGTGCGTTCGCGGCTCTGGTCGCCGCGGCCAAGGGCGCCGAATCGGTCTGCCTTGTCGAGAAGGGAACCATGTGGGGCGGCACTGCCGCTACCTCGGGCGGCGGCCTGGCTGTGCCGCTGACCTACGCCGCCACCGACGCCGGCATCACCGACAGCAAGGAAGAGGTGGTCAAGTACTTCCCCAACGCCACCGACGGTCGCGTCGATCAGGCTGTGCTCAACTCGTTCATCG
>NZ_JANGBP010000559.1:0-299 GCF_024462535.1 Adlercreutzia sp. DFI.6.23
GCCGAATTTTGCCCAGTGGGCCGTGCAGGCGATGAGGACGCGGTTCTCGCCGCGCAGGTTCTGAGCGGCGGCGTAGGCCACAGCGGTGTGGGGATCCAGCAGGTAGTCGTGGGCGTCGAGCACTTCGCGGATGGTGGCGAGACAGGTGGCGTTGTCCACGGAATCGGCGCTGAAGTTCTCCCGCACGCGGCGGAACGTCTCGGCGACTACGCGGAAGCAACGGGCGTCGGCCAGATCGGCCATCCACTGGCGAATAGCCTCGCCATTGCGGCCCGTGAGCTCGAAGAGCTGCCGCTCGA
>NZ_JANGBP010000056.1:0-487 GCF_024462535.1 Adlercreutzia sp. DFI.6.23
GGCATGTCCGGTGCGGGGAAGACGACGCTCACGAAGCTTCTGCTGCGCCATGCCGACATCCAGGAGGGCGAGATTTTGGTGGACGGCCAGAACGTGGCCGACGTGACCCAGCAGTCGTTGCGCCGGCAGATCGCCTATGTGCCCCAGGAGGCGCTGCTGTTCCACCGCTCCATCGCCGAGAACATCGCCTACGGGCGGCCCGACGCACGATAGAGGAGATTCGCGAGGCGGCCCGGGCGGCCAACGCGCTCGAGTTCATCGATGATTTGCCCCAGGGGTTCGACACCATCACCGGTGAGCGCGGCATCAAGCTGTCGGGCGGTCAGCGCCAGCGTATCGCCATCGCCCGCGCCATGCTGGCCGACTGCCCCATCCTCGTGCTGGATGAGGCCACGAGTGCGCTCGATTCGGAGAGTGAGGCCGCCGTGCAGGAGGCCGTTGCGCGCCTTATGGAGGGCCGCACCGCCATCGTGGTGGCCGACCGCCT
>NZ_JANGBP010000560.1:0-299 GCF_024462535.1 Adlercreutzia sp. DFI.6.23
GTGAAGGCGAGAGGTGTGGGGGGTTCGATATGTTCCATGGAGGCTCGATTCTCGCGCGATATGCAAAGCGCCCCGCGGCGGGGCGGGGCGCTTTCGTATTCTGGAGCCAACGAGCGGATTCGAACCGCTGACCTACGCATTACGAGAGGCAAAAGACCAGATCAGATAGGGTTTCTCGGATCCATCTGCGCTCGCACAGCGCCCTATCGTGGTCGTTTAGGGTCATTCGCGATCTTACGTGTTCGTGCGCGTTGGCACACGATTGGCACACGCCCGGAGGCTCCAGAACTTGAAAGCTG
>NZ_JANGBP010000561.1:0-298 GCF_024462535.1 Adlercreutzia sp. DFI.6.23
GATGCCCGCCAGGGCGGCAATGGTGGCCGCGAGCATTTCCTGGTTGAACTTGGGCACCCCGATGCCCCGCGTGGAAACCGTGCCCGATTCGCGCTTCGCCATATCATCAGTTTCTGATGATTTACCGAGACGCAAGTCAGTCATAATAGAGGACGCGACAGGGAAACGCCCAGTTCACACTGGCAATGGAGAAGGAGGAGCAGGGCCGTGACAGCAGTCCGTGATGCACCATCGGCCGCTATCGAGCCGCTTCACCGCTTTCTGCACCTGTGCTATCTCGGCCTCGCGTTTTTCTGGG
>NZ_JANGBP010000562.1:0-298 GCF_024462535.1 Adlercreutzia sp. DFI.6.23
GATTATTTTAAGTGGATATCAGGCAACGGGATCTATCGCAGGTAGTTTTCTCCAAATATTTTATATTATTATCGGAACAATGCTTTATATTCCATTTGTAAAGTATAGTGAGCAGATCCAAAGTAAAGAATTTGAAGAATCTATTCTTGCCTTAGAAAATGATATGATTGAAGGAGAACAAAATGGTAGTATCCCCGTTTTTTTATCAGATCATTATCACTATCATTTTCCCGCCAAAACACTTGCTATGGATTTGCGTAATGCGATGTATTTACATCAGCTGCAATTATATTATCAG
>NZ_JANGBP010000563.1:0-298 GCF_024462535.1 Adlercreutzia sp. DFI.6.23
CTATCGCAACGGCCAGATGCAAGTCTACAACCTAGGAACCGAATCCGAAGGCTGCAGCATCAGCTTCTTCCAGAATTAGAGGAAGACAAGCGTGCGCCTTCGTAACAAAAGTAAAAACGCTAGACGATCAGCGGATAAAGCCGAGCGAGGCCATATGAATTGCGAAGCATTGCTTTTCGATCCGGACATCGATGAAGGCGGCTTAATCGCAAGAGCGGGAGACTGCTTCGCTCCACGAAAATACTGTGTGAAATTTTATCCAGAAAACCGTACGGAAAGTCTCCACGGTTTTTTGCAC
>NZ_JANGBP010000564.1:0-298 GCF_024462535.1 Adlercreutzia sp. DFI.6.23
GTAGTGCGCGATGACCGCCGAGATGGAGCGGGCGCTTGCGCGCTTGGCGGCATCGGCCATGATGAGCAGCTCCATGAGGGCGTCGTTCACGTCGAAGGTCTCGCTCGCGCACTACGGTTACGCCCGTCAGGACCGCAAGGCCGCCCCGCGCGAGCCCATCACGGCCAAGCTCGTGGCCGATCTGCTCGAGGTCTCCAGCATCGACAACATCATCACGGTGGATCTGCACCAGGACGCCATCCAGGGTTTCTTCGACATCCCCGTGAACCACATGACGGCCATGCCCATTTTCGTGGAC
>NZ_JANGBP010000565.1:0-298 GCF_024462535.1 Adlercreutzia sp. DFI.6.23
CATCGCGCTGTCTCTGGTGTCCCAGCAGCTGCAGGAGAAGGTGGGCGAAGGCGCTGCCGAGCCCACGGACGAGGAAGTGCTCGAGAGCGCGATGTTGTCGCGATACTCGTCCTCGGTCATGCCCACGGCCTCGAGGGCCTCGGCCCAGGCACTATCAGAATCATAGTGGCCACGCATGGTTTCCATGGTGCTCCAGCAGCAGGCTCATAACGAGGGCGTGGGGCTCGTGGTACTGTTCGAGGGCTGGAACGGCGCCGGCAAGGGCAGTCGTATCTCCGATCTCATGTATCACTTAGAC
>NZ_JANGBP010000566.1:0-298 GCF_024462535.1 Adlercreutzia sp. DFI.6.23
AACGGAGCATGCCGCCAGGGAACTTGTCGAGAAATTCTTGCGGAAGCTCTACGGGAGCCACCGTCGCCTTGGCCGTCGGCGCGCAGGCCGGCTAAAGAAACTCGAGGACCGCAAGGGGACGCGAACGCACAAACAAAAGCCCGGCCGACGGGGAGGGAGCGTCGGCCGGGCACGGGAGGGTGAGACGGTATGGACGTCTCGCACGGCGAGCCGCTCGACCAGCTGGCAGGCGCGGATGAGGCCGATGGAGGCGCCGGGAAAAGCAGGCAGAAACGTGTCGTAGAAGCCGCCGCCGTAG
>NZ_JANGBP010000567.1:0-298 GCF_024462535.1 Adlercreutzia sp. DFI.6.23
GAGGACCATGAATGACAACGAGCGCAATGGCCTGCAGGAGATTATAGACAAGGCCATATCGGATATCGCCCGGACGGAGGGCGATTCCTTCGAACTCGACAAGATGAACCTGGCCGAAATCTCGCGAAGAACGGGGCTCTCGAGATCGAGGGCCCGCACATTGAAAGCGAGAGGTTTCGTCGTCGCGCCCCACGGGCGCTGCGGGATGCGCGCTCCCACGACGGTGATCAGCGGCTTCGAGGGCATTGTGAACGCCCTGCTCTCGGAGGGCGTCACCAACTCCGAGGTCGTTTTCGAG
>NZ_JANGBP010000568.1:0-298 GCF_024462535.1 Adlercreutzia sp. DFI.6.23
GATACCGTGAAGCGGTCGTCGGGAATGGTCAGGGAGAGATCGTCGATGATGCGCTTGGTGCCCCCGTCGTCGGCCGGCACCTCGAACACCAGGTTCTTAAGGTCGAGCATGGGATACTCCGTATCTGTCTCGTCTCGTCTAGATAGTTCGGGGCTGATTATCGCGAAAATTCCCCCGTCGCGGAGAAATCATAACGACACCATATTGGTTGGAAACGGCGACGCGCGGACGGGTAGAATACTCACGAACACTCCGTTGCTCCGCGCCGGGCCGCCAGGGCCCCGCGACCGGCCCTGGC
>NZ_JANGBP010000569.1:0-298 GCF_024462535.1 Adlercreutzia sp. DFI.6.23
TGCAACCGCCAGGGTGGCGCGGGGGATCCCCGGGCCCCCTCGGACGGCAAGTCGATTGCCGCGGGAGCGCCTCCCGCGAGCGGAACCATGGAGTGGGGGATCACCCGATCCCATTCCGAACTCGGCAGTTAAGCCCCACCTCGCCGAACGTACTGCGGCGCCAGGCCGCGGGAGGACAGGTCGTTCCGCTCGCAGGGGGCGCTTTTTCTACTATATTGATTGACACCTGGAAGGGTGTCTTTTTTGTTTTAGGAGGAGTGCATGGTTGAGCTGGGTGACGAGAAGGTTCTGTATGCGT
>NZ_JANGBP010000057.1:0-481 GCF_024462535.1 Adlercreutzia sp. DFI.6.23
CAAGTCGCCCATATTGATGGCCAGCCCCAGCCCCTCGGTGAGGTGCAGGCAGGGCTCGCCGCGGAGCAGCTCGGCCTCGTCGGCGATGTCATCGTGGATGAGGGCCGCTGAATGGAAATGTTCGATGGCGGCGGCGGCAGTGGCGGCGCGATTGGGGTCGCCTCCCACGGCCAGGCAGGCCGCGAAGCAGATGAGCGGGCGGTGGCGCTTGCCCGCGTTCTCGCTGTAATGATAGAG
The DNA here is from genome assembly GCF_024462535.1 of Adlercreutzia sp. DFI.6.23. Taxonomy (NCBI): domain Bacteria; kingdom Bacillati; phylum Actinomycetota; class Coriobacteriia; order Eggerthellales; family Eggerthellaceae; genus Adlercreutzia; species Adlercreutzia sp. DFI.6.23. The sequence goes on from NZ_JANGBP010000057.1 coordinate 238, forward strand.
AGGATCGTACAGTTAGCGATCCATATCCCCATGGGCCCCATGGGGAATATAACTGTTGATCAGCTCCCCGACCGGATCGGCGTAGGCTTTCAAATAGTCTTCGAACGTGGTGGGCGTCTCTTCGACGCCTGCGAGGATTTCTGAGATGTTCTTCATAGCGCTTTCTTGCCGGAGGACGGTCGTTTCAGCATCGCATCATGATACCACGGGCGAACGGACGCGTCCCGCGCGATCGGCCCATCGA
>NZ_JANGBP010000570.1:0-298 GCF_024462535.1 Adlercreutzia sp. DFI.6.23
CATGAACAAGGCGCTGGACACCGCCGAGAACACGGCGACCACTGCAAGCAGCAACCAGTGGATGCCTATGGACTGAGCGAAGGCCGCCAGCAGGCAGGCAGCGAGTACGACGAGACACGAAACCCGGGAGCGCGCCGGAGCATCCAGCCGTCCAAAGCGTTCGCTCCATACCATGGTGAGCAACCCGCCGCCCAAGCCGAGCAGCGCGCCGGACACGACGCGTAGAACCGCAACTGCCACAGAGGCGCCCCGTTCGGGAACGAGCAGAAGCGCTGCGCCGGCGATGGCAGCCAACGCG
>NZ_JANGBP010000571.1:0-298 GCF_024462535.1 Adlercreutzia sp. DFI.6.23
GTGAGCACGGCGGGCACGCCGGCACAGCCCGCGCCTACTACGACGATGTCGTAGGTTTCCTCGGCGGCAAATTCCGTACTGGGCTCGCGTTCCACGATGCTGAACTCGTAGTCGCTCTCCGTGTGGTCGGCCGGCAGCTCGCCGGCCGCCGTGCTGGCGAGCGCGTCGTTGGCTGCCGGAGTCGACGGGGCGCAGCCGGCGGCGCCCAGAAGTGCGGCGCCCGCCGCCAGGCCGGCCCCGCCCATGAGGAACGTCCGTCGATCCATGTTCTCCATGTTTCCCTCCTTGGGGTCGTTGC
>NZ_JANGBP010000572.1:0-297 GCF_024462535.1 Adlercreutzia sp. DFI.6.23
CACTACTTCGAGTACGACTGGATTCAGGCCAGCTCGCACACTCCCTTCCTGTACATGGCGAACAAGGTGGCCGACCCCATCGGTGAGGCGAAGGAGGACGTGGAGATCTTCCGGGCTATTGCCGAGCGCATGGACAACGAGGCGGCCAAGGCGTTCTACGCCAAGTCCAACGAGGAAATGACGCGCATGGTGGTCGATACCGAGAAGGGCGAGCCGGTGGGCATTACCTTCGACAACCTCAAGGAGAAGGGCGTGCTGGCCGACCGAGACGAGAACTGGATTCACTGGGAAGAACAG
>NZ_JANGBP010000573.1:0-297 GCF_024462535.1 Adlercreutzia sp. DFI.6.23
CCAAGGCCGTCGACCGCGAACCGGGGCTCACCACCACCTCGCACACGCCCCAGCGCACCATCTCGTCGAAAAACGCCGCCACGAACAGCGCGGTATCCTGCTGATGAGTCGTCTTTATGGGCATCGCCACTTCCTTTCGCGAATTTCGTCCGTCCATGATAGCGCACGAAACGCCCCCGGAGAGCCGCGCGACAAGAGGCTACGCGCCGAAAGCGGAAAGGATGGTGCGCAGCTTCAAGTCAATTTCCTCGTACTCGGCTGCGGCATCGTCGGCGAGAGCGATGCGGACGCCGAGTA
>NZ_JANGBP010000574.1:0-297 GCF_024462535.1 Adlercreutzia sp. DFI.6.23
CCGATGATTTCGAGTCTCTGGAAGCAGGCGATATCGAGGTGCTTATCGCCGGCTTTGGAGGGCATTGCTCGGCTGGGCTCTCCGAGGTGTTCGGCACCGATTGGGCCGATGGGGCCATCGTCGAGGCTCTCGGATGCGGCGAGGCGGCAAAAAGGATGGGCCACTCTGCTGTTTCGTGGGACATACTGGGCCCAGATGCCTTCCGTGTTGCCCGACAAAACGGCTGGCTGCTCGAGCGCGCCTGCGCAGCGAGCCTTGATCGACTCGCTGCCTCCGATGCTGAAGCAGGCTCCACTC
>NZ_JANGBP010000575.1:0-297 GCF_024462535.1 Adlercreutzia sp. DFI.6.23
GGTGGCGTGAAAGGCCGTGTCAAAGACGGCGACCTGGGGTGTGCTTGGCATGAGCGCGGCCATCATATCGATGCAGGCGTCAGCCGGCGGGTTGTGCAGCGGCGCCAGCTCCTCACACAGCTCAAGTTTCTCGCGGGCCGGCCCGTCGATGATGACGGACTTGGTGAAGTACTCGCTGCCGGCCACGATGCGGTTGCCGATGGCGTCAATTTGCGAAAGGTCGCTGATGGGACTCTCCGGATCGTCCACCAGCGCTTCCAAAAGTTTCTTCAGGCACTCGGCTACCGTCATATCCGC
>NZ_JANGBP010000576.1:0-297 GCF_024462535.1 Adlercreutzia sp. DFI.6.23
TTCCGAGTTGAACGACTGCGCCGCCTGCGCTCGCGGCATCGCTCGTGGCTTTATGTGCATATTCTCGTGGTCGATGTTGCGCATAGACGCGAGGTTTACAAGCGCAGATAAAAAAAGAAAAGCCCCAGCAAGCTTGGCGGCAGCAGGGGCATTCAAGACAAGGAGATTATAGCATGGCTAGATCTGAAGCCCAGAAACGTGCGGATAAGAAGTACGAAAAGAAACGTGCACCACGTAAGGATTACTGGCTCTTTGAGTTCTATCCAGATAGTGCGCCGGAGAACTGGCGCGAGATTA
>NZ_JANGBP010000577.1:0-297 GCF_024462535.1 Adlercreutzia sp. DFI.6.23
AAAACGAAACATCGCCAAATCCTAAAACGCCCTGTCTTCGTCGGTCACGCCGGTCATGGAGAAGCTGGCCGAGGCCTTCCAGGCGGCTAACCCTCAGGTGACGGTAGAGGTGCAGCAGTCCGACTCCACCACGGGCGTGAACATGGCCGTCGATGGCACCTGCGACATCGGCATGGCCTCCCGTGAGCTGAAGGATTCCACAGCTGCAGAAGATCAACGGCTGGCAGCATATCAAGGTGAAGGGCACCCCTTACGAGTGCGGCTTCCAGGAGGGCTACCTTCTGGCCGACGAGTACA
>NZ_JANGBP010000578.1:0-297 GCF_024462535.1 Adlercreutzia sp. DFI.6.23
CTTGGCCCTTTGCGCTTTCCCCTGGCCGCCCTGATTGCCCTGGCCGCTCTGGTTGCGGCCGCCGTCCTTGGGGCGCACGCCGTCCTTGGGCCGCGAGGCCGTCCCGGAGCGCTGACGGCGCGGCTTCGGCGATGCGGCCCCCTCGCCGCGCGCGCCCTCCTCGCGGGAGGTGGACACGCGCTCCAAACCGCGCCCATCGTCGGCCGCCGACAGCTTCGTGGAGCGGCGGCGCTTGCGGGGCGGGGCGGCCGGTGCCGGAGACGCCGCCTGCGTCCCCGCCGAGCGCGAGCCGCCGCG
>NZ_JANGBP010000579.1:0-297 GCF_024462535.1 Adlercreutzia sp. DFI.6.23
GATTCTTGCGCACGAAGTAGAAAAGCGCATATCCGAAGATGCACATCGCGATGGTACGGAATTCCCAGTATTTGAAACGCCGTATCTGCTCGGAGGTCATACCGGCATAGGCCGGGTTCGAGGATTCGGTCTTCATCGTAGTATCATTTTCGCGAACGGCTGCGCAACGCGCAGTCCTGCAAAGCGTGAATCTCCCGGCGCGAACGAGGCAGTTCGACGAACTCCGAGGGATAATCGGTTTCGATGATATCCGGTTCGGCCAGCAGCTCCCGCAAATAGGCCGTATTGCGGTCGCGG
>NZ_JANGBP010000058.1:0-480 GCF_024462535.1 Adlercreutzia sp. DFI.6.23
CCTTCAACACCTCGTCCTTGTGGACGTACCCGCCCATCATGTTCTCGATGCCGAACTTCTTCGACAGGTACCAGTACGTGAGACGGAAGAACCTGTCCCCATCGCCCTTGCGCACATTGTCGGGAAGCGTCACAACAACGTCAGCCATAACGACCGCATCCTTGCGCGTGGCACGCTTCCCTGCGGCCTTCTGGGCCTCGTTCACGCGCTCGATGCGGCTCTCCACCGTGCCCCAGTTCCGCTCGCCCTCGCGCGGCTCCACGCGCCCCACAACGAGCTTGCCGTCCTTGTTCGTGTAGTGGCCGACCACCAAGTCGTTCTTGATGCGCTCGGGGTCGATGTTGTCGCGCTCCAGGCTGCTGCGGTCGCGGCGGTAGTGGGCAAGCATGTGCCCGACCGATGGAGCGTTGTATTTCGCGATGTGAGCCATGGAAACCTCCGAACCGTACAGACTTAATCGTCTAAAGTCTAGCACGTTAG
>NZ_JANGBP010000580.1:0-297 GCF_024462535.1 Adlercreutzia sp. DFI.6.23
CAGCGGGTTCTGCTTGATGTCCAGCCGGCAAGCGTCACTTTAAATGCGGGCGGCGAGGTGATGAGGGCGCGGCCCTCGGGGTAGGCCTCGACGTACTCGATGCAGGCCTCCACCTTCGGGAGCATGGAGCCGGGGGCGAACTGGCCCTCGGCGATGTACTCCTCGGCCTGGGCCACGTCCATCTCGTCGATGGTCTGCTGCTCGGGCGTGTTGAAGCAGTTCGATTTGCCGGCGGGCGGCCTCGCCGGCTTCCTCCAGCGCCTCGGCGATGGCGTTGGCTGCCGAGCGGTGGCCTCG
>NZ_JANGBP010000581.1:0-297 GCF_024462535.1 Adlercreutzia sp. DFI.6.23
CCCATGCGGAACAGGATAGCTTGCTGATTCGCGAATTCCTTGCTTTGGGGGCGAAATCTTTTGCCCCGCCGGCGATAGCACTGCTCGGCAATGCGCCGCATTTTGCCCGAGCTGCCAATCTGCCCCGCCGTCACGGTGACGACCTTGTAGCCGTCCGTCTCCAGCGCCAGGCGCTTCTGGGCGTCCCTCATCAGCTGCGAAGAGCTGGTGTGCTCGGCCGTCGAGTCGTACTCGATCGCAAGGCGAGCATCAGCAAAGAGGATATCAGGGACGAGCGTGGTGCGCCGCGCTATCTGC
>NZ_JANGBP010000582.1:0-297 GCF_024462535.1 Adlercreutzia sp. DFI.6.23
GGTAGGGGCTTTGGGCCACCGAGTAGAACTAGGGGCAGGCCCGAGCCGCCTCCTCGGCTTCGGCGAGCGTGCGCTGGGTGGTGCAGAAGGCGAGCAGCTTGAGGAAGATCTCTCGGTGCAGGGGCGCCCGGCTCACCGTCTCGGTAAGGGCGGCCACGGCTTCCTCGAAGGTGGCCTCGGCGCTGGCGTCGGCTTCGGATGTCGATGCGGGCTCGGCGGCCTTGGGCGCGAGGTCGCCGTCGGCAGCGGCGACGTAGGGCGCGGGTGTGCTAGCGGTTTCCACGGGTCAGTCCTTAC
>NZ_JANGBP010000583.1:0-297 GCF_024462535.1 Adlercreutzia sp. DFI.6.23
ACGAGAACGCTAAGAGCGGCATCACCCTCGACAACGCCTGTGCATTGGCCGATGCGTTCAAGATGCCCATCGGCTCTCTCTTCGGCCGCGACGAGAGCAAGTACGAGAAAGCAAGCTAACCGACCAAGGAAGGAGCACCCACATGGAAGAGACCACCACGCACCGCGTCAAGGAGGCGGTGGCCGGCGCCGTCGAGAAGGCGGCGGAGGAGAGCGCTGGGACGAGGCGGCGGCCCTCGTCGGGCTCGTCGACGACGCCGACGAGAACCTGGCCCGCGCCGAGGCGGCCGTGGAAGCG
>NZ_JANGBP010000584.1:0-297 GCF_024462535.1 Adlercreutzia sp. DFI.6.23
TTCCAGTTCGTCAAAATATCCAGGCAAAAAGAGCACCGAGCGCGAGTGATAAAGCTCCCCCGCAAACAGCGGGCTTAATTCCTCGCCACAGCTATCTTGGATAAAGCTGCAAACGGCATTGTTTGGCCATGGTCCATGCAATGGTTTGAGGTTCGCGGGCGTTATGCCAGCCTCGGGCATGCATGTAAGTGTGGGCGCGCTGACTTCGCTCACGCAGGCGTATGGCTCGGGTGTGTATTCGGCCAGGTACATATCGTGCGTCGGGGTGATGAAATGCTCCATGACGATGCAGGTGGG
>NZ_JANGBP010000585.1:0-297 GCF_024462535.1 Adlercreutzia sp. DFI.6.23
AGCAGGTCGGGCTGCTCCAGAAGCAGGCGGCACAGGGCCATGCGACGACGCTCGCCGCCGGAAAGGATGCTCACGGGCGCGTCCGGGTCGGGGCACTGCAGCGCGTCCATGGCCTGGGAGAGCTGGGAGTCGAGGTCCCACCCGTTGGCGGCGTCGATCTCGTCCTGCAGTTTGCCCATCTCGTCCATGAGCGCGTCGAAGTCGGCATCGAAATCACGCCCGCCCTCGCAGATTGTCGCTTCGCGGCGCTCATCGGCCTCCCCTTCTCAACCCCCTAGCGCTTCTCCCCCAAAGGGT
>NZ_JANGBP010000586.1:0-297 GCF_024462535.1 Adlercreutzia sp. DFI.6.23
GAAAGCACCGAACCCATAGGAGCCTACCAGATCGCTGGGGAACCCATAGGCCTCCTGTTTGCGGGGCATGTCGACATCGAAGGTTTCGAGGCGCATATAGGGGTAGAGCGGCGGTCTCCAAAACCGCATGTTGGGGGTTCGAGTCCCTCCTGGCCTGCCAGCTTGTTTTCGTGAGCAGCCTAGAGGCTGCTTTTTTGGCGATTAGACAAGAGACTTTTCATAAGGAATTCCATGGCAAAGAAATCCAAGACACAGAAGGCCAAGGCCTCCGCCGCCCGTCAGCAGCGCAAGGCCAAC
>NZ_JANGBP010000587.1:0-297 GCF_024462535.1 Adlercreutzia sp. DFI.6.23
GTACTCTTGGCCCCATGAACGACGAACAGGAAAAGGTGCAAGCCCGCATTCACTCGCTTGGTCAGCAGATCAGGGCGCATCGCATTGCCCAGAACCTTTCCCAGCAAAGGCTTGCTCTCATGGTGCACACCGACCAAGCCGTCATCGCCCGCATCGAGGCCGGCAAGCACAACACGGGCATCGCCAAATATATCGAAATCGCCGATGCCCTCGATGTTCCAATCGAGTTCATTGTCATCCAGGACATGACCATGAACGACACGGCGCTGTACGCTGACATCCTGCTGCCTGCTTGCC
>NZ_JANGBP010000588.1:0-297 GCF_024462535.1 Adlercreutzia sp. DFI.6.23
CGACAAAGTCTATCGCTTCATGAGCGAATCCGGAGCCGCCGGCGACTGGTACCTCGAGAAGGCCCGCGGCTACGGATTCGTTCCCGAAGTCATCGCCATGTAGAGCAACAGCGACCACTTCAAGAACTACGTGCACGTTGTGGAGTTATGGCCCGACGAGGGCGCCGTCGCCGACGACGGCGACTGGTATGCGGCAACGAAGGCCCTGATCGCGAACCTCCAGCAGGAGGTGGTGAGCGGCGGCGGTGAGTACCGCAACCTCACTGAGGCCGTGCAACTCCTCGTCGATGGCGGCCG
>NZ_JANGBP010000589.1:0-297 GCF_024462535.1 Adlercreutzia sp. DFI.6.23
GAGGACGTCGTGGTCGATCACTACGCGCCTCCCGCGCCCGCACCGCTCTCCCAGGAGCCGGTCGCCGAACGGGCTTCGAATCCCTCGTCTTCCCTCACGTTTGAGAACTTCGTTATCGGGGAATCGAACCGCATGGCCTACTCCATGGCCGTCGAAGTTGCAGAGTCCCCCGGACGGCTTCCCCTTAATCCCCTGTTCATTTACGGGAAGAGCGGCCTGGGCAAAACCCACCTCATGAGAGCCATTCTGAACTACATCGAGGAAACGCGTCCCTCGATGCGAACGGTCTATGTGGAT
>NZ_JANGBP010000059.1:0-471 GCF_024462535.1 Adlercreutzia sp. DFI.6.23
GCTGCGCGGGCCGTTTCCCGTCGATGACGATGGCGAGATACTGGACGACCGGCGCCAGTTGCGCCAGTCCATCGGGCGCGCGGTGGCCGAGGCGCGCCGCGAGCAGGGGATGACGCAGAAACAGCTGGCCGAGAGGGCCCTGGTGGATCAGGCCGTCGTCAGCCGCGTGGAGCGAGGTCGCGCCAACATCACCTCCGATCTTCTGGGGGATGTGGCCTGCGCCTTGGGAATGTGTGTGGAAGTGACGCTGGCGCCGGCGGCGGTGTACAATGGCGAGCCTGACGAAGGACGATTGGGCCTCTAGGTCCTGGAAGTGAGCGGGCCGATAGGCCCTGGAAGCGAGGGTGCCATGGGAAAGACAGCGGGACGGGCAAGGTTCGCGCGCATCGGCATCGCGGTGGCGGTGCTCGTGGTGCTCGCGGGCATCGGTGTGGCCCTGGCCGCGACGGTGGGCGGCCTGTCCCCGGCCGG
>NZ_JANGBP010000590.1:0-297 GCF_024462535.1 Adlercreutzia sp. DFI.6.23
CCAAGAGCTCGGCCAGCATATCCTCTGTCAGCGGTTCCTCCACGCGCTTCTTTCTCCTTCGACCCATATCACGAAGCCCCTATTGTAGCGCCTCGAGCGCCCGCCTTCGGAGACGGGCGCCCGATACGTGCGCCATCGGGCACGCTAGCTCAGCGAGAACGTCTGCTCGGCCAAGACGGCGTCGCTGAAGCTCAAAAGCTCCTCGACCTCAACCGTGATGTCGCTCATGTCATCCAGGGCGTAGCCCATCTCCACCGTCGTAGAGGAACCAGGCTTCACATCGCTCGAGTACTTCTC
>NZ_JANGBP010000591.1:0-297 GCF_024462535.1 Adlercreutzia sp. DFI.6.23
TGCGCCTTAGGCCCATTATAAGCCAAGGAGCCCGCGGCCGCCGGCGGATACGTCGTTCGGCGCTACATTCCCACAGACCGCGCCCCGCGCGCCACCCTGCACGCCATTCCCCACGACTCCCCCACAGAACTTAAAGGATTTTCAGCCTGTTTCCCCAGAACATGACCGTTTTCGTAAGGAATACGCCACGCATGGAGAGAAAAGCGGCCGCCCCGAAGAGCGGCCGCGAAAAGCTTGGTGGAGGCGCGGAGAATCGAACTCCGGTCCATACTAAATTGTCCACAAGGCGCTACAGGC
>NZ_JANGBP010000592.1:0-297 GCF_024462535.1 Adlercreutzia sp. DFI.6.23
TGGACAACAAGGGCTCTGTTACCCCGCGCACCATCGCGGATGCAATCGGAAGCATTCGCTACTATGACGAGGGCAAATGGAGCGAGGAGAATTGGGATTTCGGCGGCTTCTATCAGTTCCATTCCCCAGAAGGATATGATCTGGAGTTCAAGACCATCTTCAGGACGATTTTCGACGCGACCGATCTTGAGATGTTCGTCTTGAGGGGCCATGATGAGAAATTCCGCTCCGATGTCCCGTTCGGTCCGGCCAACTACTACAAGCTCACTCTTGGAGAGGGCATGCAGGCCACCAATA
>NZ_JANGBP010000593.1:0-297 GCF_024462535.1 Adlercreutzia sp. DFI.6.23
GGGCCGAAGGCGAGGACGGCCAGACCGTCGACAAGCCCGCGCGCCCCAAGCTTCCCGACCCAGTCTTCGGCGAGGACGTGAGCGAGGATAACCTCGTGAACCCCCAGCAAAAGCCCGACAGCTCTTTCATCAACGATACCTCCATCTCCGCTTTGCAGGAGGCCGATTCCTACCTGAACAACCAGACGGTGCAGGTGACGGGCGAGGTCATTGGAGACCGCATTCGCGCCGAGTTCGATCCCGGGAACAGCTGGATCGTCCTGCAGGGCTCCGATAGGGCTCACTCCGAAATCCCCG
>NZ_JANGBP010000594.1:0-297 GCF_024462535.1 Adlercreutzia sp. DFI.6.23
GTGGTGGCAAGCTACTCCAAGGGTCAGACCGTTATGCTCGATGACTGGTACAAGATCGCCGACGGGTGGGTCTGGGGACGCTACACGGGAGCCCAGTCCGGCAAGAATCGATATGTGGCGGTAGGCAATCCGACGGGCGGCCCTGCGGCGGATGACTACCTGCTCAAGGTGTAGGGCCGGAAACCTGGCCGGAAAAGGAGAAGACCCCCAGCTAGGGGGTCTTCTTGTATCTCGTGACTATGACGAGTGTTCGCAATGCCACATAATAGCCGAACCACGGTGTTCGACTAATACCAC
>NZ_JANGBP010000595.1:0-297 GCF_024462535.1 Adlercreutzia sp. DFI.6.23
GTGAGCATGTAGTTGGTGGTGCCGTACACGATGCCCATGACCGAGGTGATCTCGTTGTCGATGAGCGAGTGCTTCAGCGGATCGATGATGGGAATGCCGCCGCCCACGGACGCCTCGAAGGCCAACTCCTTGCCAGCGGCCTCGGCGGCCTCCATGACCTCCTTGCCGTGGGTGGCCATGAGCGCCTTGTTGGCCTTGACCACGTTCTTGCCGGCGGCGAGCGCGTTCAGTACGACCGTGCGGGCGATGGTGGTGCCCCCGATGAGCTCCACCACGATATCGATCTCGGGTTCGTTG
>NZ_JANGBP010000596.1:0-297 GCF_024462535.1 Adlercreutzia sp. DFI.6.23
AAAACTAGCCGCGCAACGTGCCATTGCCCCATGCGACGCAGGGCGGCTACTCTTTACTGGGGCCGTCCCTCTTTGGCGGGATTGTTCCTCTTCGCGAGGGCCGCCCCCCGCTAAAGCGCGTCGGTGTCAAGCACCACCGTGAACGGCCCGTGGTTCACAAGCGCCACGTCCATCATGGCCCCGAACTCGCCCGTCGCCACCGTGAAGCCGTCGGCGCGCGCCAGATCGGCAAAGTGCTCGTACAGCCGCCGGGCGATAGCTGGCTCGGCCGCGTCTGTGTACGAGGGACGATTCCCC
>NZ_JANGBP010000597.1:0-297 GCF_024462535.1 Adlercreutzia sp. DFI.6.23
GACGATGCATGCGGCCGCGTTGATCGGGCCTTTGGCCCGCGGGGGTCGCGCTGTGGGTGCCGGGGAGGAGGTTTCGTCGCCGACCTCGTAGGGGGCCGACGCGTCCTCTTCGAGTACCTGGTAATCTACAGGAGGCTCTGTCTCGGGAATCACCTCGCCGATGGCCGCGGGAACGGCCAGCTCGCCGGTGGCCCGGGGCGCGAGTGCTTCCTCGGCCTCGGCGGTCGTGACCGCCGCCTGGTCGGCGACGACAATGGCGGACGCGGCCTCCATGAGCGCCGTTTCCTCGGTGGCGCG
>NZ_JANGBP010000598.1:0-297 GCF_024462535.1 Adlercreutzia sp. DFI.6.23
TACGAGTATCGCTTGAAGATATTGATACCCGTGCCGAGAATTTCCTGAATCTAGAACCAGGGAATGAGGCCGCCCATAAGCCAGAGGATATCGGGGACATCGGAACCCGTCTGGTCAGCGCTGCGCAGCCCAACCTCGAGCGCGAACCAAAATACCAGAATGTACACTGCTGGCTTCGCGAAAAACCACAGGGGGCCAAGCACCGCACCCGCTGAAATAGTCTTCAGATCGAACAGCCCCAGGCTCAAGATCTGCTTGCGCCATTGCCACTGTTCCTTGAGTATCTCCGAGAGCGTG
>NZ_JANGBP010000599.1:0-297 GCF_024462535.1 Adlercreutzia sp. DFI.6.23
CTGGGAATCGGTGGAGACCTTATCCACATCGGCACCAATGGAATTCACGAAGAACTTCTGGGTGACCGTGGTCTTCGTCGGGTCGTTATCATGGCAGTTGTAGCAGCTGATGGGCTCTGTGCATTCTACCAACTTACGGCATCAATTTCCGCAACGCACAAGCGCCTTCTGGTTGCAAACCCCAGGTCAAGCCTTTAGTGCAGCGCCGCAAGAAAAGCAGCAAGCGCACCCGTAGCGGAGCCTATGAGGGCACCGGCAACAACGTCACGCGGAAAGTGCACGCCGCCGAGAACGCGG
>NZ_JANGBP010000006.1:0-187990 GCF_024462535.1 Adlercreutzia sp. DFI.6.23
GGAGCCTACACCTTGCGGCGCCGGGGGCGCCGCCGGCCAAAGTCCGGTAGCGCGATCGGCGCCTGTGCGGTGGCGCGATTGGCGGGAAGCGGGGGCCCAATCGGCGATTATTACGGTAGCGCTAACATCGCCGACCCCGACCTGCGCGATTTGCTACACTACGTGGCGACGGGGCGGCCCGACGGCGCGCTGTCCCGCGAGATAGACTCCCTCGTGGAGGAGTACAACCGTGACCGGGAGTGGGTGACCAAGGTGCTGACCTACGAGCAGGATACCGAGATGCGCTGCCGCCGGGCAGAGGCCAGGGGCATCGAGCAGGGCATCGAGCAGGGCATGGACAGGCTGGGAACCCTCGTCGGCCTCCTTCTGGACGCGGGGCGCCTCGACGATGCCAGGCGGGTTTCCGAGGATGCTGCCTATCGCGATGAAATGCTCGCGGAGTTCGGGCTGAAAGTGAGCGAGTAGACAACGGGAAAAGCGTCGCGGAGAGTTGCCCTCCGCTGCGAATGCTATCGGCCTGGTATGAAACTATCACCTTAAAATTATTGAAAACGTGCTAGTATATTAAATACATTATGAGGTTACCGTACCGCAGCGGAGAAGAGGCGGCCGTGTGGGCGCCTGCAGGATCACGCAAAAAGCGGCTTTCTGGGCGGATGGGAGCATGCTATGCCTATTGTGTCGAAGTTGAAGGTGGTCATGGCCGACCGCGACATCAGCGTCAACGAGCTGTCGGAGAAGGTGGGGCGTTCGGCGGTGAACCTCTCCCACTTGCGCTGCAATCGCTCAAAAGGTATTCGGATCTCGCTGCTGGAGGATTTGTGTCGCGAGCTGCACTGCCAACCGGGCGATTTACTCGTGTACGAGCCGCCCGCTCGCGAGGAGCAGGACTGACCGAGCCGGCGGGTGTCGCCGAGGCGTCTTTCGTCATCTTTCCTTTAAAAAGACACGGGAAAGATGCTTAAGAGCTTGCACGAGCCTTTCGCTCGCTCGCTCGCTCGATTGATGGGGGGCGAGAGGAAGTTCTTCGCCTTAGAAGTTGATGAGGGCGCCCAAGGGAACATCGAGGGCATCGGCGATTTCGATATATTTGGCGATGCCCGTGTTGTGCTTGCCGGCCTCGATGCGGGCGATGACGGCTTGGTCGGTGTGCACCATGAGGGCAAGCCTTTGCTGGGAAAGGTTCTGGGCAATGCGATGCGCCCTGATCTGCTGACCAAGCGAGTGAATGCGGGCTTGCACCTTTTCCTGTTCGTCGTTCATGGGGCCAAGAGTACGTTGATGACGAATCAGTCATAGGTCATATATGACATAACTCGGCAATTTCTGAAGAATGGGCGCACGGGAAGAGTGGCTGCCTGGCGTCTGCGCGATATGCGTTTCTGCCCGCAGTGGTCTGCACGACGGTTTGCGGTTCAGCGGGAGAGGGTTCGGGTAAGCCCCTATGCTCGCGCCTCAGCACTGAGCTAATTCTTTGATCTTGGAAGGCTGACGCTGCGTTGGCGAGGGACTTCGGGTAATATGTATCCGTTTACAAGATCCTGCCGACGAAGGGATGTACTCGATGGCGAACGAATACAAGTACGATCGCGTGCTGCTCAAGCTATCTGGCGAGGCGCTCGCCGGCGATCAGGGGTACGGCATTGACCCGCGAGTGGTCGATGACCTTGCCGAGGAGATCGCCGAGATCGTTCACGATGGCGTGCAGCTGGCTGTGGTTGTCGGCGGGGGCAACATCTTCCGCGGTTTGGCCGGATCGGCCGAGGGCATGGATCGCTCCCAGGCCGATTACATCGGCATGCTGGCCACGGTGATGAATGCGCTCGCTCTGCAGGACGCCTTCGAGCGCCACGGCATCTTCTCCCGTGTGCAGAGCGCCATCAATATGCAGGAAGTGTCCGAGCCCTACATTCGCCGCCGCGCGATCCGCCATTTGGAGAAGGGGCGCGTCGTCATTTTGGCGGCCGGCACGGGCAATCCCTATTTCACGACCGATACGACGGCGGCCCTGCGCGCCTGCGAGCTGGACGTCGATTGCGTCATGAAGGCCACGAAGGTCGACGGCGTCTACGATGCCGACCCGATGAAGAATCCCGACGCGCACCGGTTCGACCATATCAGCTATATGGAGGTGCTGAGCCAGGGGCTGCATGTCATGGATGCCACGGCCACCTCGCTTTGCATGGACAACGACGTGCCCATGATCGTCTTCGATCTCACCAAGCCGGGCAACATCAAGGCCGCTCTGCAGGGCGAGCCGGTGGGCACGGTGGTCGAGTAGGCACCTGGGGCGCAGGCCGCGCCGGAGCCGCTTGTCGGCGCGACAGCGAGGACGAGCGTATGCCGCGGGTCGCGAGGCTCGTGGCGGATTCTAGAAGGATTTCAGGGGGAGGAGCCCCTGAGTGATTAGGGAGGAAACCCTCATGGCAGATATCGACGAGATTCTGATGAGCGCGGAAGAGCGCATGGAAAAGGCCATCACGGCGCTGAAGGAGAACTTCATGGGCGTGCGCACGGGCCGCGCCAACGCCATGGTGCTCGACCGCATCAAGGTGGACTACTACGGCGTGCCCACGCCGGTGAACCAGATGGCTGGCGTGAAGACGCCCGAGGCCCATCTGCTGGTCATCGAACCTTGGGACAAGGGCATGCTGCGTGCCATCGAGCACGCCATCCTCGAGAGCGATTTGGGCGTGACCCCGAACAACGACGGCTCGGTCATTCGCCTGCCGTTCCCGAGCCTGACCGAGGAGCGCCGCCGCGATCTGGTGAAGCAGTGCAAGACCTACGCCGAGGAAGCGCGCGTGGCCGTGCGCAATGCGCGCCGCGACGCGAACACCGCGATCGAGAAGGCCGTGAAGAACGACAACCTTCCCGAAGACGAATCGAAGCGGGCCGAGGCCGAGATCCAGAAGATGACTGATCGGTTCGTTGCCGAGGTCGATGAGGTTCTGAAGAAGAAGGAAGCCGAGGTCATGGAGATCTAGGGGGTTCACTGGCTTCACGAACGACCGGTGGGTAGGGATGAATAAGGATTTAGATTACATATTTCCGGATCCGCCCGAGGGGGTTGATCCTCGGGCGCTTGATCCGGAGAGGATTCCCGAGTCGGTGGCCATCATCATGGATGGCAACGGGCGCTGGGCCAAGAAGCGCGCGCTGAATCGCCTGAAGGGCCATAAGGCCGGCATCGAGGCGGTGCGAGAGGCCATTCGCTGCGCGTCGGATCTTGGGGTGCGCTATCTGACCATCTACTCGTTTTCCACGGAGAACTGGAAGCGGCCCGAAGATGAGGTCGTGGGGCTGATGGATCTGTTCGCCAAGACCATGCTCGCCGAAGTGGACGGCCTTCATGAAGAGGGCGTGCGCGTGCGGACGATTGGCGATCTCTCGGCGCTTCCCGCAGAGACGCGTGAGGCCTTCGATGAGGCCTGGGAGAAGACGCGCGACAACGACGGTATGACGCTGGTGGTGGCCGTGAACTACGGTGGCCGTCAGGAAATACTGCGCGCTTGCCGGGGCTGCATGCGCGAGGCGGTGCTTTTGGGCGAAGAGACCGGGGAAGTGATAGAGCCCACCGAGGAGATGTTCGAGCGGGGGCTGTACACGTTCGGGATGCCCGACCCCGATCTGGTCATTCGCACTTCGGGCGAGATGCGCATCTCGAACTTCCTGCTGTGGCAGATCGCCTATTCCGAATTCGTGGTCACCGATGTGCTATGGCCCGACTTCAACCGCTACACCTTCCTGGAGTGCCTGCTCGAGTATCAGGGGCGGAACCGCCGTTTCGGGGGCGTGGCCTAAATGCGCGGGGGGATTTCCGACGAAGAGAAGAAGGATCGAGCCCGAGCGGCGCGCGAGCGATTGCGCCGAGGCGACCATGGCCGTCGTGTGCGTTCGGAAGAGCGCGGAAGCGTGTCAGCTGCGCGTGGGGCGGCGGCTTCTGACGGGATGAGTGCGTCCCCTGACGAGGTGAGTGCGCCCTCGGAGGAGCGCACTCATTTGCTCGACCGGCTGCAGCCCGATGAGGAACGCGACTTGCCTCCCGTCGTCTGCGATGCGGAATCGGCCCCCGAAGGCCCTCCCTGGCACTACGACCTCTCCGATGAGGAGCGCGCCGCCCGCGAGGAGAAGCGCGAGACGCGCCAGGAGAAGCGCGATCGCCTGAAGCAGAAGGCGCTGAACAAGACGCCGGACAAGCTGCGCAATCCCTCCGATCTTCAAGTGCGTTTCCGTACCGGGGTAATTTACACGGCGGCGACGGTCATCTGCGTGCTGGCCGGCAACATCCCCATGGTGCTCATGCTGATGGTTGTCGCTGGCATCTGCGCCGGCGAGTTCTTCTACATGCTGCGCTCCGATGCGAAGCTGCCCAACGAGATGCTCGGCATTATTGCGGCCGTGCTCTATCCCCTAAGTGTGTACATTGCCGGTCTGGTGGGCGCGATGCTGGTGAGCTTGGCTCTTCTGCTGGCCCTCTTGGTGTGGTACGTGTTCTGGCTGCGGGCCCGCATCCCCGATGTGGGGGTGAGCTTCTTCGGTGCTGCCTACACGGGCCTTCTGCTGTGCGGACTGGTGATTATCCGTGTGTCGCTGCCGGCGCCGTGGGGCGGCGCCTGCGTGCTTCTGCTGTTCTTGTCGGTGTGGGCCAACGATGCCTTCGCCTATTTGGTGGGAAGCAAAATCGGGAGGCACAAGCTGGCACCGCGCACGAGTCCGAAGAAGAGCTGGGAAGGGTTCATCGCAGGTCTGGTGGGGTCGGTGATATTTTGGTGCCTCATGACGCTGGTGCCCGGCATCACCATGGCCATTCCTCAGGCTATTGTCTTCGGCATCATTTCCGGCTGCATGGGAGTGCTGGGCGATTTGGCGGAGAGCCGCATCAAGCGGAATTCCGGGTTCAAGGACTCCGGCACCATCATGCCCGGCCACGGCGGCCTGCTCGATCGGAGCGACTCGCTGTTCCTCACCTCCATCACGGCAGCTATCCTTCTGATAGCCGGCGGTTGCATTCCCTATGCTCTTTTCTAGGCGATCCGTCCCGGTTCGCTCTTTGCGTGTCCTGTCATAGTGAAAGGGGTTCTCATGGCCAAACGGCGCATTGCGGTACTCGGCTCTACGGGATCCATCGGTACCCAGACCCTCGATGTCGTGCGTCAGCACGGCGATAAGCTGGAGATCGTCGGTCTTGCGGTGAACAGCTCCTTGGATGTTCTGCTCGCTCAAGCCCGGGAATTCGGCGTGCGCCATCTGGCGGTGGGGAATGCCGCTTTGGCGAACGATCCCCGTTGCGATGAGGCGCGGGCCCTCGTGCGGTCGCTGGCCGTTCCCGAGGGCCAGGAGGACGCGGAGGCGAGCTTCGGCGTGGGCTCCGAAGCCGTCGTGGCTCTCACCCAACTGCCCGAGGTGGATGTCGTCGTGAACGCCCTGGTAGGGGCAGCTGGCTTGGAGGCGAGCTATACGACGCTGAAGGCGGGCAAGGTGCTCGCTTTGGCCAACAAGGAGTCGCTTGTGGTGGGTGGCGACCTCATTATGCCGCTGGCAGCAGCGGTGGATGCGGATCGTCGGGCCTCCGGCGTAGCTCCGGCGACAGGGCCGGCAGGCGCGCTCATGCCCATCGATTCGGAGCATGGAGCCATCTACCAATGTCTGCTCGGAGAGAATCCGCGCGAGGTCTCGCAGCTGTGGGTGACGGCTTCGGGCGGCCCGTTCCGAGGCAAGACGATCGCCGACCTGGAGGCGGTCACGCCAGCTCAGGCACTGGCCCATCCCACCTGGAACATGGGGGCGAAGATCTCCATCGATTCCTCGACGTTGATGAACAAGGGGCTCGAAGTCATCGAGGCGCACCACTTGTTCGCGATGCCCTACGATCAGATCGAGGTGGTAGTGCAGCCCCAGAGTGCCATCCATTCGATGGTGGAGTTTACCGATGGGTCGGTTCTGGCTCATTTGGGCACGACCGATATGCGTATTCCCATTCAATTTGCTCTCTCCTATCCCGAGCGGTGGGAGGCTCCCGTGAGACCGCTCGATTTTCGGACGTTGGGCTCGCTGGAATTTGCGGCGCCCGATGTGGATACGTTCCGCTGTCTTTCTCTGGCTCGTCATGCAGGTGAGGTGGGGGGCACGCTGCCCGCCGTCATGAATGCCGCCAACGAAGTGGCGGTGGCGGCATTTCTCGCCGAGCAGATCGGCTACCTCGATATCGCCCGCTGCGTCGAAGCGACCATGGACGCCCACGAAGGGGCAGGCGTCCAAGTCGTGGAGAGCCTCGAGCAGCTGAAGGCCGTCGACGCATGGGCCCGCGCCTTCGCAAGCGAGTGGGCCCGGGGGCGGCGGAGTTAGCGGCGCCGCCCCGGAAGCGTTCTCAGCGGCGCTTGCGGTAGGCGACGAAGGCAGCGCCGGCGCCGGCTACGGCGAGCAGGGCGACCAGGCAAATCACCGTGAGGCTCTCGTCTCCCGTTTGAGCGAGGCGCGAGGTTTGGGCGACGCGCGTCGGCTCGGGCTCGTCGGCTTCGGGCTCTGCGGGCTCCTCCGGCTCGTCGCCGCCGGTCGGCAGCAGCGGCAGGTCGGGATAGGCGTAGAAGACGGTCTGCCCCTCGTCCTCGATGTCGGCGTGGAGGGCCACCTCGATGTCGTCGTGCAGCAGCGATTCGAAGACCACGAGACTCACGCCATCCAAGCTGGTGCCGGGAACAGTGATCTCGACATCCACCGTGCCCGAGGATTCCTCGGGAATGAACCGGTGGCTTACCATGACCACTTTATCCTCCACGAGCCACGGGGCGTTTTCCTCTTTGTCCATGAGCACGGCGGATAGCTCGTACTCCTCGCCGGGGGTCAGTCCCTGGTAGCTGACGGTGTCGATGATGGTGACCTCTTCTGCCGGCACGCCTTCGTGGGTGCCGGTGGCGGCGTCGACGGCCGTTGTGCCGATGGCGATAGGGCTCACGGCGATGGTCTGCTTGCGGTCGGCGAGATCGCGGTGCGAGGCTACTTCGACGCCATCTTGCAGAAGCGTCTCGAAGACGACGAGGTTGGTGTCCTCGGTGATCGCCGAGGCGTCGAAGGCGAAGGTCACGTTTGCGTACCCGTTGTAATCCTCGGGAGTGAATTCAAGCTCGGCGGCGACTTCTTCCTCATTCACGAGGAACGGCTCTCCGGTGGCTTTGTCCATGAGGGTTCCCCGAAGCAGATAGGGCTCTCCGGGCTCTAGGCCAGAATAAGTGACTCGATCGATGACGACGGCCTTGGTATCGGCGCTGATCTGCGTGTCGTACAGATCGTCGGACAGACCGTCGTAGGCACTCGTGCGGATCGTGGGCTTGCCGGTGCCCGTGTTGTTGAGGGTGCCCAAGTCGATGACGAGCCCCTCATCGCTCTCGTCAACCACGATTTCATCGCGGATCATCTCGAAGATTGCGTTGGCCGAGCATCGAATCTCTTCCAGCTCGTACGTGTCAAAGGGCAGTGCGCCCAGTCCGTTGTCCGCAGCGACGGACGCCCCTTCGGCATTGAGCCCGAACCAGATCCCCGCTGTGGCATCAAGGGCCTCGGTGTCCAACGTAAGCGGCATCTGGAAGCTGCCGTCAGGAGCGGTGAACTGCGCGTCGTTGGCGTTCGTGTTCGCGTCGTGGGGATGGCCCGGGGTAGATTCTGTGGAAGCGAGGCCGTTCTTGTCCGTGACGAGGATGTGCCATTCGCCGGTCGTCTTCGAGGTGAGCTTGAAGGGGATGCCGGCCAGCTTCGCGGCGCCGTCGGCGCGCTTCATGAAGCGCAGATCGGTGCGGGCAACGCGGTCGGTAACGAGATCGCCATTCTGCTCCGCATCGAAGGTCTCGATAATCTCGCCATCGGTGTCGGCATCGGTGACATGGCGCACATGCACGGTCTCGTCGAGGAGGTAGCCGCGCGGCGCTTTCACTTCCTGGATGGCATAGGTGCCGATGGGAAGCGCGATGCGGCCGTTGGAGAGCTTGTAGAACGCATCGCCTGCCACCTTGTAGGGAAGCTCCTCGGTCGTTCCGTCGGCCAAGGTGTGCGTGAAACTGCTCTCTGCCTGGTCGAGTAGGAAGGCGCCCTCGTCGTTGGTGCGCACGACCCAGCTTGCTTGCGGCTCGAGGGTCTTAAGGGCGTCCAGGGAAGCGTTCTTGGCCGCATAATAATCGATGCGGAAGTGGGCATCGCCGAGGGTGGCGGCACCCTGCGCATGGCTCTGACCGCTTTGAGCATCCTTCTTCTGGATAAGAAGAGAGAGGGGATTCAGCTTTGCCTTGTCGCTGACGGCAGTGGTATTCACGCGGGTGACGGAACGATCGGCGACGGTCACGGCATAGGTTCGGCTATCCAGGGCATAGCCCTCCAGAGGGCGCTTGGTCTCGCGCACCCAATAGGAGCCGATGGGCATCTCGTCGATGCGCCCGTAGCCATCGGCATCGCCGTTCAGACTCGTACGGATTTCGCGGACGAGCTTTGTGCAGGCCGAGTCCGCGTACACGCCATAGACGGCGCCCGCCAAGGTATAGCCGGGGTGCCCCAGCGTGACCTCGGGATAGCCCGACTGCTTGAGCAAGTCGATGGAGCCGCGCATGGGTTCATCGGCAAAGGAGACTTGGCACACGACGCTCTCGTCGCTGGTTGCCTCCACGGTCGCCTTCTGGACGGCGCTGTTCAGGCGGAACCCGGGTGGGGCGAACAGTTCGCAGAAGTAATAGTCGCCGCCCTCGATGTCCTCGACGACCGTGCTTCTGCCGTCCGCCCCGGTGACGAGGGTAAACGAAGCATTGGCCTGGGCCCAGGTGCGGGCCGCCTGCCAGCTTCCCCAGGCGCCCTTGGCGGCCTGATCGGCCGCTGCTTCGGCGCTCGCACGGGTGGAGAAGGCGCCGAACACCGCGTTGGCGAGCGAGTAATTCCCGTTGGCGTTGGAGATAGCGGAGTTGGCGGAGGTTTTCACGACCTGGGCGCGCCCGGTGTTGATGGGCTCCACGAGCAGGTAGCCGACAACGTCCTGGAACTCCTTGTTGGTGGCGGCAGATCGGGCATCGATTTTGTAGTAGAACTTGTACCACCCGTTGTACGCGGATTGCGAGCCGGTGTAGGTGCCCTTGTAGGTGATGTAGTTGTCGCCGTTGGGGTTGCTTGCCACGGCGCCGTAGCCGTTGGAAACGCCGGCAGTACCGCAGGTGGCTTGGGCCATGGCGCGGTTGGTGGGTGCGCTTCCCCCGCTGTAGTTGGTGTCCTTGTAGTCGTTGCCCGTGGTGAGGAAGCGAGCGCGGTAGTCGCTGCCGGTGCGCGAGGTGGCGAAGGGCGCGTCGGCGCCGTTGCGGGCGGCGATCGTCTCGTAAAGGAACGCGTCCACGACGGCGTCGAAGCTGCTCGATGCAGTGTTCAGCACGTAGTCGTTGAAGTTCGTTCCCTGGGAAACTCCGTTCACCCAGTGCTGAGAGGTGCCGAAGAAAGCACCGAACCCATAGGAGCCTACCAGATCGCTGGGGAACCCATAGGCCTCCTGTTTGCGGGGCATGTCGACATCGAAGGTTTCGAGGCGCATATAGGGGTTGAGCGCGTAGTGCTTCTCGGCCTGGCCGGGGAAGGCTGCTGCGAAGGGGGCGATGCCGCTGGCCTCGGCGAGGATGTCGGGGATGTCCGAGGCGATGACCGTCGTCCCTTCCCCGACGGTGAGCTCCTGCGGGCTCGTATCGAGGTCGGCGAGCACAAAGCGCTCATAGGCGGGATGTGCGGGCGACAGCTCGAAGACGATGCCGAGGGTTTCCAGAGTGTCCGCATAGGACTCGGGGATGCTCGCGGTGCCCGCTGCGGCATCAAGAGAGCACTCATCGGTAATGTCGCGCTGGCGGTCGCCGAAGGTGGCGTAGTGCTCGTACACGGCGAAACTGAGCGCCTCGTCGAGACCAAGCGCTCCACCCTCATCGACCGTGGCGACAATGTGCCCTTCTTGCAGGTCGTACGGCGCGGTGATGCTGGCGAAGTCGATGGTCTCGCCCGCAGAGTCTTTAAAGTGGAACATGACGGGCACCCCCTCGGTTTCCGTGGCGACTGCCGAGGTCGCGGGGGCACACATCGCGGGGATGAGGCCCACGAGCAGTAGGAAGGCAAGAACCATGTTGAAAAGGGCACGGCCTCCTTGGAGGGGCGGGCGCGCGGGGACGGGATCGAGTGAATCCACGGTGACTCCTCTCTGCGCGGCCACGTGTCCGCGCTGCTCGATTGACGAAAGAGAGTCAGGCGTGGGGCGCAATCGTGACGTCCGTGTCTCGAAGGAATGCGGGCTGGAAGGTTTGGCGTACGGCGCCCGATGCCTGACGCCGATAACCTTACGAGAGCCGAACCGTAGAAATGACGCGGGAATGTCCCAGTTCATTCCCTCCCCCGACCGTGCGGGAGTCGTATTTTTATGCGACGGAAAAGCGGTCGGCGCGAGGAGGCAAAAGGGACTTCGATGGGTCCTCAGCGGGAAAAGGGCGGGACTTCGAGGTGCTCGATTCTCAAGCGGCGGCAGCAAAGGCGCGTGCTTCGCGCTCGCCGAGACGGCAGTCAAGGCGGTGGGCGAGCCGACAGATTCGGCGCACGTCCCTCCGAAACCATGGAGGGATCGTAGCCAGCTTGTAGTTATTTTCCGAGACGGCTCTCCAAGGGAAAGACAAAGGGTGCCCGCTTTCTATAATGACCAGCGACACCCGTTCCTGCCCCGTGAGGTAGGAAATCTCTCATATATAAGGAGACATCTGTGGACATCCTCATCATGATCGTCTGCGCCGTTATCAGCATCGGCTTCCTCGTGTTCATCCACGAGGGCGGCCACTACCTGGCCGCTCGGGCCTTCGGCGTGCGCGTTACCGAGTTCATGCTGGGCCTGCCCGGCCCTTCCATTGGCTTCACGAAGGGCGAGACCCGCTATGGCGTCACGGCCGTGCCCCTCGGCGGCTATGCGAAGGTGTGCGGCATGGAGGCTGGCCCTTTGCAGCCGCACCTGCAGGAGGTGCTCGCGTCGCTTTACCGGCGCGGCACCGCCAACATGGAAGACGTGGCCCGCGACTGCGGCATCAGCGACGATGAGGCGTACAACGCCCTGGAAGAGCTGGTGGAATGGGGCAGCGTCATCGGTCCCGCCAAGGCCGATCAGTACAACACCTACCGCGCCCCGCGCGTCGCGCCCACCAAGCGCGCTCTGAAGAAGGCGGCCGCGGCGGGGCTGCCGGCGCCCGCCTCCTACGAGCTGGGCCAAGCTCGCGAAGTGGCCGATCCCCATGCGCTTTACGAGTCCGAGTACCGCCAGCAGTACCGCTCGCTGCCCTTCTGGAAGCGCTCGGTCATCCTTTTGGCGGGCATTTTCATGAACCTGCTGTTCGCCATGCTCGTGTTCATTATCGTGTTCTCGATCATCGGCTTTCAG
Organism: Adlercreutzia sp. DFI.6.23; assembly: GCF_024462535.1. Classification (NCBI taxonomy): domain Bacteria; kingdom Bacillati; phylum Actinomycetota; class Coriobacteriia; order Eggerthellales; family Eggerthellaceae; genus Adlercreutzia; species Adlercreutzia sp. DFI.6.23. The sequence goes on from NZ_JANGBP010000006.1 coordinate 11,417, forward strand.
GTGCAGCATCCTGAAACGGGCGAGATCACGACCATTCACGCATCGGTGCTGCAGGCGCTGCAGGCCGGCTTCATGTACATCGGCATGGTGATTCAGGCGGTGGCGGGCCTGTTCAACCCGGCCACGGCGGCTCAGACGGTGTCCGATTCCACCTCCATCGTCGGCATCGCCGTCATGTCGAAGGACTACTTCCAGGCGGGCCTCGTGGAGGCGTTGGAGTTCATGGCCATGATCTCGGTCTCGCTGGGCATCATGAACCTGCTGCCCATCCCGCCGCTGGATGGCGGCCGCTTCGTGGTGGAAATCTTCCAGAAGGGCACCCGCAAGACAGTGTCTCAGAAGGCCATGAACTATATGTCGCTTGCTGGTATGGCCCTGTTCCTCGGCTTCTTCGTCATCATGCTGAACCAGGACATCCAGCGGTTCGTCTTTGGCAACTGGGGCTAGGGGTTTTAAACCTGTCGGACCCTCGCTGACTTCCTTGGGCGGATTCTGGACTTATAATTGGTGAAAGATAGCGGTTGGAAAGGAAGTGGTCCGTGACCAAGGAACTGAAGCCCCATGACCGCACGCGGCGCGTGATGGTGGGGGACGTGCCGGTGGGCGGAGGCGCGCCGGTGGCGGTGCAGTCGATGTTGAATGCCCCGGCCGACGATGTGGCCGCCAACCTCGCGCAGATTCAGGCGCTGGCCGAGGCCGGCTGCGAGATCGTGCGCATGGCCATTCCACGTCGGGACTGCCTGGACGCCTTCGAAGCCGTGTGCGCCGCGTCACCCTTGCCCGTGGTGGCCGACATCCATTTCGACGCCCGCATCGCCATCGAGGCGGCGGCCCGCGGCGCGGCCAAGCTGCGCATCAACCCTGGCAACATCGGCGGCCTGGAGGCCACCCGTGAGGTGATCGCTGCGGCGTCGGCGGCGGGCATCCCCATCCGCATCGGCGTGAACGCCGGCTCGCTCGACGACGCGCTGGCGGCCCGCGACGACCTGACGCTGCCCGAGAAACTGGCTGCCTCCGCTACCGAATACGCGCGCTTCTTCGAAGACGAGTGCGACTTCCACGACCTTGTGGTGTCAGCCAAGGCCCACGACGTGCAGACCACCATCGACACCTATCGCCTGTTGGCCGCCGAGCTGCCCGAGGTGCCGCTGCACATCGGCGTCACCGAGGCGGGAACCGCCTTCCAAGGCATCATCAAAAGCGCATGCGGCCTGGGCGTCCTTTTGGAAGAGGGCATCGGCGACACCATGCGCATCTCGCTCACGGACGACCCCGTGGTGGAAGTGCGGGCCTGCTGGACGTTGCTCGGCGCCCTGGACTTGCGCCGTCGCACCCCCGAGCTTATCAGCTGTCCCACCTGCGGGCGCTGCCAGGTGAACCTCATTGGGCTCGCGCAAGAAGTGGAAGAGCGCCTCGCTGCGGTGGACAAGCCGGTGAAGGTGGCAGTCATGGGGTGCGTGGTGAACGGCCCGGGCGAAGCCGCCGATGCCGATATCGGGGTGGCTTGCGGAGCGGGCGCGGGGGTTGTTTTCTCCCATGGTAAAATCGTTCGCAAAGTGCAAGAGTCGGAAATTGTTTCTGCCCTTATGGAGGAGTTGGAGAACCTATGACCCAGATTCTGCGTATGAGCAACCTGTACGCCCCCACCCTGAAGGAAGATCCGTCGGACGCCGATATCGACAGCGCGCGCCTGCTTCTGCGCGCGGGCATGCTGCGCAAGGCGGCATCGGGCCTGTACACGTTCCTTCCTTTGGGCTTCCGCGTGCTGAAGAAGATCGAGAACATCGTGCGCGAGGAAATGGACGCTTCCGGTGCCCAGGAAATTCTCATGCCGGTGCTGCAGCCGGCGGAGCTGTGGGAGGAAAGCGGGCGCTTGAACGACTACGGCCCCGAGCTCATGCGCCTTACCGACCGTCACGATCGCGAGATGTGCCTCGGTCCCACCCATGAGGAGATCATCGTGGCGCTCGTGCGCAACGAGCTGCGTTCCTACAAGGAGCTGCCCCAGAACCTCTACCAGATTCAGACGAAGTACCGCGATGAGATTCGCCCGCGCTTCGGCCTGTTGCGCTCTCGCGAGTTCGTCATGAAGGACGCCTACAGCTTCAACGCCACCCAGGAGTCGCTGCAGGAGACCTACGACGCCATGGGGAAGGCCTACGGCGCCATTTGCGAGCGCTGCGGTCTGGACTACCGCGAGGTGGAGGCCGATGGCGGCCAGATCGGCGGCAAGGTGACCACCGAGTTCATGGCGCTGGCCGAATCGGGCGAGGCCGACCTGGTGTACTGCTCGTGCGGCTATGCGGCCGATGCCGAGGCCGGCGCGTGCCTGGCCCGCCCCACGCTGTACGAAGTGGACGCCATGGAGAAGATCGCCACGCCCGACGTGCACACTATCGCCGAGCTTGCCGCGTTTCTGAACATCCCCGAGTCCTCCACGGTGAAGGCGCTCTCGGGCAAGGACGCCGAGGGCAACCTCGTGTGCCTGTTCATTCCCGGCGATCACGAGCTGAACGAGCTGAAGATCGAGGGCCTCGTGCCTGGTTTCACGCTATTGACCGACGAGGAGATGATCTCCTTCGGTCTGTGCAAGGGCTCCATGGGCCCGGTGGGGCTGCCTGAGGGCGCCCGCGTCATCGCCGCTACCAGCTTGCAGGCCATTCCGCAATGGGTGGTGGGCGCTAACGAGGACGGCTACCACTACGTGGGCGCGCGTCTGGGCGAGGATTTCCAGGTGGACGAGTGGGCCGATCTGGCCACGGTGAAGCCCGGCGACTGCTGCCCTACGTGCGGACTTCCGTTGGAAGGCGCCCGTGGCATCGAGGTTGCCCAGATCTTCCAGCTCGGCGACAAGTACTCCCGCGCCATGGGCGCCACGTTCATGGACGAAGACGGCGAGGAGAAGCCCTTCATCATGGGCTGCTACGGCGTGGGCATCTCGCGCACGCTGGCCGCCATCGTCGAGCAGCACAACGACGAGCACGGCATCATGTGGCCGCTGTCGGTGGCGCCGGCCCATATTTGCGTGGTGCCGCTCACGGTGGGTGATGCCGAGGTGCAGCCCATGGCCGAGAAAATCGCGAAGGATCTGGCCGAGCTCGGCTTCGAGGTGGTCATCGACGACCGTGACGAGCGCGCCGGCGTGAAGTTCAACGACGCCGACCTCATCGGCTGGCCCGTGCAGATTGTCGTGGGCAAGCGCGGCCTGAAAGAGGGCAAGGTGGAGATGAAGCTGCGTCGCACGGGTGAGAAGAAGGAAGTAGCGCTGGACGCTTTGGCCGAGATGATGGGCTTTGCCCGCCGCGCCATGCGCGACAACGTCCTGCACGGTGCCGGTACCGGCGCCTTCGCCGCCATTTTCGGGTAGGGCAATAGACTCCTCAATCGACGAAGACCCCGGATCGCCTCTCGCGTTTCGGGGTCTTTCTCGCATTCGCGCCGAATGGACGCGAGCCGCGCTCAATGCACTAAATGCTTCTACGATCGCTATTTATCTAGAGAAAATCCCTGTTCAGAACCCTTGTCAAAGACTTTTGGCAGGGGTTTTCATTGGCTGCGGGGTTGTGCCAAAGGGTTTTGGTGGTACGCTGCGGCGTGTCATGTCACTCTGATCGCGAAAGGACGTGTTGTGGAACTCAAGGAGCATCTCAAGGAGCACCGGAACCGACTGGGGCTGTCCCAGGAGGACGTGGCGGAGCGCATTTTCGTATCGCGGCAGACCATTTCCAACTGGGAGACCGACCGCACCTATCCCGATGTGCAGAGCCTTCTGCTCTTAAGCGAGATCTTCGGCACGTCCATCGATGAGCTCGTGAAAGGAGACGTGGCAACGATGGAAAAGGCGATTGAGAACGACTGGAAGACAATGAGCCGCCTGACGGTGGCAGCTTGGGCGCTTGTGGGCGTCGGGCTGGTGTGCGTGGCGGTGGGGTTCGCGGTGCCTACGGCCCCCTCCTCGCTCATGCCGAAGTGCACCGAGAGCGAGGTGCTGGGAATTGTGCTGTTTCTTGCGCTGTGGGTTTTAGGATGTATTCTGCTCGGCATGGTGGAGTCGATGAAGAAGAAGTACGACCTGGTCACCTATCGCGACATTGTGGCGTACTCCCGCGGCGAGGAGCCGGTGCGCGACAACGAGGCCTTCGGACGCAAGCACCCGGTAGCTTCAGCCGGCCTGAAAATGGGGGTAAGCGCCGTGTCGGGGTTCGTGGTGGCCTACGTGGTCTTGAAGCTGATCCTGGGATAGCACCCGCGAACGAGCGAATGCGAGCGCACGGGCGCGCAGGCGCGCGCAGGGCGCACGGCTGCGAGCAATCATTCGCGGCAGATTCCCTAACCAAATCAATCAACCTTTGACGGGGCGGTAACGGTGCTGCCCCGTTGGCATACGTGGGGCGGGGGCGCTCGTATAGTAGAGGGTGCGAAATCACCGTCGAGATAAGGGAGGCCTCGAAATGACGACGATTGCCGATGGATTGAAGGACGTGTTCCTGGCTGGTGTGGGCGCCATGGCGCTCGGCGCCGAGAAGACCCAGGAGCTGGTGGAGCAGCTTATCGCCAAGGGCGAGATCACCGTGGAGCAGGGCAAGGCCATCAACTCCGAGGTGCTGAAACAGGCTCAGGCCACCGCCGAGCGCGTGGGCCAGCAGGCCCAGACCGCGGTCGGCGAGGCGGCCCGTGAGGCTCAGGCGGCCGCGAGCCACCTGAACGATCAGGCCAAGACGGCCGCGGAGTTGGCTCACGAGCAGACCGAGGCTGCCGTGTCCATGGCGCGCTCGCAAGCTGAGATGGCTGCCGATGCGGTCAAGAAGGCGACCGAGGGCGCCAAGAAAGACTCTGCTGATTTCGCCACAGCGCTGAAGCACGACGTGCTGGAAGCGCAGATGGCCATGATGACCCCCGAGCAGCGCGCCGAGTTCGCCAAGAAGGCCGCCGAAATCGCCGCCCGCGACGCGAAGACGGAGTAGAGGATTGCGCGGATGAATTTTACTCAAGTGGATTTTAGTAAAATTTACTTGAGTAACTGACGAGCGAAGAATTCAAAAGTATTCACGGGCTGGGCTGCCGCTTGGGCGGTGGCCCAGCGTTGTTTTGGCGTGATTGGGCGTGCGGATGCTGGTGGAGCCGCAGCCCCGTGGTAAACTTCTCGATTACCATTGAACTACCACGACGAAAGCGATTCCATGGCTGATTTCATTGAAGGCAAGCGTCCTGTCATTGAGGCGCTGCGTACCCACGTGCCGCTGAAGTACATCCTCATGGCCGACAACCTGAGCCAGGGCGACAGCTTGGTGCGCGACATCCAGCGCAAGGCGAAGAACCTGGACGTGCCTATTAAGAAGGTATCGAAGAAGAAGCTCGACGAGGTTTCCGAGCGCGGTAGCCACCAGGGCGTCATGGCCGAGGCGGCTCCGTTCAACTACGTGAACGTGACGACGATCCTGGACGCGGCGAAGCAGTCGGCTGAGGAACACGACGGCCGCGCGCTCATTGTGGTGCTCGACCACATCACCGATGCCGGCAACTTGGGGGCCATCGCCCGTTCGGCCGAGTGCGTGGGCGCTTCCGGCATTGTCATTCCCAACAAGCGCGCCGCCCGCGTGACCGCCGCCACCTACAAAAGCTCGGCCGGGGCTATTTCTCACATTCCCGTCACCCAGGTGGCGAACCTCGTGAGCACCATCGAGCGTCTGAAGGACGAGGGCTTCTGGGTGGCCGCCGCCACCGAGCACGCTTCCGATCTCATTTGGCAGTCGAACCTCAAGGGCAAGATCGCGCTCGTGATGGGCAACGAGGGTGAAGGCGTGTCGCGCCTTGTGCTGGAGAACTGCGATTTCGGCGTGAAGCTGCCCCAGGTGGGAGAGATTTCCTCGCTGAACGTGGCCCAGGCCTCCACCGCCTGCATGTACGAGTGGCTGCGCCAGAACTGGGAATAGGCCGCAGATCGCATCATGGCCAAGCAACGCAAGAGGCTTCTCATCGTTGACGGGTACAACGTGCTGCGGTCGGGCAGCCGGTACCGGTGGCAGCCGCGGGCCGACGAGGACTACACCGACGACTTCTTCAACGCCGCCCGCGACCGGCTCATCAACGACGTGGCGAACTACGCCGGGCGCGACATGGGCGCCATCATCGTCTTCGACGCCGCCGATAACGAGCTTTCGGAAGGCTCGCGCACGAAGATCGGCGGCGTGCAGGTGATCTTCTCCCCGGCGGGGCAGTCGGCCGACAAGGTGATCGAGAAGCTGGCCTACGACGCGGGCAAGCGCGGGGTGGAGACCGTGGTGGTCACGAGCGACGCGGCCATTCAAGACACGGTGTTCGGCGGCGGCGTCGATCGCATGAGCGCCGACGGCTTCTCCCACGAGATGGGCGAGTACTACGAAGATGCGCGTTTGGATGACACCCCGAAGGTGGCGCGCAAGAACACCGTCGCCGAGCGCATCCCCGCTGACACCCTGGCGCGCCTGAAGGCACTGCGGGACGGCCGCTAACGAGCGCGAATGCTGCCGTGCGCGTGGTGACCGCTGGGGTATTTTCCTAGTTCAGCGCTTCCGCAACCAATAATTGCGGAAAATGACAACGCGAATTGGTTCCGTGGCAAAGAGGTTTTCGGTAGGCTCCAAGGCGTTTTTGAGAGGCAATCGCAGAAGAAAGGCAGCACACCATGAATGTCGAAATCGCCGAGCGCTTGGCCGCGCGCCGAAAGCTTGCAGGGCTGTCGCAGGAGGCCCTCGCGGAGAAGTTGGGCGTGTCGCGCCAGGCTGCTTCCAAATGGGAGCGCTCAGAGTCGTCGCCTGACACCGACAACCTCATTGCCCTGGCGAAGCTCTACGGGGTGTCGCTGGACGAGCTTCTGTACGTGGACGAATCCATCGAAGATGACGTGGCCTTTGAGGCCGCCGACCGCGCGGAAGTGCGTGGCGCGAGCAGGGTTGTCGTCGCGGAAGCTTCGGAAGAGACGGCTTCGCCAGAGGGCGGTGGCGTTGGCGATGCATGTGATGCCGAGACAGCCGAGGGCGTTGACTTCGAAAAGGAGGGCCGCGGCAAGGTGCACTTCGGGCCCGGTGGCATTCACGTGGACGACGGCAAGGACCATGTGCACGTGTCCTGGGCCGAGGGCGTGCACGTGGTCGACCGCCACGGCGAAGAGGTGCACGTCGGTTGGGACGGCGTGCGCGTCAACACGACGGATCCTGAGGCGGCAGAGCATATCTTCACGCGTGACAATCCCTTCGGGGTATCACCCGGTGACTTCGATGCAGACAGGGCTAAGAAGTGGCTGAAGTTCCCCTTCTGGGCCTTGGTGATTGTGGGCTACCTCGCCTTCGGGATGCTCAGCGGCATTTGGGGGCCGACGCTCTTTTTGCTGTTCCTCATTCCGACCTATTACATTGTGGGCGCGGCAGTCGCATCTCGCCGCATCGCTCCCATGCTGTGCGCGCTGTATCCCATAGGGGCTACCGCCTGGTTTCTCTGGATGGTCTTCGTCGACGTCCACTGGCACGGCCCCGCCTGGGTCGTCTTCCTCACGATTCCGCTCGTGGAAGTCATCATCGTTCAACTCTCCAAATGGTGGAACGCCCGCAAAGGCAACGATGCCAAGGGCGATGTCGCCTAGGGCTTGCAGTAAGCCAAGCAAGATTCCGTGGCGTATCTTAGATATCTCTGGAGAGATATCTATGCTATACTTCTGGAAGTATCTCTGGAGAGATAGGTAAACCATGGAACTTATGACCCTATTTCATGGATCGCCTCAAATAGTGGCGCATCCTTTCTACGGTGGTGGTAGGCCATATAACGACTACGGCCGCGGGTTTTATTGCACCGAGCATATCGAATTGGCGCGCGAGTGGGCCTGCTCCGAAGAAGGCTACGACGGCTACGCTAACGAGTATCGCTTCGATGGCCGCGGCCTTAAGGTTCTTGAACTTTCCTCTCCGGAATACTCGACGCTTCATTGGCTGGCGCTGTTGCTGGAGCATCGCAAGATCGATCTGCGCACCCCGGTGGCTCAAGCGGGTAGCGAGTTTCTTCGTGCCCACTACCTGCTGGATGCGGAGTCGTTCGACGTTATCGTGGGGCACCGTGCTGATGACAGTTACTTCACCTTCGCCCGCGCCTTTTTGCGAAACGATATTTCTTTGGAGCAGTTGACGCGGGCTTTGCATCTCGGTGATTTGGGCCAGCAGATCGTACTCAAGAGCCCGGAGGCATTCAAGGCCATCGAGTTCGTCGAAGCCACAGTGGCGCCCAGCGCCGTTTACTACCCTAAGCGGAAGGAGCGCGACGAGAAGGCGCGGGCGCTCTATCGCGAGGAGGCTGCCCGGCAGGGCATCGACGGTATTTTCTTGCGCGACCTTTTGCGAGAAGAGGTGACCGATCTTGCAGGCCTATAGCGAAGATTATCTGTTCGATGCCATGGAGGCGCTGGGCGAGGCATTCGATTGCGCGGCCAACCGTGTCAACTTGGGGCTCGACCAGTTCTTTGAAATGTTCGTAGCGACAGGGGTTGCCGATGCGTTTGGCGCCGGCGCCCCGCGCTATGTGAGTGGTTCGTCAGGCATCGAGCTGGTGCTTGACGTGTGCTATCGGGCCGGGCTGGATATCGGCGTGCCTCTGGCCGATATGGCGTCCGACGGGGAAGGGCCCGACTATTGGTGCGGTTGGGTTCTGGCCTACTGGCAGTGGGAGACGGGCCGCCCGTTCCGAACCATAGGTCGCGTAACGACTATGGAGGAAATCCGCACGCTGTATTGGCCGCTCCACGAAGCAGCAGAGCAGAAGTTCGTTGAAGTGATCGAGGAGCGCGTGGCCCGGCGGGGTGCTCCTTTGAAATCGTGGCGCGAGCAAAGGGGTCTTTCCCAGGTGGCGCTGGCGGAGAAGTCGGGCGTGTCGCTGAGGGCGATTCAGCAGTATGAGCAGCGCTGCAAGAACATCAATCACGGCCAGGGCTCATCGCTCTATCGGCTCGCTCAGACGCTGGGTTGCCGCATCGAGGATCTGCTCGAGTATCCGCTGTGACTGACGGGATTGATGGCTTGCGTCGCATAGGCGGCACGGATGGTTCGGGTTGGCTGTCTGGAAAAGGCGCAAATTACCTGTTCGTGGGTGGGGCAACCAATGGTTGTCGGGGATTTTTCGCTCGTTTCTGGTAAATTGACCACATAAGGTGCTGGTGCAACCGGGGTTGAAACCATAGGGTGAAAGGCGAGATGTGACGAACAAGACGCGAAAGGGAACCGTGATGAACGTCGAAATCGCCCAACGCCTTGCCGAATTGCGCCGTGAGCGCGGGTTCTCCCAAGAGGGGCTGGCCGAGCAGCTGGGGCTGTCGCGCCAGGCCGTTTCCAAGTGGGAGCGCGCCGAGTCGGCGCCCGATATGGGAAACCTTATTGCCTTGGCCGACTTGTACGAGGTGACCCTGGATGAGCTTCTGCGCGTGAGCCCCGAGGTGGAAGAGGACATGCGCTTCGAATCCCAGGAACGTGCTGAATCCGTTGAGACCGAGGCCGCTGCTGCGGCGGAGGCGGCTTTGGCAGCGGCGGCGCGGGCCGAGGCGGCGGCTGCGACGGCAGCTGAGGCGCCCGACGTGCCGAAAGTGGTCGTGGAAGTGAGCGCGCCCGCTGCGACGTCGGGAGGCTTCCCGCCGCCTGCTCCGTCCCCTGGACAGGCCGGTGCTTCCGGCCGAGGGGCGCCGCACGGGTTCTCGCCTTCCACATACGGAGCGCCGGGCCATCGGCAACCGAGTGCGGGCTATGGCCCTGGCGCGTCTTCGCACGGTTCGCCGGCATCGCCGCAGAGCCCGGGTGCCTACCCTCCTGGCTCCTGCCCACCGGGTTCCATTCCGCCGGCATCCTCGGTGCCCATTGCGCCGCCACCGACGCCCCAACCGAAAGATCCGCTGCAGTCGTTTCCCTACCCGCTTCTGTGCGCGGTCATCTTCCTACTTGCTGGCTTCTGCTTCGGCTGGTGGCATCCCGGCTGGGTGATCTTCCTCACCATTCCCTTCTACTATTGGGTGGTGAACACCTTGGAGGCTGATCCGGCTTATCAGACGTGGTTGGCCGAACGCCAGAACGTCGCGGCGAAAAGTGATTCCTCCTCAGAAGGAGGCGCCCAATGAAACTGGAACGGAGCACCTATGTGAAGATCGCGCTCATCGTGCTGCTTTGCCTGGGGGTGTGTGGGTTCTTCGGCGGCTGCGGTCGTGGCGTGGTCGTTGCTCCGCTGGGCTCGCTGCTTGCGCCCGGTGGCTTGATGGGCTGTGTAGGCTGGAACGCCATGGGCGAGATCGCCGGATATGCGGGAGATGCGGTCGGCGAGATGGCCGGCTATGCGGGTGATGCCGCGAGCGAGGTGGCGGATGCGACGCTGCACAGCGGTGTGCGCGGCGGCGTCTCTTGAGCGCTTCGTCCTTGAGACGGCTTCGGGGGAGTACCATGTCGATGGCGCCGGCGCTACGTTGTGCGAAAGAATGGAACTTGATGTTGCTTCGGGCTCCGTCACAGTGAGCCAGATGTCGGTAACCGATCTTGAGTTGAATCTTGCAAGTGGCAATGTCGCTTACGAAGGCTCCGTCGCAAAGACGCTGAGCGTCGATCAGGCTTCAGGGGAGTTTCGCTTCGGCCCGTGCTTGTCGGCCCCGGAGACCATCTCTGGATCGCTTGCCTCCGGACACATCGTTTTGGAGCTTCCGGCCGATACCGCGCTGACGGCGCAGGTGGATAAAACCTCTGGGAACTTCACGAACGACTTCGCCGATTCCTCTGGAGATCCGTCGCACTCCTGCGAGCTCTCCTTCGACATCATAAGCGGCAATCTGGAAGTGCTCAGCGCTGAGTAGAGAGCATTCAATCACAGAGCTTTCAACAGAAAAGGGGCGACCTGATGGTCGCCCCTGCTGCAAGGGAATCGTGAGTCCCTACTGCCGGTATGCTTGACGCGCAGGCCGCTGTGACGACTTAGCGCTGGCCGAACAGATCGTCCAGGTTCAGGCCGTTGCCGTAGCCATCGCCGTAGCCGTACTCGTTGCCGCCGTCCTGGCCGTAGCCGTCACCGTAGCCCCAGCCGTAACCGTAGTCGTTACCGTCGCCGTAGCCCCGGCCAAAGTCCTGACCCTGCTCGGGCATCTGCTGCTCCTGCTGAGCCTTCTGCTCGGCAGCGGCCTTCTGGCTGGCGGCATCGTCGCCCAGGGTCACGGAAATCTCCTGCTCCTGGCCGTTGCGGTTCACGGTGAGCTTCACGGTGTCGCCAGGGTTCTTGCCGCGCACGGCCAGCATGAGGTCGGAAGCGCCTTCCACAGACTCGCCGTCCAGGGCCGTGATGATGTCGCCCTCCTGGAGGCCGGCCGCCTCGGCGCCGGAGCCCTGGGAGACGGCGGCCACGTAGGCGCCGGACTCAGCGGCTAGGCCGTAGCTGGCAGCCGCCTGGTCGTTCACCGTGGACAGGCTCACGCCGAGCTGGGCGTGGGTCGGGGTCTCGCCGGCGATGATCTGCTGGGCGAGGTTCACCGCGTAGTTCACCGGAATGGCGAACCCGACGCCGGAGTAGTTGCCGGAATACGAGGTGATCAGCGTGTTGATGCCGATGAGCTTGCCCTCGTCGTCCACAAGCGCGCCGCCGGAGTTGCCCGGGTTGATGGCCGCATCGGTCTGGATCATGTTCGGGTAGATAGTGGTCTCGCCGCTGCCGCCGGACTGCATCGACTCGCTCGCGTCCATGATCTGCGAGCGGCTCGTGGCGGACACGATGCCCGTGGCCACCGACTGCTCGAGCCCGAAGGGGGCGCCCAGGGTCATGACCCACTCGCCGACGGTCAGGTTGTCCGAATCGCCGATCTCCATGGGGGTGAGGCCGCTGGCGTCCTTGGCCTTCAACACCGCCACGTCGGAGGAGGGGTCGGTGCCCACCAGCTCGGCGTCGTAGGTGTTGCCGGCGATGGTCACCTTGTAGGCGCTGCCGCCGTCGACCACGTGGTTGTTGGTGATGAGGTAGCCGTCCTCGGTCATCACGACGCCCGAGCCGGTACCCAAGCCCTGGAGCTGGTCGCCCGCATCGGCGTAGGTCTCCACGTATACCACGGACGGCAGGCACTTGGCGGCCACGGCCTCAGCCAGGGTCGCGTCATCGTTGGTGTTGATGACAGTCTGGGTAGCGGAAGGGGTGCCCGTGGCCTCGGCGGTGGCGGGGTCGATGATGGCGCCCTGCACGCCGAACGCGAGCATGCAGGCGAGTGCGGCGCCGGCGAATCCGGTGAGGAAGGAGCGGCGGCCGAACTTCGGCTTGGCGGTGGCGGTGTTCTCGACGCTGGCGGCCACGGAGCCGTCGATGTCGAACTCGTAGGTCTGGCTCGCGGCGGAGTCGACGGCGTTGTCGCGGAACGAATGCTTGCCGAAGGGGTTCGGGGTGGTGTTCAGGTTGGTCATTGGTGATCTCCTTCTGAAAGGGGGTCGGTCATGTGCTGGAGTGCACACTATCACGCCCCAGCACGTCCCAATGACCTCGGCAACCCCCAATCACGACCGGCCCACGCAGATACACCAACGGGAGTAGTCCCCGCGGATTATGGGGAAGCCTCGAATGCACAAAACAGGGTACTTCTCGTAGGATTTTGTGCCGGGAGGGCTTGAACCGTTTAGCGTGAACAGGGAAAACTTTTCGCATTTGCCGCCAATAGCTACGAGAAATGGCTCATTTTGCACATTTCGGATCGATGGTGCTTTTAGACGCTCTTCTTCCAGTGTGATGCGCCCGATGCGGGCGGCCGGGTCATGACCGCGCTCGTAGAGCCGCAGGTTCTGGTTGCGCGTGGTGTCGCGCCAAGGCTTTAGACGGCTTGGTGGTGCGCGTCGACTGGTGCACCAAGCGGCGCGCACCACCGCCGGCTTCTAATACTTCTCAACGAGATCGATGAGTTCCTGCTTGGAATGCAGGCAGGTCTTCTCCAAAATGCGGCGGGTGTGGGTGCGGATGGTGGATTCCGAGACGAAGAGCGCTTCGGCGATGACCTTTGCGGAGCGGCCGCGGGCGAGGTAGGGGAGCACCTCGGCCTCGCGACGGGTGAGGCCGTAGTCGTCGGCGAGGAGCGCGAAGACGACCTCTTCGCTGTTAATAGCTTCGGCCCCATCGATCTCGCCGGTCGCAGAAGTGCTGATGGACTCCACAACGGGAGAGGTGCTGGCAGGGTCGGCAGCTGCTTTGTCGGTTGCCTTGACGGCTGTTGGGGCAGCTAAGACCGACGATGGATCTGAGACGCTCGAATGCGGATTCGCGTTGCCGTCGCCGGTCGCCTCGCCAATCGCCATTCTCCCTTCTGCCTCCTCGTCCGAAACCGAGCGTTTGGCGTTGTGCCAGAGAAACCATAGCAGGATGACGAGCAGGTACACCGCTCCGATGCACACGCCTACTACAGCGCAGCCAGCCACTTCGGGGAGGAGCATGATCAGATACCCGATGCCGATGCCCACGAGCCGTGCGAGAATGGACAGCGCCCTCACCAGGCCCCCTATAACGAAGCCCGATACGGCGTAATCGTAGGCAGCTGTGGCTACCAGGTACCAGATGACCACGTCGAAGACTCCATGTACGGCGCTCATGATTGCGTTCAGCACTACGGGGTGAACATTCCAGAAAAACGGCAGCGCCGCGAACAGCACGATGGCGATGGGGATAAGCAGTTGGTAGACTAGCGACAGGTTTACTCGCCGCTGCAAGGCAACCGTGAAGGCCAAAAGAAGCACTGCAACGACGAAATTCAGCACGAGGGGCAGTTCATGGGCCGTGCTCGCGGAGTTCACGCTGAGCACGGCGGTCTCCCACATAAAGCCGAACAGGCAGGAGAAAACGAGGGCGGCGATGATGAGCGGCACGAGGGTGGTGAGAGCCGCCAGGTAGCGCTGAGACTCGGTTCGGTGGGGCGCGAGGAGAACCGACGGCTGGCTGCTCTCGGTACGGCAGCGCTTCAGGCAGAGAACCGAGGCTATTGGCAGGGGAGCCATGAGCGCAAGGGGCGGAAAGGGAGTGAGGGCCACGAGGGAGTCGACGGCGAGAAAGATGATGGTGGTGAGCAAGAACGACGCCGGGGCATACAGGGCCGTGCGCGAGGGATGCACGCGTCCGAGCACGTCCGCCCAGCTCCCCCATAGGTAGCCGAAGCCGACGCCGCATAGCGTCGAGCCGATCACGAGCGATGCGGAAAGCGCTGGGCCGGCAAACCATATGCCGGCGCCGCCGATAGCCGCGATGCCGACAAGGATGCATCCGCAGAAGGGCCACGGCGAGAGTTTCGCCAGATTTTCCGGCGCCCGCTCTACAAGGGCCGACACGCCTAAGAGCACGGTCATGTTTGCCAAAAACGATACGACGACGATCAACGTATTGTACTGGGGCGTGTCCGCCGCGCCGGTGAGCAGGATGGAGCTGCGGAAGGTGAGCATGCTGCAGGCCCAGAAAAACGCGAGGCCGAGATAGCACAGGTGCAGAAAGCGGTGAAGCGGCTCGATAGCGGCCGATGGTGCATCGCGGACTGCTGTCACGGCCCTGCTCCTCCTTCTCCATTGCCAGTGTGAACTGGGCGTTTCCCTGTCGCGTCCTCTATTATGACTGACTTGCGTCTCGGTAAATCATCAGAAACTGATGATATGGCGCATAGCCGACGATTCTAGCATGGAGCGCCAACGGAAGGAGGTGCGAAATGCAAGAGACAAGAGGCGGGGCTGCGCGTGCGACCGCGCAAACATCGGAGAGAGAGGTCGTGCGCGATGCCGCACGGGTGAACGTCTGCGCCAAGGCAGCCTACCTGAGCACCATTGGGGCTCTGTTCTCGCGATGGGGCGATGACTATGAAGCGGCGTACGAGGCGGCCCGTGCGACAGCGGCCGATTTAGCGATAGCGCCCGCGACGCCGGTGGGCGCCGTGCGCTGCCGACTCGAGAACGAGGTGCTCACCTTGGGCGCTCCCGCGGCGGCGGTGCCCGTCGAATCGCTTTATAAGCCTTGGGCCGATGGACGGGAGCGCCGCAGAGGGGTCTCGGCTGAGTTTGGTGCGGCCCGGCATCTGCTCCTCGGTGACAGCGCCCAGCACATGCGGGCCCTTTATCGCGCTCTCGAACTTGAGGTGCCGATGGAGTTTTGCGCCATGCCCGACCATGTGACGCTCATGACCGAGGTGGTGGCCCTGTGCGTCGATGCGGGAAACCATGAGGCTGCTCTTGCGCTGTTGTCCGAGCATTTCGACTGGCTGGACGCTTACGAGCAAACCCTGCTCGCCCATGCGGCCGCGCTCTCGTCGGCGCCCCCCTCGGCTCGTACCGACGAGCTGGCTCGCGCTCTGGCCCATGGGCGCGAGCTGGCGGTAGCTCTCGCGGCGGCCGTCCGAGACCTATCCGTGTCCCTTCGGTAAAAACCGAGGACTTCCCCAGACAAGGAGAAAGCAGATATGCAAGAGAAGGAGGCTTTAATGCACTGCAATCCCACCAGGCGAACCTTCCTGAAGGGTACCGCCGCCACCGCTGCGCTGGCTGCTGTGGGCACTTGCTCGGTGGCCGCGTGGCGGGCCGAGCAGGCCGAGGCCGCCGCCACGGGCGCGGCCAAGATTCAGGGCGCATCGCTGTGCAACGGCTGCTCCAGCAAGTGCGGCCTGATCGCCACCGCTCTCGACGGGCGGTTGTGGACCGTCGAGGGCATGAAGGAGCACCCCTATTCCAAGGGAACGCTCTGCGGTCGCGGTCACGGCGCGGCTCAGTGGGCCTATTCCGACGGCCGGCTGACTCAGCCTATGAAGCGCGCCGCCGACGGCAGCTTCGTCCCTATCAGCTGGGATGACGCTCTGTCCGAAATTGGCGCGAAGGTGCAGGAGATCATCGCCGAGGCCGGCCCCGAGGCGCTGGCCATCATCCAAGATCCGCGCCCCTCGGGCAAGTACTACAGCAAGCGCTTCATGAACGCGCTCGGCTCACCCAACGTGTACACCCATGCCGCTGCCTGCAATCTGTCGAAAGAGAGCGGTATTCAGGAAGCCACGGGAGCCCAGAACTTCTCGGTGGACTTCCCCAACACCAAAATGGTGGTGTTCATCGGCCGCAGCTATGGCGATGGCATCCGTCCCTCCTCGGTGAAGAGCTTGGCCGGAGCGGCCGAGGGCGGGGCGCGGGTGGTCATCGTGGATCCGCGCCTGAACAACACCGGCGTCTTTGCTACCGACTGGGTGCCTATCAGGCCCGGCGCTGATATCGCGTTCCTGCTCGGCATCGCGAACGTGCTGGTGACGCGCGACCTGTACGATCACGCGTTCGTTGAGCAGTCCGCCGTGGGCTTCCCGGAGTTCGCTGCTCAAGTGACCGAGTACACGCCGGAATGGGCCGAGGGCGTCTGCGATGTGCCGGCCGATACCATCGTGGAAATCGCCGAGTCGCTGGCCGCCGCCGCACCGGCCTGCGCTATCGAGCCTTCCTGGCGGGCAGCGTTCGGCTGCGCCTATCAAAACTCCTTCGAGACGGCTCGCGCGGTGTGCGCCGTGAATGCGCTTCTTGGCTGCTGGGGGCAGAAGGGTGGAGCGCTCATCACCTCTTCGCCCAAGGCGGGCGACGTGGATCCGGTGAAGTTCCCCGAGGTGCCCAAGCCGGCCGCCAAGCGTTTGGGCGACGCCGAGTACCCGTTGGCGCTCTCGGGCACCGGCACCAACCTGGCTGTGCTGAACGGCTGCGCCGATGGCGCCATCCAGGGCGTGTTCTTCTACAACTCCAACGCTGTGCAGGGGTACGCCCAGCCGGCGAAGTGGCGCGAGGCGCTTTCCCAGGCGAAGCTCGTGGTGACTATCGACGTGCAAATGAGCGAGACTGCTTTGGCGTCGGACTACGTGCTGCCCGAGTGCACGGTGCTGGAGCGCCTGGAGCTGCCCGAGTTCATCGGCGGCAAGAAGCACTATGTGGCACTGCGCACCCCCGTCATCGAGCGCATCCATCCCGAGACGCGCCCCTGCGACGAGATCTTCGCCGGGCTGGCCGAGGCGTGCGGCGTGGGCGAGTACTTCGACTTCACCGTGGAGGAGCTGGCCGAGGCGCAGCTGGCCAGCGTGGGCACCTCGATCGAGGAGGTGCGCGAGGCCGGTATCGTGGAATTGGCTGACCCCGGCTTCGCGTTCGGCACGCCGACGTTCAAGACTCCGACGGAAAAGTTCCAGTTCGCCTCGGCGAAGGTGGCGGAAGCGGGCTTGAACCCGGTTATCGGTTACGTGCCGCGTCTGGTGGAGCCGGCCGAGGGCGAGTTCTCCCTCATCGGCGGCAAGCAGGGTATCCACTCCCACACCATGACGCTGAACCTGGAGGCGCTGAATGCCATCTCCCGGGAATATCAGCTCGAGCGGCTCTGGATGGCTGCCTCCGATGCCGCGGATCTGGGCATTGTCGACGGCGATACGGTGGAGCTTTCCTCCAGCGAGTGCTCAGGCCAGGTAGCTGTGAAGGTGACCGAGCGCTTGAAGCCCGGTGTGCTGTTTCTGCCCACCCATTACGGCGGCACATCGCCCTATCTCACTCGGGCCCAGGGCTTTGGCCTCAACATGATGGATTTCGTTCCGCTGCATTTGGAACCCGGCGTAGGCTCCACCATGAGCCAGGAGGTAGCGGTGAAGGTTAGGAAGGTGGAAGGCTGATGGCCCGTTACGGAATGCTCATCAACACGAAGAAGTGCGTTGGCTGCTACGCCTGCCGCGTGGCCTGTCAGATGGTGAACGGGCTCGAGTCCGATGAGGCGTTCATCAAATTCGACGAGATGGAGCAGGGGGTCTACCCCAACGTGTATGCGGAAGTGGTGCCAGTGCAGTGCATGCACTGCGAGGACGCTCCCTGCGAGGCGGTGTGTCCCACCCATGCCACCTATACGACCGACTCGGGCGTGGTGCTGGTAGACGAGGAACGGTGCATCGGCTGCAAGTACTGCATGGCCGCCTGCCCCTACGGCGCCCGCATCCAGATTAAGAAGACCGGCGTTATCGAGAAATGCCGCTTCTGCTGGTACGAGGGCGAGCCGGGCAACCCGCCGCGTTGCGTGGGCACCTGCATCTCCGGCGCTCGCCTGTTTGGCGACCTGGACGATCCGCAGAGCGAGATCTGCCAGGAAATCGCTCGCACCAATGCCCAGCCGCTGGCGGGCGACCTGACCACCGCGAAAATCTACTACGTGAGGTGATGATCAATGGTTTGGGGATCTATGATCGCTTGGTACCTGTTTTTGGCGGGCGCATCGGCCGGCGCCTTCCTCACTTCAGCCTTTGTGGAGGCGAAGTATCCCGACAGCGTGAAGATGCGCGTCGCGGGCCGCATTATCTCGCCCATCTTTCTGGGCATCGGTCTGCTCATGCTCATGTTGGACGCCGAGGCCGGGCTGCACAACCCGCTGCGGTTCTTCTATCTTATTATGAACCCGGGCTCGGTGATGACGCTGGGCGTGTACTTCATCTGCGTGTTCATGCCGGTGTCCATTGCCGCGGCGCTGCTTGAGGTGCTGCGTCGCCCGGTGCCGAAGTGGCTCACCTGGACAGGTATCGTATCCGCGTTCTGCGTGGCGGCCTACACCGGCTTTCTGCTGGGGGTCGTGAGCGCCTACCCGCTGTGGAACAACGCCATTTTGCCGGTGCTGTTCGTGGTGTCGGCTCTGTCGGCGGGTCTGGCGGCTACGAGCTTGGTGGGCCTTATCACCGATCGTGAGCGCTTCGAGCAGATGTGGCTCATCAAGAAGAGCCACGTGATTCTGTCGGCTATCGAGATGGTGGTGCTTGCAACCATGCTCATCATCGTGAGCTCGGGCAGTCCCGAGGGCGCCGCATCGGTTGCCTCGCTCGTGTCGGGCCAGTACGCGCCAATGTTCTGGGGCGGTCTGGTGCTGCTTGGCCTGGTGGCGCCGTTTGCCATCGAGGGCTACCCGGTGTTTGTCACGCGAAAGGTGGAGACCTCCACCACCTCTATGGTAGTGAGCGTCATCGGCGAGGGCGGTGTCCTTGTGGGTGGTTTCATGCTGCGTCTGCTGGTCATTCTGGCGGCTCTACCGGTGCTGTACCTGTAGCGAGATGGCGGCGCTGCCGGTGCTGTGCTCGTAGCGCGATGGCGGCGCTCGCCGGGTGATCGGGCGCCCCGGGGCTTTCTCCCATAGGCGACGCGTCGCCTGCGGCAAGGCCGTGGTCCTTCCGGGATCGCGGCCTTGCTCTTGCTGTGGCTTGGGTCCTTTGCCGGGGCAAGGCGCTGCGGTCGCGCTGGGGGCTACTCCTCTTCCAGTGTGATGCGGTCGATGCGGGCGGCCAGGTCGTGACCGCGCTCGTAGAACTGGAGACTCTGGTTGTGGGCGAAGTAGCGGTCGCACCCGTGGTCGTTGATGAAGGCCATGCCGGCGCGGCTCACGGACAAGTCGGTCACCAGCATGAGCATCTCCTGGCCCTCGCCGAAGGCCTCTTCCACGAACTTGAACACGTTGTCCAAGGCGTCTGCCGCCGTATCGATGGCCGCATCCAGCTCGTCGAGTCGCTCGTTGAAGCGCTCGCGCAGCAGGTTGAACGTGGCGCCCTCGGGCGTATCGGCTCCCGTGCGCAGCACCTCGTCAAGAAGACTGATGGTTCGCTCGAAGGAGCGGTAGCGCTCGTCGGAAAGCAGGCTCGCGGCCCGCTCGGTGTCGCGGGTGCGTGCCAGCTCGGTGGTCGTGGCGCGGATGAGCGCGCTCGCATCGGCGTCTTCGGCCACGCCTTCGGCGGCCAGGCGTTCCTTCAAATCGGCCAACACGCTATGACCGAACGCGGCTGCTTTCTCTTCCATAACCGCCTCGCGCAAGCAGCTCACCGTGGCGTCCACGATAAGCCCCATGACGGCCACGCGCTCGTCGAAGGGCGCCGCCGCGGCCCGCTCGGCCAGGCCGGCATCGGCGCTGCCGTTTAAGATACGATCGATCTGATAGTCGCTGCGGTACTTCGTGAACAGGTCGTAATACATGGCGAACCGCTTTGCGATCTCGCCGTTTTGCACATACTGCTCCACGAGCAGCTCATCAACGGTGAGCCCCTGGGCCTCGTAGAGCTTGATCATTGCCGACAGATCGTCCCAGCCGCGGGCCGTCACGAACGACGCGCCGTCGGGGGTGGCTTCCACGGCGTAGAAGTGGGAGCGCTCGATGTCCAGGTAGGTGATGACCGCCGGATGCACCTCGGCCGACACAGCGAACTCGCGCCACACGTCGTAGTCGGGCTCAACCTCGATGCGCTTCAGGCGATCCCACGTGGCGATGTCGAAGTCGTGAGCCGTGCGGTTGTACTCGGGCGGGTTGCCGGCCGTCACGACGATCCAGCCGTCGGGCACGGCATGGCGGCCGAAGATCTTGTATTGCAGAAATTGCAGCATGGCCGGCGTGAGCGTCTCCGATACGCAGTTGATCTCGTCGAGGAACAGAATGCCCTCGCGGCGCCCCGTGGCCTCCATCGCCTCATAGACCGAGGCGATGATCTCGCTCATGGTGTATTCGGACACCTGGTATTCCACGCCGTCATAGGTTTTCGTCGCGATGAACGGCAGGCCCAGCGCGCTTTGGCGGGTATGGTGGGTCATGGAGTAGGACACGAATCCCACTTCCAGTTCTTGGGCGATCTGCTCCATGATGGCCGTCTTGCCGATGCCCGGCGCGCCCAGCAGGAACACCGGACGCTGGCGCTCGGGCGGCAGAAGATAGTTGCCGAACTCGTCTTTGGTGAAATAGGCCACCATAGCGTTTTTGATCTGCTGTTTCGCTTCGCGGATGTTCATAGGGGCTCCTTTGCGGGTGCGCGGGTCGGGGAACGGAAGGGTGCGGCTCGGAAAATAGCGGGGGAGAGGGCCGTCATAGCGGCTCCTCTTCTAGCACGAAGGTTTCATCCAGGATAACTTTCATGGCCCAGGGGGGCACGGGCGCCGAGGCTGCGGCATCGTCGGAATCGAGGAACACAAAGGCGGTTTCGTAGGCGGGGCGGCGCGCGGGATAGGTGCCCTGGCCGTCGGTGAAGTAGATGAGTCCGCCCAGGTCGTTCAGCTCGCCGGACGCGAGCGCCTCGTCCACGTAAGCGAACACGGGACGGAAATCGGTGCCCCCCAGGCCCTTGATCGTGGGATTATCCAGATAGTCTTCCAAATCGCGTAGGCAGGTGATGCGAGCCACGTCGGTGATGGCGGCGTCGCACTGCACAATGAGGACGTTCATGCGGGAGAAGAAGCTCGTCTCGTCAGCCAGGATAGAATAGGTGCGCTCGATGAACTTGCGCACCAGGCCGTCTTTCGTGGAGGCCGAGGTGTCGATGGCGATGACGAAGTCGCGGATGCGCTTCTCCTCGGCAAATTCCACTGGTTCCACGAGGGGCAGGTTGCCGTACAGCTCGAGCCCGTAGGTGTAGAACACGTAATCGAACTCGTCGTCGTTCACGCGGATCTGCTCGCCCATGCGGGCGAACTTGCGCAGAAAGGCCCGGTAGTCGTGCTTCTCGCGGGTCACCTTGCGCAGGTTCATGGCAAGGTTCGAACCTTCGATGCCCCACAGCTTCGCGTAGGCATCCAGCTGGATGCCCATTTCCAGGGCGGCGTTTTCCCACTGCTCGCGGGAGCGGTCGAGCTGGACGGTGTCGGCGAAGCGCTCGCCAATGGCGCGGGCGGCGTTCTCGGGCGCGTCCTTTTGGGTGATGTCGGCGGCGTCCATCGCTCGGTGCGCCTTGTGGGAATAGGGAACGTCGGCGGCCTCATCGGGGATGTCCATGTCGGTGCCGGAAGTATCGGCCTTGGCGGCGGGAGCGCTCGTGCGGCCCTCGCCTTCGGTTGCCTCGCCCGTCTTGCCCGACGCTTCTTCTCCTTCGGCAATGATGATGGCATGCCAGGGGCGATGGTCGTCCACGTGGAAGCGAGCGCCGAGGCGGGCGAGCTCGTCGTCGGTTGCGCCGGCGGCGCGTCGATCGCGCAGGGCAGCGTAGACGCGCTCGGCAGTCATGAGGCCGGCCTCTTCGGCCATGCGCTCCAGCTCGGGACGCGAGGCTGCCGCTTGGGCCGTGCGCGTGGCGGGAAGGTCGAGCTGGTCGATCACCGATTCCACCACCATGTCGCAGGCGATGTCCCATAGAAGTGGATCGATGCCAGCTCCGGGGTAAAGGTGCAGAAACACGTTGTGAAGCACCGTGTGCAGGTAGGCGCGAGAAGCTTCGGCTGGGTCGGCGGCGTAAGTGCGCGCCCAGGTGACGGGATCGAACCGCAGATGCGCGCCATCGGTGGCGAGCGTAGCGTCGGGGATGGGCAGGGGCGCGAGTCGGGCAAAGGCTGCGTTCATGAAGCGCAGGTTTACCAAAAGCCCGTTGCGCACCAGGTCGAGAGCATCGAGGGCCAGCGCCTCCACCTCGTTTTTGCGCACGGCCCCTCCTTTCGCGGTTCGAGTGACAAACATTTCGACATTTTTGGTCACAAAGTCGAGTTCTGGGTTTTTCTCCTGCCGGAAAGACTCACTCACTTATTGATATTCGATATATTTGGATAAGATCCAATACTGTTGTGGGTTTCGCTGTCCGTAATTCCCTCTCAAGGAAACCCAGAACTCGATTTTGTGACCAAAAATGGCGATTCTTTTGTCATTGTGCCTCTTTGCGCTGTAGTGTAGCATGGGGATTACGCGGGGTAAACAGCCCTTGGGCATCGAAATTGGGAAGGTGCACAAAACTATGGACGCCACTGCTCTGGTCTTTCGCGACGCAACTTCTTCTCTTGACGATCTCATTGCGCGGGTGCAAGAAAATCCGATTCATTTAACTCTGGCCGACGTGACGATTGAGGAGCCGGGGCACCCCATCGAGGGGGAGAACTGGCGCCCTCAGCTGGCTCCCTACAAGCCCTGGGTGCACGATGCGGCCCTCGATGAAACCGAGGAGCTTGATGGCACCGATGGCGACCTGCTCATCGTAGGTGCGCTCGGCATGGGTATAACTGATGAGGAGCGCATGGGCATTATCGGCAGTGCTGTGCGCGGGGAAGAGGGGGAGGGGCCAACAGCAAGCGCAGTCGGACAGGCCATCGGAGAGGCGGCTGCTGGCACTGGCGCAGCAGCGGCGGCAGCGCCAGCGCGCAAGCTGTCGCCCCACGAGCTGTGGACCTTGGGGCAAACGCCGCGCTGGCAGCCGAAAGAGGAAGCGAAGGATCCGTCTTGCGAAAATGCGCGCGAAACCCAAAAGCGTGAAACATCGCAAAACCGTGAAACACTTCTAACAGCTCGTGAAACATTGCTATCCGACCGTGAAACATCACAAAGTGAAGAGACGTACTTTGCCACCAACGTTCCCATAACGGTGCGACGCGATGGCGAGGGCTACGCGGTTTCCGCCGTGCACCTGGGAAAGCTTGCCGAGCACGGTCTTCGGGCCGACGGCTTGATCGTTGTGGTGCCGTCGTTTATCGACGATGTGCCCGTAGTGCGCATCGCCTCAGAGGCTTTTTCCCGACGCTTTACGAGTGGCGCCCGGGTTCGCTTGCTAGTGGTGCCTGACACCGTGGAAGTGGTGGGCTCCCAGGCGTTCAATGCCGTAAGTGCCGAAGTGGTGTACCTGGGCGCGGGCGTGCGCACGTACGACCCATCCCCGCTGGACATGGCTCTGCCCAACCCTCGGCTCGAGGCGCGTCGCTACCTGGTGAGCCCTGTCAACAAATGCTATGCGATAAAGGAGGATTGTCTGCTCGAGCGTCTGGGCGGTGGGCACAGCGAGAGGTTGGGCGCTGGCGATGCGCGCCTTTTCTCGAGCGAGACGATGGCCCCCTTCCGCCTCATCTTCGCCTCGGCACCTTATGCCGAGCATTTTGTGGTCCCTGATGGCGTGCGCGTCATGAGCGCCGCCGCCTTCGCGAAAGGATGCCCGCCGCCGCGCGTCATCGATGTGCCCGACTCGCTGGAGCGCGTGGACGGCTCGATGAACCCCGAGACGCTTTGGCGGGCCAGCGATCCAGCGGCGCTTGCACGCATTGTCGCGCGCTGCGGAGGTCGTGTCACTGATTTTCAGGCCGTGGAAAAAAACCAGTGCTGGTACGGGTTTGCAGAAGGAAATGACCCCGCAGAAAAGGATGGCTTCGCGCGGGAGGACGGTGTTGCGAAGGAGCCCAGCGTCGCTGCGGAAAACGGTTCGCGTGAGGCTCATCTGGTGGCGGGTCCTCCGGCCCCCGATTCCCCCTCGCGCCAGTTCTCGTCGGCGGCCCATGCCCGCATGAGAGGCGCGACGGCGGTGTCGGCTCGCGAGGCCGCGGCGAACGCAGCGAGCGCCATGGTGGCGCCGGTTTCTGCCACCGATCGCCTGGCTTTGCCGCGCGAGGTGGAAGGCGCACCGCTGACGCTCATTGCCGAGCGCGCGCTCATCACGGCGCCAGCGACGTTGGTCATCCCCGATACGGTGCGTGAGGTGCGCGATGACAACGCCTGCAAGGGCACGCGTAAGCTCATGCTTCCCGAAGGCTTACGCACCATCGGTGCCCACTGCTTCTGCTCGCGCACGCTGGTCGGCCCCGTGCTCATCCCCGCGAGCGTCACCAGCATCGGCGAGGGCAGCTTCGAATACGCCATCGTGCGCTTGGCTGCGGCCGATGCGGTGGTGCATATCACGTCCGACCAGCTCATAAGTTGCTTTTTGGAAGACGTCGAGGATGGCATCCCCTTCGACTTCGCCCGCTACGATGACCAATTGCTGGTGGGGCGCGGCTTGCCTGATCATCTGGGAGCCCTGCTCCACCGCGTGGCGGCGCCTTTCCGCTTGGCGCCCGAGATGCGCGATCGCATTGTGGAAGCGCTGCGTGAGCGTGCGGCGGAGGCCGTGCAGTATGTGGCGCGTGAGGGGGACATCGCCATGGTGCGCGCTCTGGCCGATGCCGGGTTCTTGAACGATGTCGAGCTGTTCGATCGCCAGATCGAGCGCCTGCGCGCCAGCAACCGCACCGACTGTGTGCTGTTCCTCATGAACTGGCAGCACGACCGCGCTGAGGCCGCACGCGCCACCGCCCCCAAGCGCGCCCGCGACCGCTTCGCGCTATAGGTGCTGTGAGGGAGGCGAATCTATGGATCGCAAACTGTTGCAATATTTGGTGGAATACCTCGTCGAAGAGGGCAAGGCGCATGGGTGCGCTCTGCCGCCCGCGGCGGCCGATGCGGCTCAGGGCGGCCTGGCAAGCGCTTCGGCCGAGGCGCTGTGGCTTGCGTTCCGATCACTTGTAAACGTGCGGCCTCCGTGGCCCGCGCCCGGCGAGTTCCTCGCGGCCCAGGACGAACTGCTGCAGGGGCTCATCGCTGAGGCGGGTGTGGCGACCTTGGCCGACACGACCCCGTCGCCAACCGACCCGCGCCTACGCTTGTGGCGCGGCGACATCACCACTTTGGCCGCAGACGCCATCGTGAACGCCGCCAACTCCGGCATGACCGGCTGCTGGGCGCCGCTGCACTACTGCATCGATAACGTTATCCACACTTTCGCCGGTGTGCAATTGCGTGCGGCTTGTGCGAACCTCATGGCAGCGCAGGGGCACTCGGAGCCAACGGCCCAGGCCAAGGTGACCGACGGCTACAACCTGCCCGCGCGCTACGTTATCCACACGGTGGGGCCCATCGCCAACGGACGTCCCACCGATACGCACCGCCGTCAGCTGGCCGAGTGCTATCGCGCGTGCCTGGACGCGACGGCCAAGGCGGGGCTTTCCAGCATCGCTTTCTGCTGCATCTCCACGGGCGTGTTCGGGTTCCCGCAGGAAGAGGCGGCCTCCATCGCCGTCGCTACGGTGCGCCGCTGGCTTAACGAGCATCCCGATGTGCCCATGACCGTGGTGTTCAACGTCTTCTCCGAAACCGACGAGTCGCTGTACTGCCCGTTGCTCGGACTGTAGGTGGCATCGCAGCGCTATACTGTCTTCACTCGAATCCGATGAAGAAGGGAGCGGCGATGTTGGAAGCGCGCGTGGCGCGGCCCGATGAGTTCGATGCGGTGCTTGCGTTCTACACGACGATGATCGACGAGATGCAGGGCACCGATTTCGACGTGCAGTGGCAGCATGGCGTGCATCCCTCGCCGGCGTTCTTGCGTGAGTCGTTGGAGGCGGCCCAGCTGATCGTGGGGCTGCTGCCCGCAGAAGAGGTTGAAGTGGTCTCCGAAGGCGGTGAGTCCGAGCCCATCATTGCCTCGGCCATGGTGGTGAATCATGAAGGCGCCCCCGGTTACAACGCCGTTCCCTGGGCCGTGGATGCTGCGCCCGAACAGGTAGGCGTCCTGCATGTGGTGGCCACGTTGCCGGCCTTCCACGGCCGGGGCTTCGGTCGCCAGCTCGTGAATGGTGCCGCTGACATCGCCCGAGCCCAGGGCCTGGTGGCTCTACGCCTCGACACCTTCCCCCACAACGTACGCGGCCGCGGCCTCTACGAGTCGTGCGGTTTCGAGGACAAGGGCGAGTGGACCGTGCACTACCCGGCCCTCGGCGACATCCAGGTGGCCATGTACGAGCTGGCGTTGTAGCGTTCGCAAACGCATTCTCGCGCAAGTCTTCAACGGCGCCGTGACAGTTCGGCGCAGGCGGGGTTGTTGCGCGGCGCTTGCGGCGGCCGTCTTTCTAAAATAGGGAGAATCCCCTGATTGGAAAGAGGCGACCTATGGCGGTGAGCGCAGCAGATACGACTTCGAAGACGGAGGCGGCTTCGGCCGCTGCAGCTGCGTCGCCCGCAATAGCTCCTACCTCATCGGCGCCCGCAAAACCCGCAGGCGCTTCCACGCCCCATACCGATCACGCCCTGCACGGCCGGGCGCTGGCGCTCGTGTTCTTCGGGCTTCTGCTCGCCATGTTCATCAGCTCGCTCTCCGAGACCATCGCCTCCACGGCGCTGCCCACCATCGTGGGCGACTTGAACGGCGTGGAGATCATGCAGTGGGTCTCCACCGCCTACATCCTTTCATCGACGCTGGTCATGCCCATCTACGGCAAGCTGGGCGACCTTATCGGCCGCAAGCGTCTCCTCATGGCGGCGCTCACGCTGTACGCCGCGGGCAAGGTGGTGTGCGGCCTGGCCATGAACATGGAGATGCTCATCAGCGGCCGCCTCGTCTCTGGCCTTGGGGGCGGCGGCCTCATCATCTTATCCCAGGCGACGCTCTCCGACGTGGTGCCGCCGCGCAAGCTCGGCACCTACATGGGCGTCATCGGCGCCGTGTTCGCCGTGTCGAATGTGCTGGGCCCGCTTATGGGCGGCTGGTTCGTCCAGGTGACGGGCTGGCGCTGGATCTTCTGGTTCACGGTGCCCGTGGCCCTGCTTGCCGTGGTGGTACTCGGACTCACGTTGCCCCGCGACGCCCGTGCCCTCGGAAAGCACCCTCTCGATTGGCCCGGCATGATGGCCATGACCGTGGCCGTGACCTCGCTCGTGCTGGCCATGGCCTGGGGCGGCACGCTTATTCCCTGGGGCAGTCTGCCGTTTATGGGCCTTGTCGCTCTGGCTGTGGCTGCCGCTGTGGTCTTCGTGCTGTTGGAGCGCCGCGCCGCCGAGCCCATCATCCCCATGGGGCTCTTCCGCAACCGCAACTTCGTGCTGTGCTCGGTAACGGGGCTTCTCCTGAACATCAGCTTCATGGGAGCGCTCAACTACCTGCCCACCTACTTCCAAATCCTGGACGATCTGTCGCCGGAGGTGGCCGGTCTCGTGTGCACGGCTACCAGCGTGGGCATCCTTATCACTTCCACAGCCACCGGCTGGGTGGCGTCGAAGACGGGGCGCTACAAGGGGATGCTCGTGGCCATGTGCGTCGTGAGCACGGTGGGCCTATTCTTGCTGTCGCGCATGCGGGTGCACGAGGCGCTGTGGGTGCCAGTGCTGTATCTGTTCGTACTCGGCTTCGGCATGGGGCTCGGCATGCAGCTGCTCGTGCTCGTGGTGCAAAACGAATTTCCCCACGCCATGGTGGGCACCGCCACGGCGGCGAACAACTTCTTCCGGCAGATCGGCGCTTCGGTGGGCACGGCGCTCGTGGGCGCGCTGTTCACCATGCGCCTTACGGCCGACGTGGCCGGCAAGCTCACCCATGTGGACAATCTGTCGCTCGCCACACTGACGCCGCAAATCGTGGATGCGCTGCCCGGGTCAGCCCAGTCGGTCATTGCTGTCGGTTACTCCGACGCCCTGCTGCCGCTGTTCCTCTGGTTCGTGCCGCTCATGCTTGCGTGCCTCGTGATGATGCTTCTTCTGAAGCGCCACCCCCTCGCCACCACCATCAACCACGGCGGCGCGGGAAAGTAGGACGCTTGTGGCCAAAAACGACTCGCGAACTGCATGCGAAAGTGTCTCTAGAGCATTTTTTGGTCAAAAAATCTGCGCTGGCTGCGTCAGCGGCTTGCGGTTTCGAAAGTGCGGTTTCTCTTGATCATAGTTTTACCTGGTCAGAACATTATTGAAAAGGACGCGCGAATGCGTAGATGGTGAAAGTCGGGGAAAGAGGGCTGAAAACCGCAGTTAGCGCGTCTTTTTTGGCCATCTGGCGAATGCGGCTGAAAGGCGCTGGGGTGCAATCGGCTTGGGCACAGAAAGAAGCCCCGAAATGGCACTTTTAAATCAGAAATATCATTTCGGGGTCAAAGGTGCGCGAGCGAGAATGTTTGCCTGCAGGTTCGCTCGCTAGCTTACCCGCAGGCCTCGGGATCGAGGCGGTAGCCGATGCCCCAGACGGTTTCTATGATGCGGGGCTCGGTGGGGTCGTCCTCTATCTTGGCCCGCAGCTTCTTGATGAACACGGTGATGGAACTGGTCTCGCCGACGAATTCCGGTCCCCAGGCTGCCTCCACCAGCTGTTCGCGGGAAAGCACCGTGCCGGGGCTTGCAGCCAGCGTCGCCAGGATCTTGAACTCCTTCGGGGTCAGCGACACGTGTTCGCCGGCCAAGGTGGCGCGGTGCTGGGCCATATCTAAGGAAAGACATCCCACGGTGATGGTGCCGGAGGAAGGCACAGCGCTGCTCGGGCGCATGGCGGCGCGGCGCAGATGCGCCTCGATGTGCATCATCAGCTCGCGGGGGTCGAAGGGCTTCACCATGTAGTCGTCGCCACCGGCCGCGAATCCGACGCCCTTGTCCACGATGTCGCCTTTGGCCGACAGGAAGATGACCGGCACGGTGACGCCTCGGGTCCGCAGCTCGCGGCAGGCGGTGAATCCATCCATCTTCGGCATCATGACGTCCATGATGATGAGGTCGGGCGCATCGCGAGCGACGGCGTCCAGCGCATCGGCGCCGTTGTCGGCGTAAGCGAATTGCCACTCGGCGCCTTCCACCATGTCGCGCACCACCCGGGCAATGCGCGGTTCATCGTCCACGAGCAGAATCTTCGCCATCGTCGTCCTCCTTCGCGGTTGTCAGCGGCTCGGCCTTCGGCGCTGCGGGCCGCCCTGCGGTTTTACGATTCCTCGTCCTCTTCCTCAATGACGGGCGCATAGGGAATGCGCACGGTGAACGTGCTGCCCTCCTTCACCCGGCTTTCCACGGCCACGGTGCCGCCATGCAGCTCGGTGAGGTCGCGCACTACGGCAAGCCCTAGCCCCGTGCCCCGGTAGCGGCGGTTGGCCGACTGCCCGGCCTGCTTGTACAGCTCGAAGATCTGGTCCAGCTCCTCGGGTGCGATGCCCATGCCGTCGTCGGCAACGCGCATGACGATCCAGCCGGCAGGGGCCGCGTCTTCGTCATCCGGGACGTGCGTGCCGGGATGGTTGCCGTGGCCGTGGTTCGCCTCTTCGCCGCTTTCGAACCCAATCGTCAGGCGCACGAACCCGCCTCGATGGGTGTACTTGATAGCATTGTTCACCAGGTTCTCCAAAATGCGGCGCAGCTTCTCCCAATCGGCCATGCTCAAGGGCACGTCCGGCGCCACCGAGCAGGAGAGTCTCACATCCTTGCCTTCCGCGATAGGGACCAGCGCCTTGCGCACGAACTGGGCCAAATCGACGAAATCCACGGGTTCGGGCAAAAGCTCGTCCTTTTTAGCAGCGTGCTTGGAAATGACGAGGATGTTGTTCACCATGTTCAGCAAAAGGGTGGCATTCGATTCGATTTCGCCCACGGCCTCGCGGGTCTTGGGCGCTAGGCTGTCGTCCGCGTTCAGGATGCGCGCGTAGGCCAAAATGCTGGTGAGCGGCGTGCGCAGCTCGTGGCTGACGATGGCGAAGAACTCGTTCTTGTAGGCCACCTCATCACCCAGCCGATCGAGTGCTACCTTCAGCTCGCGCTTCTGGTAGTTCAGCATGTCGTTGAGCACCATGAGGTCGTCGGTCTTGGAACGCACCTGGCCCTCCAGATCGGCATAAAGCGCCTCAAGGTCGCGGGCCATGCGGTCGAACTCGCCGGTGAGCTCCGCCAGCTCGTCGCGGGGCCGCTCGCCGGGGTCGGGCACCGTGAGGGTGTAGTTGAAGTCGCCCTTGCCCACGGCGCCCGCCGCGCTTCGCAGCTCGTCGATGGGCCGCAGCACCAGCCGGCTTGTCACGAAGTACAGCCCGATGAAGGCCGCTACCATCATGAACAACACCATGATCGCCTGCTGCATCATGCTGTCCTGGATGCCGGCGGCGTAAATGTCCATGGGCTCGGTGATGGACATGGCGCCGCCCACCTGTCCCACCTGCATGCCTTCCTTGGGGTAGCCGTACTGATCCAGCTCGCCGACGGGGTCGCCGTGACATTCCAGGCACGATTCGGTCACGTACAAAGGCTCGGTATAGCGAAACACCCGCGTGCCGTCGCCGGCGTCTACCACGCGCCAGAACGCCTTGCGTTCCGGGTCGGCGTTGAAGGCGGCCAGAGCCTCCTGCTCGAACTCGTCCGGCGCGTTGGCGGCCTGACGAGGGGTGTCGTTGGTGAAGCGGATGGAGTAGTCGGTCTCCGTGGTAAACAGCATGGAGATAGACTTCGCCGCCACCACGCACACGAGGTGCTTCGTACGGAAGGTGCCGTCCTCGGCACGGTTGATGACGTCCTGATTCATATCGACGAAATCCCATGCTGCGCGCATCTCGGAGGCAAGTACCTCGGCCTTCTCGCGAGCCTCGTTCTCGGCTTGGGCGTTCTGCAGCGACAGGTTCCACAGGATGTCGACGGCCATGAGCGCAACCATAATGACGCCGATGGAAACGGCGATCTTGAAACGTATGCCATAGCGGAACGGGCGCCCCGGGTGATCGGTCGACATGGTGTCCCCTCCTCGTCAATCTTCATATTATGCCCGATGGAGCTGCATGCAGGAGACTTCGGTGGGGAAGGTAATTCTTTTTTAATATTTGCCCCGAAGTCTTAATGAAAAGTTCCGCTGGCCGCCATTGAAGTGACGTTGAGTCAACGGCAGAATAATAGCAAGCGAGTGCGAGGGTTTCGGCCGAGGAGGGCCGCCCGATGCGACAGCAAGGCGGTAGGAGATCCGCCGAGAGCGGGGGTTCAAACGTCTTTTCGCCGCAGCTCGCGAGAAAATCCCATCTGAGGGAGGAGAGTTCTATGACGAAGAACAGCGAACGCGCCATTGACGCCAAGCTCACCCGTCGCGCCTTCGTGGGCGCTGCCGCGGCTACGGCTGCTGTGGGCCTGGCCGGATGCGCCCCTGCGGCCACCGACGAGGCGCCGGCCAAGGACGAGGACCTGCCCGTCACGGGGGAGGATCCCTATGCAAATGCGGAGATCTTCTACTCTACGTGCCCGCCGGAGTGCCAGCATCACAACCTCAAGGGCTATGTGGTGGACGGCAAGCTTGTGAAGGTGGAGTCTTCCGAGTTGAACGACTGCGCCGCCTGCGCTCGCGGCATCGCTCGTGGCTTTATGTGCAACGATCCCAATCGACTGACGGTGCCGCTTTTGCGCGACGGCGATAAGGGTTCGGGTAAGTTCAAGGAGATCACTTGGGATGAGGCCTTCGACCTTATCCAGCAGAAGCTCGATGAGGCCATTGCCACCGATGGCAACCAGTCGATTTGCTACGCAACTGGCTCGGGCAACTTCGGGGCCATGCACGGCCCGGTGGCGAATGCCTTCTTTGCGCATCTCGGCGGCGCCACTACGACGGTAGGCAAGCTTTGCTGTGCCGGCGTGTACGAGTCTGTTGTGTACATTTACGGCAAGCGCTTTCTGGACTGCCGTAACCAGATTGAGAACAGCACCTATTGCATTATTTGGGGCAACAATCCCGCCATCACCAAGCAGGGCTACTTCCAGCGTTTCGAGAAAGTGGTGGAAAACGGTGGCAAGCTCGTGGTGATCGATCCTATCTATACCGAGTCGGCCGCTAAGGCTACCGACTGGATCGCTCCCTGGCCCGGCACCGATGCAGCCTTGGGGCTTGCGATGCTGAAGACCATCGTGGACGAGAAGCTCTATGATGAGGAGTTCCTGCTGGCTCACACCTGCGCCCCGTGTCTGGTGGACAAGGCCACGGGAGAGCCAGTGATGGAAGATCCTGAGGATCCGGCCTCCTTTGTGGTGCTCGATACCGCCACGGGCAATGTGGTGCGCCATGATGCCGCAAACATCACGGCTGCCCTCACTTTGGAGGGAACGCCCCAGGCCGAGCAGTACAACACTGAGTTCGAGCTCATCTATGCCAACGCCGCTCCCTGGACAGTTGAGGCTGCCGAGGCCGAGTGCGGAGTGCCTGCGGCCGACATCCAGCGTATCGCTCGCGAGTACGCGACCGCCGAGCATGCCATGATCGTTCACAACATGGGCGGATTCATGCGTACCGAGAATGGTACCTACGCCGTGGCCGTTGGTGCCTACTTGGCAGCGTTCTGCGGACAGATCGGCCATGAGGGTGAGGGCTATTCGGATGCGGGTGGTGTGTGCGAAGTGAAGACCGGTGCGCCGATCGAGGTTCCCAACTTACTCGAGAAGATGCCCACCATCCCGTGCTTTAAGTTTGGTGAGTCCATTCTGAACGAAGACCCCTGCAAGGTGAACGTGTTCTGGTCCATGACCGGCAGCCCCATGACCCAGTGGCCCAATACCAACATGGTGCGCAAGGCTCTAGAAAAGATCCCCTTCGTCATTACCGTCGATGAGTACCTGACCTCTACCGCCCTCTACTCCGATTTGGTTCTGCCCTGCGCAGGCATCTTCGAGGTGGACGGCGTGCTGGCCCAGAACCGCTCCCATTGGATTCAGCTGATGGAGAAGGCGGTGGATGCGCCCGGCGAGGCCAAGAGCGATTTGGAGATATTCACTGAGCTCGCTCGCCGTTACGACTTCGGCGATGCCTTCGATGTGCCCATGGAGACGCTCATCAGCAACGTCATTGAGCCGGCGGGCATCACCTATGAGGAGCTGAAGGAGAAAAAGGCCATCGACGTGGTGGGTCCCGACTACATTCCCTATAAAGACGGCAAATTCCTTACACCTTCCGAAAAAGCCGAGTTCTGGGTACGCTCCTGGAAGGAGGAGGGCTTCGACCCCATTGCCTCCTACGCGCGTGCTGAAGAGGACGCTCGCAACGACAATGAACTGGCTCGCAAGTATCCGCTCTTCAGCGTTCAGCAGAAGACTTATCGCAGTGTGCATTCCACCTTCAACAATCTCGAATGGATGGACGAGGTATGCGATCAAAAGCCCGTGGTTCTTATGAATGTCGCTGATGCCGAGACACGAGGTATCCAGGATGGCGATGCGGTGGTTGTGTTCAACGATCGTGGCGAGCATCACGGCGTTGCTCTCGTCAACGACCTTATCAAGCCTGGGGTAGTAGGGCTGCAGAACGGCTGGTGGGAGCAGCAGGGCGGCTCGTCCAGTTATGTGACCAACGATAAGTGGAGGACTCTCGGTGGTACCCACTGC
The DNA here is from genome assembly GCF_024462535.1 of Adlercreutzia sp. DFI.6.23. Classification (NCBI taxonomy): domain Bacteria; kingdom Bacillati; phylum Actinomycetota; class Coriobacteriia; order Eggerthellales; family Eggerthellaceae; genus Adlercreutzia; species Adlercreutzia sp. DFI.6.23. The sequence goes on from NZ_JANGBP010000006.1 coordinate 45,245, forward strand.
TGCAATCAGACTCTCGTTGACGTGAAGAAGGAGGCGTAAGACCATGGCTATCGGATTTTGGATGAACAATAAGAACTGCTACGGCTGCAAGACCTGCTCCATCGCCTGCAAGAGCGAGAAGCAGTTGGATAAGGGTGTGCTGCTGCGGCATGTGACGGCAATTCGTCAGGATGATCCGCGAGCTTTTGCTTACCTCTCTATGGCCTGTAACCATTGCGAAGAGCCTGCCTGTATGGCGAACTGCCCGGTAGGGGCCTACAGCAAGCTGGAAGACGGTACGGTGATTCAAGATCACTCCGTGTGCATCGGCTGCAAGACCTGCATCTCGGCCTGCCCCTACGGTGCGCCCAGCTACGACGAGGCGTCGAGCACCACGTTCAAGTGCGACGGCTGCTATGATCGGCGCCAGCGCGGTGAGCTGCCTGCGTGCGTGGCCGCCTGCCCCGGTGCAAATCTGGCCCTCGATGACATGGAGTCTCTGCAGGGCGCGCACGCGGCCGACATCGTGTCCGACGAGAGCTCCGGTACCAAGCCCAACTTCGTCATCACGGTGGATGCGGCCTTGGCCGAAGAGCCTGACGACATCGTGGTCGAGAACCATACGGCGTAATTTTCCTGAGGGCGCCCTTGTCCGCGAGGGCGCAAGAACGGCACGAAGCGCTCCCTCCCCTCCGCTTCGTGCCGCCCCCTTTTGGAAGGAGGACGAGCAATGTTTTCCCTAGCTTGGAAGAACATCATCCGGCGCTTGGGCGGATCCCTCATGACCGCCCTCATTGCCTTCATCGCCGTTTTTGTCCTGGCCACCTCGCTGGCTGTTGTGGCATCGCTCGAAAATGGACTGAGGCTCTCGCGGGAGCGACTCGGGGCCGACATCATGGTCCTTCCCGCAGGGGCCTCGGGCAACGCCTCGGAAGTGCTCTTTTGCGCCGAGCCGGTCAACGTGTACTTGCCGGCCGACGTCGAGCGAACCGTTGCCGAAACCGCCGGCGTGGAACAGGCAACGCCCCAATTCTTCACGCAAACGGTCAACCAGAGCTGCTGCTCGGTGATCGGGGTGACGCGCGTGGTGGGTATTGACATGGAGACAGATTTCATCGTGGGCCCCTGGCTGGTCGGCGGGGCCCTTGAAGGGGGAGCGCTGCCGCCGGACGGCATTATCTTGGGGGCCGCAGCGCCACCCATCGAAGGCGGCCAAGCATCCATTCTCGGATCGGTGTTTCACTGTGTGGGCACCCTTGAGCCAACGGGATCGAGCGTCGACGAGACCATCTTCATGGATGTGAATGCTGCGCGAACCATTGCGGCCGAAAGTCCGTATCTTGAGAGCGTCTGGCTTAACGTCGATCCCTTCGATGCTATCTCGTGCGTTATGGTGAAGGTGAAAGAGGGAGCGCAGCCCTCGGCTGTGGCAGCTGCCATTATCGAACAGGTGCCGGGCGCTGCAGCGGTATGCACCTCCGATCTTATTGCCAGCGTAACATCCCAACTGGTCGTGTTGGAATCAATGACCCTTGCGTTTCTGGCGGCCATTGTGCTTTTGGCGGCTCTGGCGTTGGCGGGGCGGTTCTCGTCGCTCGTGTCGAGTCGTATGGGCGAGCTCGGCCTGCTGAGGACGATGGGAGTTGGCCGCCTTAAGGTTGCTTTGAGCTTCGTGGTCGAGGTGGGGGTTGTCACGATGGCCGCGGCTGCGGCAGCGACGGCCTGCGCGTGCTTGGCGTCGTCGGCCATTATCGGGCAGCTCCATACCTCGTTTGATTTGCCGGGAGCCCTGTTGGCTCCCTCTGCTTACGGGTGGGTTGTCTGCGCGGCCCTCCTGTTCGCGGTGCTCCTCAGCTTGGTGGCGCTCGTTCAGCCCATGATCGCCCTGATGCGCCAGGATCCCCAGGAAACGCTTGCCAAAGGAGGGTTGTGATGGAACCGTTGTTAGAGCTTTCCGACGTCGTAAAGGAATTCTCATCCCGTCCCCCGGTGCGCCCCCTCGATGGCCTGAGCATGGTTGTGCCGCCCTCGACGATGATTGCGGTTACGGGCGTCTCTGGCAAAGGGAAATCGACGCTGCTCAACGTGATGGGCGGTCTGTTGCGCCCCGAAGCTGGCAGTGTACGGTATCGGAAGATCGACTTGACGCAGGCGACGGCCGCTCAGATCGACGACATTCATCGGCGGGGCATCGGCTTCGTTTTTCAAACGCCCTATTTGTTCCAGGCGCTGACGGCCTATGAGAATTTGGAGCTGGCATTGCGGGCCTCTGGCGAGAAGGTGGTGCGAGACCGCATTTTCGAGATGCTGGAGAAGCTGGGCCTCAGCGAGCGGGCCGAGCATCTTCCCTCGGCGCTATCCGCTGGTCAGAAGCGCCGACTGGTGCTCGGCCGTGCGCTTCTCTCCCATCACGATGTGCTGCTGGCGGACGAGCCGACGAATGACCTGGATGCGGAATGGTCGGAGCGCGTCTTCGAGTTGCTGCGCGGCTTCTGTGCCACCGAGGGGCGGTCGGTGGTTCTGGTGACCCATGACCGCTCCTATGCTGCCCAGGCCGACAAGGTATACCTTTTGGAAGGCGGAAAGCTTCGGGAGGAGGTGACGCTGTGATCACGCGCAGGAGCTTTGTGATGTTAGCGGGTATTGGGGCCATGGGGCTGCTGGGCACACCAGGGTGTGCCGCTCTGACTGAGGAGTCGCCAAGAGATGTAGCCGAAGAGGGAGGGCCGCGTGAGAGTTCGTCGCCGACTCCCCAAAAGGAGCCGATCAATGCCGGCGAGCCATTTTCGGGGGAGATTGCTCCCGGGATGCTGTGCGTTGCGGAGTACGCGACGAACGCTCTTGCAGTTGTCGACGCGAGGGCGGGAGAAGTAGTTGGGCGCATTCCCGTCGGCCGCAATCCGGCTTCGGTTCTAGTTATGCAGGGTATCGTTTTCGTGGGATGCAGCGGTACTGGCGAGGTGACGGCGGTCCCGGTAGCAAATCCGGCCGCTGCGGCCCCCATTCCCGTGGGACATCAGATTCTCGGGCTGTGTCGCGACGAGGCCCGGGGGCTTATCTATGCTGGCGACTACTTTGCCAACGGCGTCCATGCAATCGATGCGGCGCTGCAATCGCTTGTGAGTACGATGGATCTGAGCTCCTCGGGGTTCAGCGGCCGTACCGACCCGCCGCCTTGCTGCACCATTGAGCCGGGGGCCGGCCGCCGCACGGTGGCGTTGGCCCTGGCGCCTGAGGGGGACGTGCTGTACGCGGCCAACTACGGCACCTACGACGTGGCTCGCATCGATCTTGCGACGGGCGAGGAGCTCGATGCCTTCGACGGCGTGGTGGGTCCGCGGCAGATTCTTGTGTCGGCCGATGGCGGCCAGCTCATTTTGGCCGGCGTGGGCGGTGAGGGCGAGCAGCAGGTGAGCGCGCTGTACGTGCTCGACCGCGCCACGGGCAAGCGGGTGCTCGAGGTGCCCGTGGGGCTCTCCGTGGCCGGAGTGGCGCTTGCCGCCGATGGGCGGCGGGCGTGGGCTATCGCCCGGGACGACGGCGAGCTCGTGGCCTTCGACGCGGCCGATTGGACGGAGACGGGGCGGCTCTCACTGGGCGTGGGCATCGACACGCTGGTGCTCTCGCCCGACGGGGAGACGCTCTTTGTGGGAAACAGCATTGGTGGTCAGGTGCATGCCGTTGACGCGGAGACGCTGGCGCTGCGCACGACCGTGGAAGGATTGGCGGCGCCTAAGGGCCTCGCCGTCATTGTCTGAAAGGGAGCAGAATGAAGAACGTGAAGCTGATCGTGCCGATCATCTCGCTGGTGTGCGCCGCCGTGGTGTGTGGGGCGGTGCTTCTGTGGGCACCCGTCTGCGCGGGAACCCTCGAGCTAGCCAATGGGAACATGGTGCCCATGCGGTGCGCCTACACGGCCAAGGTCGCCGTGCTGCTGGCGCTGGTGCTGGCCGCGGTGGCGGTGGCGGCGCTCGTGACGAAGCGCCCCATGACTGTGGCGCTGGTGCTGTTGTCGTGCGCCATCGTGCTCATGACTTTCGACACGCCGCTGTCCGTCGGCGTGTGCAAGAGCGCCGACATGGCCTGCCAGGCCACGGCCCTCTGGCTGCGCATCGCCGGAGGCGTGTCAGCGGTAGCCGCCCTGGCCGGCGCCCTCCTCAACCCCGACCGCAAGCGCGTAGCGGAGTAGGGCGTCCCTCGCGCTCGGGCCGCAAGCCTGCCCAGGTGCGCTAGGTTGACGACAACCCTCTTCTTCGATATCCTTCTCTATCACTTTGGTGATAGAGAAGGAGTTGTTATGAGCGAGTCCATGCGCCTTTACCATGGGTCGCCTATCCGGGTGCCAAGGCCGTTGTTCGGGGTGGGCAACCCCTATAACGACTACGGCCTGGGCTTCTACTGCACCGAGTCGCTTGAGCTGGCCTGTGAATGGGCGTGCCCGAAGGCGAGGGACGGGTTCGCGAACGCCTACGACCTCGCTCTCGACGGCCTCGATGTCGTCGATTTGGATGCCGAGCCTAACGGCACCATCGAATGGCTCGCCGTGCTCTTTGCCAACCGACAGTTCGACGTGGCAACAAATCTCATGGAGGCCGCCAAGTCCTACGTGGCGGCTCGTTATCCGGCAGAGCTGGGCAAGGCGGATGTGATCATCGGCTACCGGGCCGACGACTCCTACTTCTCGTTCGCCCGGGCCTTTCTGGAAAACCGCATCAGCCTTGGGCAGCTTGAACGGGCCATGAAGCTCGGCGGCCTGGGCCGCCAGGTGGTCGCGGTGAGCGAGGCCGCTTTCGGGGCCCTCACGTTTGCGGGGGCAGAAGTGGCCCTAGCGTCTCGGTGGCACGAGAGGCGCATGCGGCGGGACGAGAGGGCCCGGCGCGATTTCGATCGCATCCTGCACGAAGAGCCCTTCGACCCCGCTGGCGTGTACATGCTCGACCTGATGAGGGAGGGCTGAGAGATGGGGGAGTACCATTATGCGGTCATCGAGCTGCCGTCCTCGCCCTATGCCCACGACCTGCAGGAGGTGCTGGCGTTCGTCTTCGATATCGGCGTGAACCTCGCCGGGTGCACGGGTTCCCAGGTGGCCCACGCGTTTTTGGCATCGGGCCTCGCCGAGGAATTCGAGAAGCAGAACCCGGTGTACGTGGCCGGGAAGTCGTCCTACGACCTGCTGCGCACCATGCTGCCGCTGCTTCCCTGCGAGGAGCTGCCCGCGCCGAGTCTCCGCTACGACCGCACGCCGGACTTCTGGGTCGGGTGGGTGCTCGCGCACTACCAGATGGTCACGGGGTGCTCGTACCGATCCATCTTCGCGACGGCCACCTACGACGAAATTCGCTCCATGTACTGGCCGCTGCACGAGGCCCCCGAGGGCAAGTTCGTCGCCGTTTTCGACGAGATGCGCACCGAGCGCGCGGGGGCCACTAACCTCCGCATGCTGCGGGAGGCAGCCGGCCTCTCCCAGTCGCAGCTGGCGAAGGCGTCCGGCGTGGGGCTGCGATCCATCCAGCTCTACGAGCAGCGACAGAAGGACATCAACAAGGCCCAGGGCATAGCCCTCTACCGCCTGTCCCGCGCCCTCCGCTGCACCATGGAGCAGCTGCTGGAACGGTAGAAGGGGACGCACGCTGGCAGCCCCTGGCGATTCTGCACTCACTGCGTTCAGAATCGCCTCTGCTCTTACCGTCCCTCGGGCTCGAAGCGCTCCACGAGGGCGATGAGTTCTTGGCGCTTGTGGGTGTCCAGCTTGACGTAGATGCGCTTGGAATGAGTGCGCACCGTGTTCTCGGAGACGAACAACAACTCAGCGATGTGGGCCACAGTGTTGCCCCGGGCGATGAGCTCGGCCACCTCGGCCTCGCGGGCCGAAAGGCCGTAGAACTCGCGCACCGCTGCCATCTGCTTCGAGAAACAGTCGCGGAAGGCGGCGCCGTCGCGTGCGAGCAGCGCGCTGCTAGACGGTGCGCTCTTGGGGGTCGTTTCTGTAGCACCTTCGCCCTGCTCGCCGCACTCTTCCTCATGCGCTTCACCTTCTACATGAGCCACCTCACCGTAGGCCTCGGCGTCTAATCTGACAAAACTTTTTACAGTTTACGGAAAAATCTGTTAAAAATTTTGACAGATTGCCCGCAAGGAGAGCGAGTGAGATCGCCTAAGCCTCCATCAGCACTTTCCCGTCCAGGTTCTCCACCCAGGTGTGCCGAATGTGGCCGTCTTCCACGTCCATCTTTGCGATGGTGCGGCCGAAATCGCTGCGAGGGCGGTACACGGCGCCGGGGCACAGGTAGAGGCCCGCGGGCCGCGCGTCGGGGCCCGTTTTCAGCTCGGGCACGTGGGTGCGGCCGTGAATGATGACGTCGGGCAGGGGGTCGCCCGGTGCCAAGGCCGCCGATCCGGCGAAGCTCACGCGCACGTCGCCCGGCTTGTGGCCCACGAGGAAGCGCACGCCTTCCAAAACCGGGTGCGCGAAATGGCCCGCGGCGCTGCCGTACTCGTCGAAGTCGTTGTTGCCAAGCACCGCCGTGACTGGCGCCAGTGTTTCCAGCTCGCGCAGAACGGACGGCCCGCCGATGTCCCCGGCGTGAATGATGTGGTCGCAATCCGCCAGGGCCGCATAGGCGCGCGGGTCCAGCGAGCCGTGGGTGTCCGAGATGATGCCGATGCGCACAGCCGGGCTCCTTTCGAGAAATGCCATGGCCCTCCATCGCTCTTTTGCCTATCCAGCGAGCGATAGGTGCGGGCGCGAAGGCCGGTTCCTCCCTATAATAGCGCGTGGAAGATGTGACGCGCCCGACGCGCAGAGGAATCGCACGAGGAAAGAGATCCGTCGCTTATGGAAACTGTTGCCCGCCTATTCGAGGAGAGCCGCGAGAATCGTTCGGCCGACGCCCGGTGCTGTGGGGTGGCCGATAAGGAAGGCGCCGCGGGGCGCATTCCCTTCTCGGCAGAGATGTTCCCGCCGAAAGGCCAGCTCACGTTAGATGCGGCCCGAAAGGTTGTGGAAGGTTTGCGCGCGGCGTCGCCGGACTTCATCTCGGTGACCTGCTCGGCTGGCGGCAGCGGCAACGGCAGCGGCGGTCAGACGGCGGCCATCGCCGAGCTCGTCCAGAAGGAGGCGGCCATACCCGCCGTCGCCCACTTCACCTGCGTGAGCGCCACCCGTGCTTCGGTGGACGATGCTGTGGAAGACCTGCGCGCCGCCGACGTGAAAACAGTGCTCGCCCTGCGCGGCGACCTTGTGGATGGCCAGCAGCCGGCCGACTTCCGTTATGCCTGCGAGCTCATCCCGCGCCTGAAGGAGGCGGAGCTGTGCGTGGGCGCGGCGGCCTACCCCGAGGGACACATCGACTGCCTGGACCCGCGCGAGAACATCCGCCATCTGCGCGCGAAGCAGGATGCCGGCGCCGACTTCTTCATCACCCAGCTGTTCTTCAACAACGATGACTTCTACCGTTTCCGTGAGGCGGCCGAATCGGCGGGCGTTACCGCGCCCATCTCCTGCGGCATCATGCCGTTTCTGGGGAAGTCGCAGATCCAGCGCATGGTGTTCCTCTGCGGCAGCTCGCTGCCGGCGCCCATCATCAAGCTGCTGGCGAAATACGAGGACGACCCGGCCTCCCTGCGCCAAGCCGGCATCGAATACGCCTGCAACCAACTGGTCGACCTCGGCCGCCACGGCGTCGACGGCCTGCACGTGTACGCCATGAACCAGCCGGATATCGCCTGTGCCGCTGCCGAGGCGGTCGCCGCTGCCGGACTTCGGTGAACACCGTGGTTGTCTTTTACGCCATCTCGAGAGCCGTGCCGAAGGCGCTGTGCCTAAGAGCCTCCGACGTTGTTGGAGGATGGTGACGCCGTGGAACTGAAAACGCGCGTCGATAGGGAAGAGGCCCTGGCGTTTCTGGGCCATCGCGGCCAGGAGCTGGGGGATCTGCGCGAAAGGCTGGAACGCGCGGCTTGCTTGTGCGAAAAGGAGCTCGTCCCGCGCGGGGTGTACCGCGAGATGGACGCGTCGGAAGCCCTCGCCCTGTTGCCGGGCCGCGATATCGCTCGCCATGTGGGAGGCTGCACGCGCGTGGTGCTGCTGGCGGTGACGCTGGGGACGCAAAGCGAGATGCTGCTGCGTCGCGAGCGCGCCCTCAGCGCGACGGACGGCCTGCTCGCGGATGCCTGCGCATCGTCGCTCGTGGAACAGGCGGCCAATGTGCTGAACGGGCATATCGTGGAAGAGGCCGCGGCGCGAGGTCTGGCCGCCACTACGCGCTTCAGCCCCGGCTATGGCGACCTGCCGCTGAGCTGCCAGCCGGCTTTTCTCGTCGCAAGTGGCGCCGATCGCGCCCTGGGAATCTGCGCCACGGCGGCCCACCTTCTCGTTCCCGCCAAATCCATCACGGCCGTCATCGGCCTGTACCCCGGTCGAGGTTTCGTCCGGGAAGGAGCGCGCTGCTCCACTTGCCCCGTTGCCGATACGTGCGCCCTGCGCGCTCAAGGAAGGACTTGCTATGGCAACCCCGCGTAAGCTCACCGTGACCGATGCCCATCTGGCCGAGGCCCTGGCCGGCCGCGCCTACCTGCTGTTCGATGGCGGCATGGGCACTCTCGTCCAAGCGGCCGGTCTCCATGCCGTCCACGCGGTGCCGGATCTGCTGAACCTCACGCACCCCGAGGCCATCGTAGCCATCCAGCGTCAGTACGTGGAAGCTGGCGCCGACTGCATCACCACCAACACCTTCAGCGCCAACCGCCTGAAGCTCGCGAGCACCGATGCCACGGTGGCCGAGGTGTACGCGGCGGCTGCGGCCAACGCGCGGGCGGCCGGAGCGCCGCTGGTGGCCGGCGACATCGGGCCGACCGGCGCGCTGCTCGAGCCTCTGGGCACCCTCACCTTCGACGAGGCCTTCGATATCTTCTCCGAACAGGCCTGCGCCGCCGAGGCGGCGGGCTGCGACCTCATCGTCGTGGAAACCATGGCCGACCTGCTGGAAGCCAAGGCTGCCGTGCTCGCTGCGGTGGAAAGCACGACGCTGCCGGTGTTCGCCACCATGACCTTCGGCGAGGACGGCCGGACCTTCCTCGGCACGACGCCGGCCATCGCCGCCACGACGCTGTCGGCGCTCGGCGCCTCGGCCGTGGGGCTCAACTGCTCGCTGGGGCCGACGGAGCTGGCACCGCTCGTGGGGGAGCTCGCGCCTCACGACCGCGCCCTCGTCATGGCGCAGCCCAACGCGGGCTTGCCCCGCATTCAGGACGGCGAGACCGTCTTCGACGTGGGCCCTAACGAATTTGCCCAGGCCATGGAGGCGATCCTAGATGCCGGCGCTACCGTTGTCGGCGGCTGCTGCGGCACGACGCCCGACCATATTGCTGCTCTGCGCGCGCTCATCGATGCGCGGCCGCTCCCCGCGGTTGCATCCGTCTCCGTTCCAGCCCACGCTCCTGTGGCCTCCTCTGTGGCAGCTGTTTCCGCGGGCTCCGCTTCTTCCCGTATTGCTTGGGGGGAGCAAAGCGAGCCGAAGGGCCTCTCGGTGCCCAGCGTCCCCAACCTGCGTTATTGTCCTGCCTTCACGGTGACCTCGGCGCAGCAGATGGCGTCGCTGCCCGAGGGCGAGGCGCGCATCGCCGTTATCGGCGAGCGCATCAACCCGACGGGGAAAAAGAAGCTGAAGGCCGCTCTGCAAGCGGGCGATGTAGACTACCTCGTGGCCGAGGCCGCCGCTCAGCAGCGCGCCGGCGCCGACATCCTCGATGTGAACGTGGGCGTGCCTGGCCTCGACGAGCCGACGCTCTTATCGCAGGTCACGCGTACGCTGCAAGCCACGGTGCCCCTGCCGCTGCAACTGGATTCCTCGGATCCGGTCGCTATCGAGGCCGCGGCTCGCGGCTATGCGGGCCGTCCCATGGTGAACTCCGTGAACGGTAAGGCCGACAACCTCGCCGCCGTGCTGCCCGTGGTGGCGCGCTACGGTTGCACGGTGGTCGGCCTCACTCTGGACGAAAACGGTATCCCACCCACCGCCGAAGAGCGCCTGGCCATCGCCGAGCGCATCGTGGCCACCGCCGAGTCCTACGGCATTCCGCGCGAGGACGTGGCCATCGATTGCCTCGTCATGGCCGCGGCCACCAACCAAGACGAAGTGCGCGAAATTCTGCGTGCCGTGGCCCTGGTGAAGGAGCGCCTCGGCGTGCGCACGGTGCTCGGCGTGTCGAATGTCAGCTTTGGTCTGCCAGCGCGGCCGCTCGTGAACAGCACGTTCCTTGCTGCTGCGTTCGGGGCCGGCCTCGACATGCCCATTTTGAACCCCCTGAACGCCCGCTACCGCGACACCGTGGCCACCTTCCGCATCTTAAACGGCCAAGACGCCGGCTGCCGAGCGTTCTTGGAGGCCTACGCGAATACGGCCGATCCCTACGAGGTCGCCGCCGGCATTTCGACTGCGGGCGTGGTCGGCGGCTCCATCCCCGTTGGGGGCGACCTTGGTCGCCCCTCCTCAAGCAAGGCGACCCCACTTGAGGAGGGCGGCGCAAGCCCCGCCCCTACGGAGGGGGTCCCTGCCGGCTGTCCCATCCCGATAACGGAAACCTTCGCCGACGCGGCCGACGTCGTTTCCCACCTAGCCGAATGCGTGCTGGAGGGCCGCGGCACGCCGGTGGCGGCGGCCACCGAACAGCTGCTGGAGACCCACGACGGTCTGGCCGTCATCAACGACATCTTCGTGCCCGTTCTCGACGTCGTCGGCCAGAAGTACGATGAGGGCGTGTTCTTTCTGCCCCAGCTCATGGCCTCCGCCGAGGCCGTCAAAGCCGGCTTCGATCTCATCCGCGACCACGCCCAGGCCGCCGCAAGCGCCCCCGGAACCACCAACGCCGCGGGCGATCGCGCCATCATTGTGGCCACGGTGCAGGGCGACATCCATGACATCGGCAAGAACATCGTGAAGATGCTCCTGGAAAATTACGGCTTCACCGTCATCGACCTCGGCCGCGACGTCGCCCCCGAGGCCGTCCTGGCCGCCGCTCGCGACACCCGCGCGCGCCTCATCGGGCTCTCGGCGCTCATGACCACCACGGTCGGCGCCATGGAGCGCACCATCCAACTCATTCACGAGCAGCTTCCCGGCACCGCGGTCATGGTGGGCGGCGCGGTCATCACCCAGGAGTTCGCCGACCAGATCGGAGCCGATTTCTACGCAAAGGACGCCGCCGCTTCCACCCGCGTCGCCTCGGCCTTCTTCGATGACTAATTCGCGTAGATGCCCCCACAGACCGCCGATCGCGCTATCATAAGGCCGTTCCAATTCCACCCTCACCGAAGCAAAGGAGCCTTAATGGGGAAGAAGGACGTTGAAGCCCTCGAGATCACCATCGACGAACTGCCCACTTATCTGCACACGAACCACGCCGTCTACATGGAAGTGGCCGATGGGCTGTATTACCTCACCGATGTGAATGACCGCTATTGGCGCGCCCAGGACACCAACCAGTTCAACGAGAAGGGCCACTACGTCGACGCGAGCCCCCTCGTCCCCACGATCGCCGAGTTCCTCGAGCTGCCCTTCTGCGACGGCAGGTCGGTGACGGATCTGTTCGCCGAGGCCACCTTCTACGCATCCGGCGACGGCAAGGACATGCCCGAGGATTTCTAAGCGCCGGTGCGTGTTTTCCGAAGCGGTCTGTCTTTTGTTCTTACGACGTTCAAGAACCCCGAGGTGTCGAAAGGATGCCTCGGGGTTTGTGCTATGATGCCCTGCGAACTACCCTGGTCGCGAAGTGCGCGGCCACTCGAGAAGAGAAAGAAGGAATCATGGCAGAAGAATGTTCCCACGAGTGCTCCAGCTGCGGCGTCTCCGGCTGCGGCGATCGCACCGCCGAGGCTGGCCCCAGCACCCTTGCGCCCAACAAGCGCACCAACGTCAAGCATGTGATCGGCGTCGTGTCCGGCAAGGGCGGCGTGGGCAAGTCCCTCGTCACCAGCCTACTCGCCTCCGAGATGAACAAGCGCGGCCACAAGGTGGCCATTCTGGACGCCGATATCACCGGCCCGTCCATCCCGAAGTCCTTCGGCGTTGATAGCCGCCTGACCGCCGATGCCGACGGCATCAATCCGGCGAAGTCCGCCAGCGGCATCGAGGTCATGTCCGTGAACCTCATGCTTCCCGAGGGCGACATGCCCGTGGCTTGGCGCGGCCCGGTCGTCACCGGCGCCATCAAGCAGTTCTGGCAGGAAGTGAACTGGGGCGACGTCGACTACATGTTCGTCGACATGCCTCCGGGAACTTCCGACGTGTTCCTGACGGTTTTCCAGTCGCTGCCCGTGGATGGCATCGTCACCGTGTCGGCTCCCCAGGAGCTCGTAGCCATGATCGTCGGCAAAGCCGTGAATCTGGCGAAGTCGCTGGAGGTGCCGGTGGTGGGCCTCGTGGAGAACATGGCCTACTTCAAGTGCGACGAGTGCGGCAAGGAGCACCACATCTTCGGCGAGCCCCAGGGCGCGGCCGTGGCCGAGAAGTACGACATCCCCGCCGTGGCCACGCTGCCGATGGACCCGACCTTCGCGCGCCTGGTGGACGAGGGCAAGGTGGAGGCCTACGAGGTGGAAGGCGCCCTGGACGGCATCATCGACCAGATCGTCGCCACCTGCGAGGCCGAGTAAAGCCGGCGCTGCGAGGGGCGCGAGCGCCGCGCGAGGACCGCTAGCGGGAATTTCCAAAATTCCTGAAAAAAGTTCTTGCGCACCGCTGCCGTTATGCTAATATAGTCCTCGCACTTTTTCGGGGCCTTAGCTCAGCTGGGAGAGCGCATGGCTGGCAGCCATGAGGTCAGGGGTTCGATCCCCCTAGGCTCCACCATGGTGGTATTAGTCGAACCCCGTGGTTCGGCTATTATGTGGCATGGCGAACACTCGTCATAGTCACGAGATACAAGAAGACCCCCTAGCTGGGGGTCTTCTCCTTTTCCGGCCAGGTTTCCGGCCCTACACCTTGAGCAGGTAGTCATCCGCCGCAGGGCCGCCCGTCGGCTTGCCTACCGCCACATATCGCTTCTTGCCGGACTGGGCGCCCGTGTAGCGTCCCCAGACCCACCCGTCGGCGATCTTGTACCAGTCATCGAGCATCACGGTCTGACCCTTGGAGTAGCTTGCCACCACGTTGCCGCCCAGGGTGGGGGCATCGCGCACGTTCAGGGAACTGACAGTGCATCGGTAGGTTCCCCCGAAGCCCGTGCCGGTCTTCTCTCCCGAGTTGGAAGCGGAGGGCGCGGAAGGCTTCGCAGCAGGTTGCTGGGCCGGCGTGGAAGGCGCTGATGCCGAGTCGCTCGGCCCGATGCCGGCGGCTTCGAGGATGGCATCGGCGATCTCGGTGATGCGCGTATCGAAGATGCTGCGGTCCTCGGCGTTGGAAATGAAGCCCACCTCGGCGATGCGGTAGTTGATGCCTCGGTTCGCTGCGCGCTTCGGGTTTGCCAGATCGGTGCGCTTCACGATGGTCTGCGAGCGGCCTGGCAGAATTGCCGATAGCTTCGCGGCCAGGGCCTTGTCGAACTCATCGGCGTCGAACCCGCCGTAGATGATGACGTGGGCGCCTCGGGCGCTCTCAGCAGCATAATCGCGGTGCAATTCGAGCAGCATGGCGCCCTTCGGTAGAGAGAGGCTGTTGATGCCGCCGTCGGCGTACCAGTTGCGCGAGGTGTCGAGCACTTCCACATCTGAGCCGCCGCGCTGCTTGATGACAGAGGCGAGGGCGCGAACTCGCTCTTCCTCGGTCTGGCCGCCGGCACATGCGCCGGGGTCACCGGCGCCATGGCCGCAGATGATATATAGCTTTGCCATATTTACCTCCAATACTCAGACGGCAGGCCCTCGTCAACCCAGTGCGTGCCGTCGTACCAGTAGCTGCCGACCCCCGATTCGCGCGCCCATTCCTTCTCTTGAGGGGTGAGGAGGTCGCGGTCGCGGGCCGGCTCCTTCATGGCCAGCGCCTCGGGGGTCTCGGGCATCGGATGCCATTGCGATGCGAGCACCAGGGCGGCGCCGATGCCGACGAGCATGGCCAGGACGGCCAGCTCGCAGAGAAGGGCGCGCCTAAAGCCGCGCGCCCGTGGCATGCTCGTCCTCGATCTCGACGGTCAGGTCGGCAGCATCGGGGTCGTGCGGTTTCAGGGTCTTGATTACGGGCAGCTGCGCGATGACGGGGTTCAGGGCGCACAGGTTCTCGCAGATGCTCACGACTTCCGTGGCCACGATGAACAGGCAGACGGCTCCGACGGCCGGCAGGTCCGGCACGCTCACGCCGATGCCCACCTCCGCGACCTCGAAGTTGAGCCACAGGGCGCCAACTTCGTAGACGAACGCCAGGGCGATGAGCCCGAAGAACCCGGCTTTGTGCCAGAGCCCCTCGCGCATCTTGCCCGATTCGATAGTCTTGCACTTCACAGCCCCGGCGAAGCCCGTGAGAATGTCGAGAATCATCATCACGGCGGCGACGGCGACGGGCTGCCACTGGATGGCCAGCTCTTCCATGGGTTATTCCTCTCCTTGTTCGGTGGGTGTCTCTTCGATGGCCTCCGCGATGGGTTCGTCATCGTCTGCCGGCATGGCTTCGAGTTCGTTGATGCGGGCGCGGCACTGCTTGCGCAGCTTGATGGTCTGCGCGATCTGCTTGCCGGCGTTGGCCAGGGCGCTGAGCAGCTCGGCAACGCCGTCGGCGGCGAAGATATCCTCGATGGCCCGGAGAATCTGGTAGTCCGTGTTGTCCAGGATGTTCTTGCAGCCGTTGATCTCGCCCTCGATTTCGGCGCGTTCCACGTGGGTCCTCCTTTCGTCTTATCGGGTGGACCCACTTTATTGAGAGTGTCGCCTTATGCGGCCAGGGGCAGGTTCCAGGCTATTTCAGTGAGACCCCCCCCCGGCAAGTGTTCGCCGGGTCGAACAATTCACGGTACAGGGCGTCCATCCGCTGCACCGTCTCGGTCGCGTCCAACTTGAGAAGGCCGCCGCGCCATGACTGGTAGGACTGTTCCACCTGCTCCATGGTCATGGTGCCGCGCGCGACCATTTCCGCCTGTTTCTTGAGCTTCCTGCGCTCGCGTGTGATGCTCTCGCGCGACGGCCTCACGATGATGCGGCCCGTCTCCGTGAACGTGAACCGCTTTTTGAGGAATCTGAAGCCGCGGGACAGCTTGACGATCTGGGTCTTGCGCGGGTTGAGCATCGCGCCGCGCTCAAGGCAGAGCGCCTCGATGCACCCGAGCACGACCTGCAGGCGCTCTTTCGACGAATCGAGCACGTAGAGGTCGTCCATGTAGCGCCCATAGGCCTCCACTCCGCAGCACTCCGCCACGAAGTGGTCGATCGGGCTGAGGAAGGCGACGGCGTGGGTCTGGTTCGGCTCGTCGCCGAGACCGAGGCCGACTTCGCCCTGTTTGTCTATGAAGTGGGCGCCCAGTTCCCTGAGCCGGGAATCCTCAAGCTCGCCGAGTATCTCCTTCGCGTGCGCGTGGTCGATTCTGCCGAAGTAGTTGGACAGATCGACGAGGAGGATGTAGCCGCCCTCGCCGTGCTTTCGGTAGTGCCTCGCCAACTGCTTCTTGATTCTCTTGATGGCGTAGTCCTGGCCGCGCCCCCTGACGTTCGCGGAGTTGTCGGCGACGAGCGTGGGGGTGACCGCCGGCACGAGCGCGTTCTGGTTGTATGACTTCTTGATGACGCGCTCGGGAAAGCAGACGGCGGCGATGTGCCGCTCCTTGCCGCGCTCGTATATCGTGAAGCGGTGAACGGGGCGGCAGACCTCGTTGCCCTCCATGAGGTCATGGTTGGCCTTGACGATGCCGCGGAGTATGCGCGTTCGGTACCGCTGGACGCTCGCCTTCCAGGACACCCCGCGCGATGCCTGCTTCGCCGCGTTGTACAGGGCGTTGAGGTCCGCTATATCCTCAAGGGTGCAGTCTTTGACGCGCTCGGCCCTCTTGGCCGCGCGCTCCTCCTCGCGCCGTTGCCGGCGCGCCGCTCTTCTCTCCTCCGAGTTCACGAGTGTACCCCGCACGGCTCCCAATGGAGCGTTCTGCCAGCCGCGTGAAGGTGTGGCATGAAACGGCGCGGAACGTCCAACGCGCCGCCATGCAAGCAGCGTCCGCCACCCTTCGCGGGGTACTTATTGACGGGGTTGCCCCCGAAGGTCGCGCATCCCTTCCTCTTAGGCACGGCGTTCGCAGAGCTACTAGGACTGGCCGCAAGGGAATCAGGGCGCCACGCCCACCCCGGTGTTCGAGGCCGAGTTGTTGTTGGCATTGCCGTTCGAGTTGACGTTGCACGCGTTGGACGAGCCGAGGCCCGACACGCAGCGGAGCCACACGTTGGACGAATATGCGACACGCGACCGCTGGCCATTATACCCGCCCATCGCCTCGCATCAATATGAGGTCTCTGAGCCTCTGCGCCTCCTCCTCGGCGGCTCTCAGCCTGTCCTCCTCGCTCTCCCCGCCGATCAGCTTGACGCCGTTCTTGGCTGCCTGTAGCAGGCCGATCTCGCCATCCAGCAGGGTCAGCAGCTCCCTCATTTCGTTGAGGTCGATGCCCGAGCGCCCAGGCTCCTCGGAGCCGTCCGGG
Organism: Adlercreutzia sp. DFI.6.23; assembly: GCF_024462535.1. Taxonomy (NCBI): domain Bacteria; kingdom Bacillati; phylum Actinomycetota; class Coriobacteriia; order Eggerthellales; family Eggerthellaceae; genus Adlercreutzia; species Adlercreutzia sp. DFI.6.23. The sequence continues at coordinate 61,827 of NZ_JANGBP010000006.1, forward strand.
TTCTTCTTGGCGCCGCCGCGCACCTCGACCAGGCAGGCGAGGTCATCGTACAGGGTGTTCGCGTCCGCTATGGCCAGGGCCAGGTACTTCTTGCGCTCGATCACGGCCCAGCTGCTGTTCGGGTAGAAGGCATCGGCCCGCTCGATGTTGGCGATCATGGAGCGGGCGGTCTCGCACATGGGGACCGCGAAGGTGAATCGGTAGGACTTCGGCACGAGCCGCTCCTTGTGCACGACCCTCACGACCTCGTCGCGTATGCACATCGCGCGGAAGAAGAACTCGCGGCTAGACAGCCCGCGCTTGCGCGCATAGACGCCCATGGCAAAACCTCCAAAAAATCGAAAATTGCAGCGACCGCTTCGCGGTATAAAGATCAGGAGCCGCGCGAGGCGGCTCCTGAGAAGTATACGGTACGGCTAATGCTTAGCCTAGGAGGAAGCAGGGCGCCACGCCCACCCCGGTGGCCGAGGCCGAGGGGTTGTTGGCATTGCCGGTCGAGTAGACGCTGCACGCGGTGGACGAGCCGAGGCCCGACACGCAGCGGAGCCACACGTGGGACCTGGTGCCGTCGGGCGTGCGGAATATGCGGTCCCTCGGCAGCTGGAAGGCCGGAATCTGTCCGACGAGGCCGCTGCCGTACCGGCTGCCCCAGTAGACGCACCCGTATATCTCCCCCTCGTCGGGCAGCCACAGGCGCCCCACGTTCTTCCACGCCCACGTGGTCGAGTCTGACAGCTTGGCGGATGCGCTGTAACGCTGCTCAAGCACGCAGACGCGCTCCTTCATGACCGCGCGGACCTCCGCCGGGAACTTCGGCAGCAGGGTATCGCGCAGGTACCTGAAGACGTTGCTGGCCAGGTAGGGGAACGGCTCGGCCGCTGTGCCGTTGTTGTCGTTGGTGGTGTTCCACTGCACGCGCTCGGGGAAGGCCGTGCGGGTGCACATGAGCAGGCTGGGGCCTTGCTCGGGGTCGCAGCATCCCTTGTCGTAGTCGAACGCCCCGATCATGTACGGGTACGGGTTGGCCTCGACCTGCACGTTGGCGTAATCGCCGACGCGGAGGCCTGCGTACGCCCGCATGCCCACGGCCGTGTCCCTCGCCAGGTCAACGCGGTCGGCTAGGTACTCCCATACGTTCGCGTATCCGTTGGCGATCTCGTCCTCGAAGAGCACTTCGAGGTCGCGGCCCTCGAAGGTGTCGTTCGCCTGCTGGGTGTTCAGCAGGATGGGGCCGCCGCGGAAGCCCTCATCGACTTCCTCAAGGGCGGCGATCTTCTTTTCCTGCTCGCCGATGAGGGTGCGCCCCCCGGCGTCAACGATCTCGCGCTTCTCGCGCACGCCGTCATCGTTCACGAATGATAGGTGTGTGACCTGCGGCATATTATCGCTCTCCAATCTCTAGGGTCTCGGTCTCGTCGTTCATGCTTGCCATCTTGAAGATGGCCACGGTGCCGTTCTCATCGTCTTCCCCGTACCCCGCCATATCGAAGGAGGCGAAGAGAACGTCCGCAACGGCCCACACGTCGCCGCGCTCGCGGGTCGCGCGGTGGGCGAGCTGGTCGATGGCGGCGAGGATGCCGTCCATGTCGAAGCCCTGGCCGTGTATGGCGTCGATGATCGCCTGGGCCTCCCGGCTGATGACCAGGGCGTTGGCCACGGCGTCATCGATCTCGCGGGCGCCGTTCAGCACTTTCTGCAGCACGTCCTCGGTCACCTCGGGGAGGAGGGTGTCGTACACGTCGCCGCTCTCGCTGATGAGGAAGGGGCGCTCCATCTTCTGGGTGATGATGCGCTGTTCCAGGCCGAGGTAGCCGATGATCGTGACGAACAGGCGCCCCTCGGTGAGCAGCACGTTGGCGGGGATCTCGCACTGGCCGCCGGTGATCTCGATGGGGTTGCTGCGCTCGCCGTCGGCGGCGTTCACGAAGATTGCCACCACGTCGGTCATGTAGTCCCATTCGCTGTCCCACGCCACGCGCAGCACGTCGCCGCGCACGCAGTTCTGCACCCAGCGGTCGTTTCGCGGGTAGGTGATTTTTCGGTCCACGATTCGCACGTCGTGAATCCTCGCATTTCTGGGCATGCCGGTCCTTTCTATAGTCCGAGCAGCTTCTCAAGCGTCGCCACCTTGGATGCTAGGGCTGCTGTCGCCTGGGATGACTGCTTCGCGGTCGAATCTCCGAGGTCTATGCTTGAGTTGTGCGGCTCGTTTATGTCGATCGTCTGCCTGATGATCTCAAGCGGCTCGTCCAGGCCGACCAGGGGGTTGCGGCAGTGGTACCAGTCGAGGAGGCGGAACTCGTCGGGCGCGAGGTCGATGAGCGAGAGGTCGTAGGCGCTCACGGCCGCGGAGTGGGGGTACCTGTTGTTCTCGGCGAGCCATGCGCGCGCGGAGCTGAGCAGGTTGGCCGGCTGGGTCACATCGTCCCAGGTGTGCGTGCCCTCGACGATTCCGTACTCGGCCATGGCCTCCGCATCGTCGATGTACTCGCGCCCGCCGTTGGCTCCGGCCACGGTGATGCGGTCATCGCTGTCCTCTAGCTTGGCGCCCAGGGGCCTCAGCCGCGTGATGATCTGGGTGGGGTCCTCGTCCATGCTCACGCTGGCCATGTTCCTGGCCACCTCGATCGGCGTTTCCCTGTCGGCTCCCAGCTTCGCGCTGTAATCGAGGTAAAGCAGGCCGTCGGCCTCGTTGCGGCGCACGATCATCTCGCCGCCGAACACATCGACCAGCTTCCCGAACAGCGTGTCGCGCGTGTTGTCGCGCTGCAGGCCCTTGTACACCCCTCCCGTGGTCGCGTAGGTCACGAGGTCCACCTTGCCGCGGTACACGCGCTTGTGGGGCTCCACGCGCTCGTTGTGGCGCGCCAGCACGTAGTCGATGAACTCTTGGAGGCCCGTGCGCCCGCTCCCGCCGGACCACTGCCGCTCCGCGAGATAGGGCTGGGTCGAATCGCACAGGTAGGCCTCCACGCCCTCGCACTGCACCGACTTGAAGACGGCGCCGGTGCCGTCCATGGACGCCGGCGCCTTCACGATGCGGCCGTCGAAGTCGAGGCGGCCGGTCTTGCCGTTCCTCACCTGGATGGTGGTCTTGAGGCTGCGCAGCAGTTCGTAGCCGGGGTTGTCCGGGTAGATGGTGAAGGTGAGGCAGTCGATCGCGTTGCGCTCCTTTGACACCTGGGCCGATACGATGCGCTCGTAGCGGTCGTGGATGTTCACGGCCTCGCCGTCGTTGAAGATCGTCACGGTGTACAGCATCACATGCGCTCCTCGAACCATGTGATGACGGCGCCGCCGCCGTCCACCTCGATCTCCACCAGGCCGCTCTCAAGGCAGAGGCTCGTGACCTGCTTCCTGCGCACCGTGACGGTCTCGCCCCCCACGGTGATGGTCGCCCAGTCGCGCAGCGGCTCGGCCGTGAGGCGCACCGGGTGCCCCTCGTTTATGACGTAGTTGGTGCCGACCTCAAGGGCGGCCGTGCTCTCATCGTCCGCGACCATGAAGGGGTAGAGGTCGAAGGAGGCGGTGACCTTGGCCGTCGCGCCGCTCTTGGCATGCTCCCACGAGGTATCCGCGCAGCTGCCGTGGTTGTGGAACTCCTCGAACATGCTGTCCCGTATGTCGGCGTTGTAGATGCCGGAGAGCCATGCGACGAACTCGCGCACGCCCTCCATCATGTCCTCGACGCCCTTGAAGTCCTTGGCGAAGGTGTAGGCGATCGCCTTCTCGTCGTAGAACGCCTCGCCGTACACGCCGGTGTAGTCGAGCGAGCCGTTCGCGTATGGCACGGTCACCTTCGTCTGGCGCAGCTTCGGCGGCGTCTCCTCGCGGTCGATGAGGCGCCACCCGAAGTCATCGAGGGAATGGTAGCCCTCCACGCTGATGCCTGGGTTCATCATAGTGCCAGTCCTCTCCTTGCGTTGCTGTACCTGCTGCCGTTGATCTGGTCGAGGTATGGCGCCAGAGCCTCGCCGACCGTCTTGCCGTCCAGCATGATGACGGTCTTGCCGACGCCCGCCTGCGCCAGGGCCTTGACGATGGCCCTGGCCAAGCTCGCCTCGTCGATGCCCCTGCCGCCCATGGCGTCGAGATCGTGGGCCACGGCCTCGGAGAACGGCTTCATGCGCGAGCCCGCAAGCGGCACCACGGCCTCGGGGCCGGCCTCGCCGATGCCGATGATCTGGGCGCTGTTGAAGATGCCGCCCTTGGCGTACCACTCGATCGAGAGCGACGGGATGGAGCCTTTGAGCAGGTCGCCGATCTGCCATCCGCTCGGGGATATGGCGAAGTGCGGCAGGTTGATGTGGGGCAGCTGGATGTGGAAGTTCGAGAAGAAGCCCTTTATCGTGTCGATAATCCCCCTGAGCGTGTTCTTCGCCGTCTCGATGGGGTTGGTGATGGCGTTCTTCACGCTGTCGAAAATGCCCATGACGGTGCCCACCAGGTTGCCGAAGGTGCCGGTGATGTTGCTCCAAATGCCCTGCACCGCTCCCATCACGGTGCTGGTGATGGAGCTCCAGATGCTGCTCACGGTGCTGAACACGCTGTTCCAGATGCTCGCCCAGATGTTGTAGATGCCGGTGAGCGCCGAGCTGATGATCGATGTGAGAGCGCTGAAGACGTTGGCGCCCGCCTGCAGGATGCCGTTGATGATGCTCTCGAAAACCTGCTTCACGCCGCTCCACACCGCGTCCCAGTCGCCGCTGATGATGCCGGTCACCACCTGGATGATGCCCTGAATCACGCCCATGACCGTCTCGACCGTGTTGCTGATGTTGGCCCAGATCGTCGTGGCAACCGCCGAGACCACGCCCCAGCACGCCTCCCACACCGCCTGCACCACCGGCGTGACCGCCGAAATGATGCCCTGCACCACGGCCATGCCCGCCTGGACGATGGGGGCGATCTGCTCCCACGCGCTCGTGACGGCGCCGACGATGGCATCCCACAGGGCCGAGAAGAGCCCCTGGAACTCTTGGAAGTGCGCCACGAGGGGCGTGATGACGTTTGCCATGACCCAATCGGCTACGGGCTGCACGGCGGCCTTCACGGACTCCCAGACGCCCATCCAGAAGCTGCGGAACTCGTCAGATGTGTTCCATAGGTACACGAAGGCGGCGACGAGCGCGCCGATGAGCGTGATGACGATGCCGATGGGGTTGAGCCTCATGGTGCCGTTGAGCAGCTTGGTGGCCGTGTCAACGGCGGTCGTGGCCACCGCTCGGGCCTTCTCGGCCGTGGCCACCGCCATGGAGTACGTCTTATAGGCGATGAGGCCTCCGCCCAGAGCCGCGAGAACCGGGATTGCCGCGTCGATGATGCCGGTTACGGTCTCCATGTTCCCGCCGATCTCGTCGGCCAGGAAGCCTCCGAAATCCTGCAAGGCTGGCAGGACGGTGCCGGTCACGAGGTCAATGGCGCCCCCAAGCGGCTCCCGGAACTTGTCTGCCACGGCGCTGCCGAACTCGGCGAGCCATGCGGCGCCCTCCTCGATCTTGGGGAGCATCGACTCAAGGCCGGGCACCACCGTGCCGGTGATGAACTGCACGGCGCTGCGCAGTGGCTCCTGCAGGTAGTCGTAGACCTTGAGGCTCAGCTCCTCGAATGCCGACCCCATGGCGGCTATGTCGCCGCCGAGGTTGTCGGTCATGATGGCGGCCGTCTCCTCGGCGGTGCCGGCGCAGCCGTAGAGCTCCTCGCGGAAGCCGACCATCTCGTCGGCCCCGGCGTTGAGCATGAGATTCAGCCCCTTTATGCTGTCGGCTGTGAACGTGCTCTGCAGGGCTGCGGCCTTCTCGGCCTCTCCCATGCCGTCGGTTGCGGCCTGAACGTCGGCCAGGATTTCGGTGAAGTCGCGGTAGTTCCCCTGCGCGTCCATGACCGCGACGGACTGGTCGCCGATGGCGATGGCGCCGTCCTCCATCTTCGCGGTCATGTCCCGCAGCACGGCGTTGAGCGCGGTGCCGGCCTCGCTTCCCTTGAGGCCCTGGTTGGCCATCATCGAAATGGCGGCCGATGTGGTCTCCACGTCCATGCCGGCGGCGTTCGCGTTGGCGGCGCAGTTTTTGAAGGCCTGCCCCAGGCCGTCCACCGTGGTGTTTGCGTTGGCTTGGGCAAAGGCGAGCACGTCCACCATGCGCGCCGTCTCCGATGCCTCCATGTTGAAGGCGCTGAGGTAGTCGGTCACGAGGTCGGACGCGGCGGCCAAGTCCATCTCGCCGGCCTGGGCGAGCGTGAGAACGGACCCGACGCCTTCGAGCATCTGCTGGGTGTCCCAGCCCGCAAGGGCCATGTAGCCGAGCGCGTCGGCGGCCTGCGAGGCGGAGAACGTGGTGGATGCGCCAAGCTCCCGGGCCTTGGCCTCAAGCGCGGCCAGTTCGTCGCCCGTGGCGCCCGAGAGGGCGCTCACCTTGCTCATGGACGTCTCGAAGGTCTGGCCGATCTGCACAACCTCGGAGCAGAAGTTTTTGACCGCGCCCGCCGCCGCGGCGATGCCCGCGGTGGCAAGGTTGGCCAGGATGCCCTTGAGCACCGTGAAGCCGTCGCCGGACTTCTTGGCGGCGCTCTCGCCCTCCTTGACGCCGGACCAGTTGAGCGACCCGTCGGCCTTCTTGATCTCCTCTAGGCTGACCTTGATCTGTTTGGCGCCTGAGACTACGCCCTTCTCGTTCAGCTTCGCGTCGATCGTTACGTTGTTGCCCGCCATGCCTTACGCCCCCTTCTGGGCGGCGCGCTTCATGGCCGCGAACATGCCGGCGGCGGTATCGTTGGCCGCCTGCGCCGCGTCTTCTGTCTTCTCAAGGGAGAAGTGCTTGCGGCGCGCCTCGAAGGCGTCGCATAGATCGGCGTTGTGCTTGGTGCGCTTCGGCGGCTTGGCCGTGCGGTAGTAGATGGCCTGCTGGAACGGCGTCTCGGTGTCCGCTTCCAGCAGCATTCCGAGCAGCGAGCACATGTCGGCGTAGGACAGGGCGCGGGAGGCCTCGTCCCAGTCGATGCCGAAGCACTGCAAGAGCGAGGCGCGGATGCGCGAGGCGTCCTGGGCGAAGTCGAAGACGGCGGCCTCGTGCTCCGAGGCGTGGCGCCGGTCCTCTGAAATGTCGAGGCCGAAGGCCTCCCAGACGATGTGGATGAGCAGTTCCCCGAGCCGATCGCCGGCCATCGCGATGGCTTCGGCGGGGTCGGGGAACAGCATGCGGATGAGGAGCCGCGCCTTCTCGTCGGGTCGCAGCTCCTCATCTTGGAACAGTTCGATTACCAGGATGCCGTTTCGCGCGGAATCGAAAACGCCAACCTGCCGGCCGCTCCATTCGTAGGTGCTGACCAGTCGGCCATTCTTGTGCTTAGTCTTCCGGGTCAGGCTCGGGCTGCGCATCTTCGACCTCCGCGAGGTAATGCGCTGCCTGCTCGTTCAGAGATTCCTCCATTCGCTCGTTTACGGTCGAGTGAATGGCCCCGAAGACCTTGACCATGACGATGTTGCAGTCGGCCTTGGTGACCGGGCCGCCTGCCCCGCACGCCGCGAGAATGGCATCGTAGCCGTCCTCGCCGATGCCCGCCTTGATGGCCGGCTCGATCACGGCGGCGATCTGGGTGTTCACCTTCTTCATCTTGGCGGCGTTCTTGGACTGCTGGGCATCGTCGTACAGCTTTTGGAGGGCCTTGATCTTCTGCTCCGCCTTGCTGCACGCCTCGCCGATGTTCAGCAGGCCGTCCGGCGTCACGTTGATGCGGCACGTCAGTGCCTGGTCGCCGATCACGAGGTCAAGCGGTTCGAATGGTGCCTTGATCTTGAGTTCCATCTCTGTCCTCTTTTCCTGCGCTGTTGGAAAAGAAAAGCCGGGGCGCAGCGCATTCGCCCCGGCCTCATTGCCGATGTTCCTATGTGTGTCGCCTCGGGCTTAGGCCTCGGTTACCTCCACCTCGACGGTGGCGCGGATGGAGGGCTTGGACGCGCAGCGCACGCCCAGGCGGGTCTTGCCGGCCTTCACGCCGGTGACGATGCCGTCGGCGGTCACGCGCGCAATGTCGGTGTCCTCGATCGCGTAGAGGCACCAGTCGCTCGCGGTGGCGGGCTGCACCGCGGGGGTGACGGCCGCGGTCTTGCCCACGGCCACGGCCACGTCCTCCACGGTGATCTCCGCGGGCAGGTGGTGGCCCTTGGCGGCCTGCACCAGCTTCGGCGTGTCGTTGCGCGCCATGGAGAAGCTGATGGCCTGCTTGTCGGACGCGGCGCCGTTCGGCCCGGTGATGTTGATATCCTTGAGCGTCACGTCCTCCTCGATGATCTCGCCCGTGGGGGACACGATGCGGTACTGGGTCTTGCGCTCGTCGCCGAAGCTCTCCTCAAGGCTCGCCACGTATTCCTGCAGCGGGTCGCCGATGAGGCGCTTGCCGGTGACGCTCGTGGTCTTGGTCACGCCCGTCACGGTGGTGACGGTGTTGCCGCCCGTGGAGTAGTCCTCGGTCTCGTCGGTCTTCTCGGAGCGGTCGGGGGAAATGTCCTCGATGCCCGGCCCCATGTAGGCCCAGGTCGGCTCGCTCTCCTCCGGGGTGGTGTTCAGAAGGTTCGCGTACTGGTAGTTCAGCGCGAACCCGATATCGACGGTCTTGGCCATTAGAAAAAGTCCTTTCTCGTGTCGATGTACACGTCGAACGCCCAGACGAAGCGGCCCGATTCGTCCCACGGGAGGGGCTGCGGGTCTGTGGTTTCGACGCTGTCAAGCTGATAGCTGCCATCCTCGGAGTCGAGGGGCGAGCTTTTGAGCACGGCCTCGGCCCTCTGAGCGTCGCACATGGCAGCGAACTCGCTAACGCGCTTCACGATGACCGTGACGCGCATGGGCGAGGTGGTGGTGCCGTCGTAGAAGACGACCTTGCGGTCGGGGATGCCGAAGGCGAGCGTCACCGATTCGGGGTGGCGCCTGCCGTCCGGCATGGCGCTGAACACGTTGTCGATGCCCGCCTCGTTGAGGCGCTTGCGCATCACGTCCAGCAGGTCCATGGCTACGCACCTCCGAAGAGGGACTCGGCGTACTCGATGAGCGCGGGCATATCGTTGCGGGCGCACGCCTCGTCCCAGTGGTCGCATGTCCCCGCCGTGCTGTGGCGCATGGGGACGCTGTACTGCGTTGCCGCGTAGGGCGTGGACCAGATGAGCAGGCCGTCGCCGTAGCGGCTGTTCAGCGGCTCGGACGCCCTGAGCGTGTTCTCGTCGCGCGGCACGTACTTCCGCATCACGAAGGCCACGCGCATGGCGTACTCTTCCTGGCGCTTCCGCTGGGCGGACGGGTCGAGAAGGGCATCCAGCTGCGGGGTGCTGATGATGACCGTCATTTGAGCACCACCTCCCAATGGTGGACGCGCCCGCGGCCGTCCTTGATCGGGCTGCACTCGTGGACGGTCGCCTCAGAAACCTCCCCGTCAACGCTCACAAGCGAGCCGGCGGGGATTGCGAAGGCCCCGGCGCTCGTGTTCGGGTCGATGAACAGGGTGCCCCTCACGGGTGCCTGCAGCTGGTAGTCCGTCTGCCTGATGGTCGCCGAGGCGTCGAACCAGACGCGCTCGATGGTCTGGGCCTCCTCGTACTCGCCGCCATACGGGCCGTCCTTCGGGACGCGCACCGTGGCGGTTTGGCGCAGCATCCTGCGCGGCAGGGGAATCATCGAAGCCCCTGGTAGAGAAGAGAGGACCCGACCAGCTCGCGGTGCACGACGCGGCGCATGTCCGCATCGTAGAGTGACGAGGCGCCGTCTCCGCCGATCGAGGCGGAGAACTTGCCGAGCGTGACAGAGGCCACGGCCTCTCCGATGCCCCCCGATGCCCCGTAGGCCTGATCGACCTCCACGGCCGCGCAGACCGCGCGGATATAGGCGTCCTCGTCCTCCTCGTCCTGCGGCTCGTTGTACCCGATCACGTCGCGGACCGCAGATGCCGCAGCCCGGAGGGATGCCGCGAAGGCATCCTCCCCGAGCGTTCCGCCCCGACCCTTGTAGAGCTCGTATGTGACGGAAGGAAGCGGCATCTTCTAGTTGACCCCCTCTCCGGCCTTGGCCTCCGCGCCCTTGTTGTCGGCCGCGGCCTCGTCGGCGCCCTTGTCCGCATCGGCAGTTCCGGCCTTGGCCTCCGCGCCCTTGGGCGCTGCGGGCTTCTTAGCCTGCTTGGGCTTGGCGGCCGCGGCCTTCTTCTGCACGGCCTTGCCCTCAAAGAGCAGTCCCACGGTCTTCATGCGTTTCCTCCTTACTTGTGGCTCAGGTAGATGCCTGCGCGCTTGTTCTCGTAGCCGTCCACCAAGCCGTACTTGCGGTACTTCACGATGCTCGCGTCGGCGTCGGGGTTCATGTCCGGGCCGATGACGGTGGGGCCGGCGATGTGGCGGTCGAACTTGATGAGCGATGGCTTGTGGACGATCAGGAAGTTGATGGGCTTGGACAGCTCCGAGGCCTTCCAGCCGCCGGCGATCTCGTCGCCGTCGCGGCCGCTCAGCAGGTCGATGGCGGTGTTGAAGCGGCCGCGCGGGACCTTGACGATGCCGGCGAAGCCGTCCAGCGCCTCGCGCGACTTGGTGGTGTCCAGCGCCTTGACGGACTTGAGCAGGGTGGAGGTGGTGAACAGGTAACGCTGCTCCTCGGGTACCTCTTCCTCGTCCATCTCGGTGGTGGCGGTGAGGATGGCCTCCAGGAACTGCACCCCGTTCTCGATGCTGTCGGTGTTGTTGGTGATGCTGTCCAGCCCCGCGATCTTGGCGAAGGTGAAGGCGTCGCCCTCGGGCGCGACGTGCTCGCGCATCAGGATGTTCGCGGCCTGCCCGAAGGCGAGGTCGAAGGTCTCCTGGCTGTCCATCTCGTCCACCATGATCTTGGTGCCTCGGTCGTAGTCGGCCTCCACGGTCTTCCACACGAGGTTCACGCCGCTGTTGGCGGTGTAGCCGCTGGCGCGGTCGTAGTCGCCCAGGCCGCCCACTTCCATCTGCGGGTAGCAGAACTCGTGCACGTTCTGGGTCGGGCGCAGCTGGGAGGGAGGGCTGGTCAGCACGGAGGTGACCGATGCTTGGCGGTACACCTCGTCGAGGATGGTCTGGATGCCCTGGGGCAGGGTGATCTGGTTAGGCATTGAAACGCTCCTATTCGTTGGTCAGCCCGAGCATTTCGCGCATCTTCTTGGTGCGCTCGTCCTCGGGGTCGGGGGCGCCCTTCGGGTTTCCCCCTGTGCTCTTGCTCTTGTCGGAAGAGGTGAACAGGTAGGGCGCGGCCTCTTTCAGCTTGGCCACGTCGCCGTCGAACTCCTTGAGGCGCGCGGATGCGGCCACAACGTCATGGCACCCGGCCTCCTTGAGGGCGCCCTCGACCTTGGCGGCTTCCTGGGCCGCCTTCCAGGCCTCGAACTCGGCGGCGAGGCCCTTGTAGCCCTCGGCCTCGGCCTTGGCGGCATCGCGCTCCGCCTCTACCTTCGCGAGGTCGCGCTGGTACTTGTGGGCGTTCACCGTGCTGCCGGCAGGCGCGGCGGCCTGCGGCGCGGGTTCTGCCGCCGCCGCGGGTGCAGGCTCTGCGGCAGGCGCGGCGGGCTGCGGCGCGGTGGCAGGCTCGGCCGCAGGCGTCGTTGCCGGTGTAGGCTCCGGCGCGGTGGGGGTGGGTGCTGGTGTCGTTCCCGTCATTCTTCCAACCTTTCTCCGGGGTTTGGTTTCCGCGCTTCTCTGCGCGCTTCGGTACCCGATTGCCGCTCGGGCGGGCGAGTGAGACCGTTGCCGCCGTCTCTCGCGATGGTTGGAAGTTTCCCGAAGGTGTCGCCAGGGCATGAAAAAGCCCCGCGCTCGGCGGGGCCTGGTGTGTCTCTATATATCCACGTGCTCTGGAAGTCCGGGGTCGAACGGCTGCCCGGTGTCGAGGCATCGCCGTATGGCCGCGATGATGGCATCGTCCGGCTCGCTCATCATCATCATGCGAGGGAACTGGTCATCGAACCGCTCGGCGTATTCGTCCATGAGTCGGTCTAGCTCTTCGTTCATAGCGCGCCTTTCTCTATCGCGTCGATTATATCCTCGAATATGGCCGCGGACTTCGGGAGGTACCGCCTGAGCACCGCAAGGCCCTCCGGGTTGCTGATGTGCGCGCTGTAGAACTCCGCGAAGGCCTCGCGCGCCAGGGCGCCGTTGCCCTTGTCCCAGTAGCTCTTGCCGTGGCCCCATCCGCCCTTGACCCTCGCGCCCGTGGCGCCCTCGAATATGTCGGACAGGTCGGCCTTCTGGGCATCGGTCATGCCCCTGATCTCCTGGCTCACCTCATCGTATGCGCGCTGCTTCTTGGTGGCGTCCTTGTACTGCGGGTCCTTCTTGGCCGCGGCAACGATCTCCTTCTTGTACCCCTTCGCCGCCGCAACCTCCTCGGCCGTCATGCCCCAACCGTCGGCATCGAAGCCGGGGGACGTGACCCGCTGGTACAGCCGCGCCTTGTGCCTGAGCGCCTGGAAGGTCGCATCGGACAGCATGCGGTCATTGCGCAGCCACCTCAGATCGAGCGCGTCGAGGCGCGCGGCGGCCTCGGCCTTTATGCGGGCATGCACCGCGTCCACGTAGGCGGTCGCCTCGGCCTTGAGCGTCCTGCCGAAGGCGTTGCCCTTGAACTTCGTGGATGCGTACATATCGCCGTAGGCGGTGCCAGCCGCCCGCTTGGCCGTGTAGTCCTGCGCCCCCGTGCTGAGGTAGTCGATGTGGTGGCCGAACTCGTGGAACCAGGTGTTCATGGACGGCTGCCGCGCGTCTTCGTACGTGTTCGCCACGTTTATGCGCACGCCCACGTCGCGGGGCGAGAAGTGCGCGGTGCCGCGGTGGGCGTGGTCGAGCAGGCTAAGCTGCTCCTCGTAGCGCAGATACACCCGGGCCGGCGCGGTCGCTCCCTTGCCCACAAGCTGCGCGATCTTGTCCACGTGCTCGGCTTCCAGCCTGCCGTACACGCGCGCAGATCGGTTCACGGCCGTCTTGGCCGCGTGCTTCGCGTTCGCAACCTTCGCGGGGTTTCGCAGGGCGCTCACCACGCTCTTGAAGATCGCCTGCTGGTCCTTCGCCGTGAGGGCCGCGAAGTCCGAGGCCGTGCCCCCTCGCCTCGCCACTGCCTCTGCCATGGCCTTGCGCGCCGCGCTCATGCTGATGCCGTTGGCCTTGAGCGTGCCGGACGCGCCCGCGCCGCCGAGGAAATCGTCCAGCTTCCTGCCGGATGCCTTGAGGCTCGCGCCCTTCGGCATGTCGCCGGCCCACTCGCGGTTCGGCCTGCGCGTGAGCACCGTGGTTCCGGGCTTCGCCTTGGCGTTAGCCTCCTTGATGAGGTCGCGCATGGCGCTCTGGCTGGTCTTCAGCTTGGCCTGCGCCTTGAGCAGCGCGCTGCGGCTCTCAAGGCCGCCCGTCTTCTCGTACACCTGCTGGGCGCCGCGCACCTCGCGCTTCGCCTCGCGTATGCGCCGCTCAAGGTGCCGCTGGGTCTGCTCTAGTTCGTACACCTCGGCGCCGCTCAGCCCGCTGGGGTGCTCTGGGCTCTGCTCGTATGCCCTGGGAGCGCCGTGGCGGTACGGGCCGAAGCTGTGGTGGCAGTTGGCGCCGAGAAGCCCGTCCACCTGCCCGTAGCGCGTCGCCTCGTAGAAGTCGCGGTAGCGGTGCCCGTCGATCTCGATCTCGCCGCGCAGGCTGTACACCTGCCCCTGCCATGCGGCATGGCTCGGCCGGCTGTCCTCGTGGCTGGACACCTCCACCAGGTCGATGCCGTCGCGCTCGATGCGCTCCAAGGTCATGCGCGCGCCGTCCTGGGCGATCTGGGTGCGGATGTGCCTGCGCACGGCCACGTCCACCTTGTTCTCCACGGTGACGGTGCCGGTCTCTCGGTTCTGGTACGTGATGATCGGGATGCCCCCGCGCTCCAACTTGCGGACCGCCGCGTGCAGGGCGCGCTCCGTGGTCATGGTGCCGGTGTTCACGCGGGTGACGGCCTCGATAGAGGCGCTGAGGAAGGCCTGCTTCGCCCCCTCCACCATTTGCAGGTTGTCCCGCTCCAAGATTCTGGCCACGCCCTCCACGGTGGCGCCCACCTGCTGCGGCCACATGGGGCTGCCCGCGCCCACGCGCTTGAGATCGTCCTCGTCCGATGCGCGCAAGAGCCTCTCGGCCGTGGCGCGCACCTCGCCGCTGATGAGTTCGGCCTCGTCTTCCAGGTAGCCGCGCAGCTGGGCCGTGTGGGTCTGCGCGAGCAGGTTGAGCTCGGTGGCGGTCTGCTGGTCCAGGTTCTCGATGCTTATGAGCGAGGAGACCAGGTGCGTGAGCATCCTGGCCTCTATGTCGTTGTATACGGCGGCGACCGAATCCCCCGCCGCCTCAAGCAGATCGGGGGAGAGCATCATGCACCGTAATCGACCGCGACGGCCTGATCGGGCACCGCCGCCGCGGCATCTTCCTCGGTGAAGCCGCAGTAATCGACCAGGTACTTCCGCTTGAGGGCCGGGATGCCGAGCATGCTGATCTCGGTGAGGGCCATGTTCTTGTCGGTCTGGGTGTCCGTGATGATGGAATCATCGAAGTCCACGGAGATCGCGGCTGTCGGGTCCACGGCGGTGCCGCAGAGGTGCTTGCACACGCCGGCCACGCCGCGCACCAGCTCCGCGATCGAGCCGCGCAGGGCGTTCTGGTGCTTCCTGAGCGTCCTGGCCAGCATCGAGGAGTCGCTGACCACCTCGGTGGCCGTTTTCAGGCCGTCCTTGTGGTCCCAGGCCCAGTACTGGTCGCCCAGGCCGCAGGTGATGGAGAGCATCTTCAAGCCGGCGTTTATGGCCGCCTCGTTGTCGCCGATGCGCATCTCGGGCTGCACGACCTTGAGCGGGTCGGTCCCCTCCTCGCCGGGAGGGGTGCGGAAGGTGATATCGTCGGCCTCGCCGAACGCGGCGTACTCCGTTACCTTCTTCCCGTCGGCCCCCTTCGTGGTCTTCTTCTCGATCATCGTGTCCGTCACGAACATCTTGGGGCGTGCGACGCGGAGGTGCACCAGCAGGGAGGTGAGCGCCTCGTCGGTCGCCTTGATGGCGCTGATGCCCTTCTCGAAGACGCTGGCGCCCATGGCGCAGTAGCTGAAATGGGAGTTTGGCACGGCGGGCTTCACCAACGCGAAGGTCTGATGGGGGCTTTTGGTGTCGAGGTCGGAGGTCACGCCCTCCGGGAACACCATGCGGTGGCTCTTCACGTCGAACAGCTGGGTGAGGATGTGGTAGGTGCCATCGAGCAGGATGTGGGCCTGGCACTGGTCGTAATCCCGCCCGTTGAGCTCCACGCGCGTCACGAAGGCGCACTGCGTGCAGCTGTCCGCCGACCAGGTGAGCGGGAGCACCTGCTGGGCGTCGTAGTCCTCGATCTTCACGCGGGCGTCGGGGTGCATCATGCCGTCATCGCTCACATCGTCCACGCCGATCGCCCACGCGCCGGTGCCGAGGGCGAAGGCGCGGGTGGTGAAGTCCGCCTGGTTCACGCCGAAGCCGTAGAAGTGGGCGGCCAGGACTTCCTGCAGGCCCTCGTCCTCCGCGGTGATCTCAAGCTTCTCGTTCATCAGCAGGTCGCTCCACGCCTCGGCCGCGAGGGCGGCGGGGTGCAGCGTCTCGCGGTCGCTCTTGAAGAGCTTGAAGCCGCGCCGCGCACGGTAGTGGTACCACTCGTTGTCGGCGGTGTACCAGCCCCAGTACGCTGCGATGGCGCCGGCCATGCGCACATCCGGGGAGTACCCCAGCATCTTGAGCCATTCGATTGCGTAAGCGTAGGTGCCGCGTTCCTCTGCCATTAAAGCCCCTGCCTAATCCATGCCGACGCGGCGTAGCCCACCGCGTCGATCGTGTCGTCGTTCACCTTGGGCAGTGTCTCGGTAATGTCGCCCGCGGGGGTTATGACGTACTCAAGGGCGGGGAACTGCTCGGCGGCCATCGGGCACGTCTCTGGGTCGATGACGATCTTGGCAAGGCGGTTGAACCAGCGGATGCGCTCGGCGGGGGAGTTCACGCCCTGCTTGTACGCCTTGCGCGCGTGCAGCCCGTTGCTCTGGTAGTAGAGAATCATGGACTTGGCCGCGCTGTCGCACCACAGGTCGGCATCCTCCTCGCCGAACTCCTCAAGCCGCTCGGCCAGGAGCGGGGCGGTCTGGGTGTCGTGCGCGTCGTGCCCCGTGGCGGTGTCCTCGTCGAGGAGCCAAAGGACGCCCTCGTCCACGTCGTAGGCGACGCGCATGTGGACCCACGGATGCACCGAGCCGGCGTCCACGCCGTGGCTGATGTTGTCCAGCGCGTCGCGCTCCTCCTCTGTGATGGCGCGCACCTCGATGATCTCGGGGTCGATGACGTTTGCGCCGGTGCCCGTGGCCTCGCCGTCGTACTCGTGTCGGTACGCCTTCGGGTTGCGCTTCCTCAGCGCCTCGGCAACGGCCACGAAGGCATCGCCCAGCCATTCCCTGGGCGCGTCGGTCCAGTGGGAGCGGTGCACGAGCCTGCCGTCCTGCGGCTCGCGGCTCTCGCGGTTCACCCACGCGTTGACGCTGATGGGCGGGTTGTAGCTGAGGAACGTCCAGGTGGGCAGGTCGCCGCCGCCGCGCAGCACCGTCTGCTTCACGTTGCGGATGTAGTTGTAGCCGGGGAACTGGCTGGCCTCCTCGAACCACACGTAGGCGATATAGCCCTCCTCGGGCGTGAGGCCCTTGAGCGGGGAGTCCTCCGGGTTGATGTTGTCGGCGCCGAAGAAGTAGATCACGTTTCCCGTTGGCCTGTGAGTGGCCTGCAGGGGCGACTTGCCCCATGCGAACTCGTCGGCCACGCCCATCCTTCGGGCCGCCTTCTTGATCTCTGCGTACACGGATGTGCGCAGCTTGTTCGTTCGGTTGCGAAGGCACAGGGCGTTGCGCCCAGGCTCGGAGGTCACGCCGCCCACGATCTCCATGCCGATGGTCGAGGTCTTGAGGGAGCCGCGCCCGCCCTCGAACCAGTACTCCTCGTGGCCGTGCTCGGCTATGTCGCGGTGCACGTCGATGAAGGCGCGTCCGATGAGCCTGCCGAAGTCGTACACGCGGAGGGCGCCGCCCGGATTGTCGCGCTCCTCCGGCAGAACGTCGAGCAGCTTGGCGCTGGTGTCCACCATGGCCTTCACGGCGTCCTTGTCGATCACGCCCTGTCGCGCCTTCTCCACGGCGATCTTGGCCGAGTGCGCGTTCAGGGCCGCCATGCGGTCGATGACGGCCGCACGCGACGCGACGGCCTCCTTAGCGGCCGCTTCCTGAAGCTCTGCGAGCCTTGCGGAAACCTTGGGCAGCGCCTCAAGGCGGCAGGCCTGCGAATCCACGGCCGAGTCCTTCCACTTGGCGGACTTCGGGTATGCCTCGCGGTACGCCTGGCGCTGGGACAGCCCGCGGGCGCGGGCCTGGCAGTATTTCTCCTGGGGCGCGGTGAGCATCAGAAGCGTTCCCTGTGCTGGGTCACGCGCTTGCACCACGGGCACCACATGGTCTTCACGTGGTTGCGCTTCCTCAAGCGGCCGCGCCTGCGGCGCACGGGCATCATCCCGCCGCAGCGTTCGCACTTCATCTGGCTGAGTGGCATGGGGCACCTCCTTACTTGGGCAGGGATTGTCGCGAATCTGTCGCATAAAGAGAGGAGCCGCCCCTGGGGGGAAGGGCGGCTCAGAGAGGAGTGTGCAGCATGGTCGGGGTGAAGGAGTCAGGAAGCCCCCGCTGCTGCGCGTTCATGTTCTGCCTTGTGTCGCTTCCGCTCCTCGGCTCTGCGCCTGCGCGTCTCGGCGTGGTGCGGTGCGTCGTAGCGCAGGTGGCACGGCGCGCACAGCGCCCGCAGGTTCTCGCGTCGGCAGTCCTCCGGGGTGTGGTTGAGGTGGGCGACGGTGAGGGTGCGGCGGTGCGTGTCGAACGGCTCTCCCAGCCTGCGGCATTGCTTCCCGCACTCCTCGCATTTCCAGCCAGCCTCCTCCTTGACCTGGGTGGCTATCTCGTCCCAGTTGTCCGGGTAGCGGTGTCTCTCCATGGGCATGGCTCTCACTCCTCTAGCAGGCCGGCGCGAAGATCGGCTGCAGGGCGCTTTCCGCTGCGAGCGCCGCCGCGCCCTTCGCGGGGCTGAGGTAGTCGCGCCACGGGCGGCAGGGGATGCCGAGGGCTTCGGCCAGCTGCTTCTCGATCTTGGCGCCCTCGCTCTCCTCCCATCCGTCGAGCAGTGCGATGCCGTCGAAGGAGGGCTTGCTCTTGTGGCCGTACTCCATGGAGAGCATAGCGGTGATGCTGATGCGCATGGCCGTGTTCCAGTCTGTGCCCCCGTCTATGTAGTCGTGGGGGATGGCGCAGGCGAAGCCGTCGGCCTTGAGTGCGCGGCGCGCAGAGACGAAGGCCTCCTTGTTGTCGTTGGGCTTTCCCGCGACGGGTCCGATGATGTAGAGGCTATTCATTGAGGAACCCCCCCCCGATGGCCATTGCCGCGCGCGTGCACTTTGCGGCGGTTTCGAGCAGTTCGGCCTGAATCTCGCCCAGGTCATCAACGGCCTCGGTCTCCGTACGGCCCTCTGCTCCGGCCTGGAAAGCTCGGCGGGCCAGATCGGTCACAACCGCCTGCACCGCGGTGTCGCGGTAGCCCCGGCTCACCTCGTAGCGTTCCAGGTACTCGTGGGCGCGGTCTTGGTAGCTTTTGTCCTCCCGGTAGCAGAAGGCCTCGTCTATATCGCTTTGGATGCCCACGGGCAGAATCGTCTCTTGCATGTCTTTCCTCCTAGAAGATCGAGTCCACCGCTTCGATGCGGCGGCCTATGTGTCTGATTACCGGCACGGCCATGGAGTTGCCGCAGGCCTTGTATCGCGGTGCGTCCGGGGTGCCCCCCAGGTCGGTCCATCCGTCGGGGAAGCCTTGCAGGCGCTCGCACTCCACCGGCATGAGGCGGCGCACGATGTAGTCGATGGCGACGGTGGGCGGCATCCCGCCGCATTTGAGCGTCCCGGCGAGGTCTTCGTCCACGGCCGCCCTCGCGGTGTCATCTGCCATGCACACCGCAGGCTCGCCGCTATGGGCTGCTCGAAGCGTAGGGGTGCACTCGTCCACGGCGGAAAAGTCCGCATCTTGGCTCCATGAGAAGGCAACGGCGTGGCGGTCTGCGGTCGTGAGGGTGAACATAGCCCCGTCATCCTCAACGCCCAGGTGATGGCCGCCGTTCTCGGGGTTCCGCCCGATGATGTTGCCCGCTATCGCGTAGCAGACGCTCGGAACCTGGTTGGTGCCCGATTCGCCGGCCTTAAGCGTGGGGGCGATCTCGGGCTGCGCGGCGATGCTCCCGGCCGTTGCGGACTGCCCTGCGCCGAAGCCTATGCACACGGTCGGCGTGTGGCCCTGCGCGCAGAGCGGGTGGCAGGGGTCGCCCCACTGGGGGTTGCTGCCGTTCTGCGGGCTTGTCATCTGCGTGGTGTCGAAGGGGAGGACCCTATGACCGCATCCAGCGCGCCTCTGAGCGTCGGCGGCAAGCTGCGCCCTCTTCTCTCGGCTCGGCGGATTATCCCCTCGCATGCAGTCGGGCTCAAAAAGTACTCCCGCGGCGCATCCCGGCACAGGATGTCCGATAAGAAACACACGCCTCCGCCTCTGGGGTACTCCGAAGAACTGAGCGTCCAGCACTCGCCACGCGAGAGCATACCCGCAGTCTTCCAGCTCCCCGAGGAGGGTGCCAAAGGCTCTCCCCCTGTCCTGCGACAGAACTCCGGGCACGTTCTCCCAGATGACCCAGCGGGGCTTAGCTTCTCTAACACAGCGGACGAACTCAAGCATGAGCTGGCCCCTCTCGTCCATGAGGCCAAGTCTTCGCCCTGCGAGGCTGAACGCTTGGCAGGGGCTTCCTCCGATGACAACATCGACACTCCCTTCGTATTCGGTCCAATCGACCCCCGAGACGTCGCCGAGGTTCGGCACTTCGGGGAATCGCTTAGCAAGCAGATCGCAGCAGAACGGCTCGATCTCGGCGAAGGCCACGGGGGTCCAGCCGAGCGGACCCCAGGCCACGGATGCTGCCTCTATGCCGCTGAAAAGGCTGATGTAGTTCACTGCTCTCACTCCTCGAACGATTCGCACGCCGCATCTCCGTCTCCGACCTCGCAGACCGCCGCCTCGCCTTCCTCCATGGCAAGGAACAGGCACACGGTCCTCCTCGGCTCGTCCGGCAGCACGCAGAAGAAGCGGCACTCCGCGCATTCGCGCCCCTCCCATGGGTCTGGCTGGTTCCACGGCGCCCGCGTGTCGCCCTCGAAGCAACCGGGAGGGAGGTTCCACCCGGATGCCGGCTCGTAGTCGGCCATGCTCATAGCCGCCGCCACCCTTCGAGGCCGAGCGCCTTGAGGTAGGGGGTCGGCTCGTCCAGGACGATGACCTCCCAGTGCCCCCCGCAGGCGATGGGGTCGGCCTCCACCCAGCGGAAGTGCAGGCGGTTGGCGTGGGCCAGGCCGTGGCAGAACTCGCGGCCGTCGGCGTCTTTCAGGTTGTTCCCGAATCCGCAGAGCGTGACGGTGGGCTTCTCGATCTCGCGGCCGGTGCCGTCGAACAGCTTGCCGGCGCCCCGGCGCACGATGTGGTGCTGCTCCAACGGGCGGGCGCGCCCGCAGACCGCGCAGCGGCCCATGGTGACGGACGGCTTGCCCATCAGAGGGCGCAGGTGATGCGGCAGAGTATCGACCTTAGCCATTCAAGCCACCCCCCCCCCGCAGATTTCGCGCGCGAAACGCGCTCGTTGGCCAGGGCGCAGTACTCGGGCGATAGCTCGTACCCGATGAAGTGGCGCCCCGTCTCGACGGCGGCCACGGCGGTGGTGCCCGAACCCATGAACGGGTCCAGCACTATGCACCCGTCGGGCGCGATCTCCATGAGCGCCTTGACGAGTTCCAGGGGCTTCTGGGTGGAGTGGATGCGCGCGTCGCCCGAGGGCGCGGCGAACTTGTAGGCTCCCGGCAGGTACTTGGCCCCGGCAACGGGAGTGCGGTCGATTGCGCCCTTGGTCGCCCATACGGCGTACTCGCACTCGTTGCGGAAGCTGTTGGGCTGGGGGCGCGCCGCGGTCTTGCGCCACGGTATGATGCCGCGAAACACGAAGCCCGCCGCCTGCACCGCGTCGCACACGTTCGCAAGCTGCCTCCAGTCGGAGAACACGACGGCGCTGGCGCCGTCCTCCATGGCGCGGTAGCACTCAGAGAGCCACAGCACGGACCACAGCACGAAGCTGCGCTCGTCCCGGCTGTCGCCGTAGAACTCCGGCTTCTTGGCCGCGTCGTTGGTCTGGTACTTCTCGGACGTTGCGCCCGACCGGTCGCCCCGGAACATGCCGCCGCTCGAATAGGGCGGGTCGGTGAGCAGCATGCCCACCATGCCGTCGGGAATGTCCGAGAGCGCGGGCAGCATGTCCCTGCACTCGATAACGTCAATCTTGGCCACTGGTGAGCCTCCTATCCTCGCCCTCAAGGGCGACTTGCTTGCACGAGGCGGCCAGGCGCGAGGCTATGGCCACGCCCACCGCCCCCTCGGTTATGTTCTTCGCGATCTCGCTGAGCCGGTAGTTGGACGTGATGATCGTGGGCAGCATGGCCTTGTCCCGCTTGTCGATGATGGCGAACAGGCGCTCGCAGGCGTAGGCCGTGTTGCTCGCCTCCTTGCCCAGATCGTCCAGGATGAGCACGTGGCAGGATGCCGCCCGGTCGAACACCTCGCGCTCCTCCGCCTTGCGCGAGCGCATGGCGTCCATGAGGTCGTATGTGGCCACGGCGAACACCTTGCGCCCCGCCTCGATGAGCCGAAGCCCCGCCGCCATGGCCAGCGTGGTCTTGCCGGTGCCGTTTGGCCCCGTGATGTAGAACCCCTGGCCGTTCGCGGCATCGTCGGCCATCTTCTGCGCCCAGGGGTGGGCGGCCCCGCGGTAGCGCGGCGGTATGCCAGACGCCTCCACGGCCTGCCTCATGGCGCTCTCCCGCGCCTCGGCCCTCTCCCGCGCCTCGGCCTCGGCCCTCGCCCTCCGCTCCTCCTCGGCCCGCGGGCAGGGGCACTCCTCCCAGCCGAAGAACGCGGGGATGCCGGCGATCTCGTACGGCGTGCCGTCATCCCGCAGCACGATGCGGGGCCGGCGCATCGCCCCGCAGTGCTCGCAGGCGATGGGCTCGGGAGGTGTTCGCTTAGATCTGGTCGTAGGCCGCATAGTCGCCCGCCTCCTTCTCCTCGGCTATCGCCTGGTGCATGTACTGCTCGAAGTGGTCGGGGCTGAACAGCGTGTTCGGGGTCAGCCCCTTGCGGTACTTGGTGCCCGCCCACTCCTCGCGCTTGAACTCGACCATGGAGCGCACCTGCCCGACCGTGAAGGCCGCGGCGGACCGGTCGAGCATGTGCCGGCACTTCGAGGGCATCGTGGTGTAGGCGGTGCCCATCAGGTCGTTGAAGGCGGCGAGGCATTGCAGCCAGTAGGGTGCGCCTTCCTCGTTGCCCGGCATGGGGGGAATATAGGGGGGTTCTCCTACTCCTAACTCATCCTCAACCTCAGCATCCGGGTAATTCGATGCCTGTGCATATGCGTAGGCATCTGCCTGTGCATATGCTTGAGCATCTTGCTGGGCTTGTGCCTGCGCAGCCTGCTGGTCGGATGCCTGCGCTTTCTGCTTGCCCCACCTGGCTTGCGCCATCTTGCGCCCGCGCTCGCTCGCCTCGTCGCCCATGTCGATGCGCTGCTTGAGAGCGATGAAGGTGGGCAGCCACGGTGGGCTGCCCTTCGGCTCCTTCTTCTCGAAGCGGTACTCGGCAAGTGCGTAGAGGAACGGGGCGCGCTGCTTCTCGGGCATGGCCTGAGTGGCCGCCCAGAAGTCATCGTGTATGACCATTCCCATGCGCCGGCCCCCTTAGAACGCGATGTCGTTGTCGGCGAGCACGGGTTCCACGTACTCGGCCTCTTCGTATTCCGGCTCCGCGCTGGCCAGCTGCTCGTGGTTGGCGATGTTCATGGCGAGGAAGTCGCGCAGCTTGACGATCTCCTCGGCCGTGTAGAACCTGGTCTGCTTGGGGCTTCCGTCCGGGTTCGTGATGTTGGCGGCGAGCCACGAGGAGATGCCCTCCTCGTTGGTGCCCAGCGCGAGGGCGCGGGCTTTCAGCTCTGCCACCTCCGCCCACAGCGGCTTTCGCGGGTCGACCTGCGGCTGCGGTTCGGCTGGCTGATGTGGCGGCTGCGGTGGTCGGTTGAAGTCGATGGCATAGCTGCCGAGGTCTTCAACATCTTGAGTGAAGAGGTCCGAAACCGCCAGAGTGTTGAGAACGGCGGCCACGAGGGCGCGCTTGCAGGCCATCTTGAGCACCGTGTTGTAGGTGTCTGCAATGTCCGGGTTCTCCTGCTGGGTTGAGTCCATGTACTTGACCCAGCACCACTGGCCGTCCACCTTCTTCATCCCGTAGCCCTGCTTGCGGTACTCCTGTTTGCGCTCGCGTGCATCTTGCGGGATGGGCTGATCTGTGATCTCGAAGTCCGACACGTTGCGATAGCGGTACTTCTTCTCCATGGTGGAGCATAGGCCGACCCCTGAGCCTTGCACCAGACCCGTGCTCTTGGACACAAGGAGGCACTTCACGGTGTACTCGCGGTGGCCGTTCGGCAGGTCTTCGCGGCTGATCTCGTAGGTGTCGGCAAGCCCGAACATCATGGTCAGCTTCTGGGCACCGGGTTGGAGCAGCGTGGGTTTGTCGCCGCATCCGGGAATCTTGCCGTAGTGCATCCCGTCGCTCATGCACGAGGCCATGAGAGCCTTCACCTGATCGGTCTGGCGCTTAATCTGCTCCACGGGAATCATGTCATAGCCGCACGAGGTGGCAAGTGTCTCGGCTTCGCGGGTGGCGAGTTCGCTAGTCATGGCCGATCACCCCGGTGCAGACGATGGAGGCGCCGGTCAGCCCCAGGCCCTTGAGGGCATGGGCCACGGAGGTGGCGAACTCCTTGGTGCCCTCGAACTCCATGGACAGCGCCCAGCTGAAACGCTCGGGGACGGCCGGGGCCGCCTGCGGCTCGGGTTCGGGCTCAGGCTCGGGGGCCTTGCGCTCCTCGGCGACGAGGCGGGCAGCTTCCTGGGCCGCCTTGAACTCGGCCATTTCGCGGTCGCGCTCGTTCAGCCTGTCCTCAAGCTCAAGCGCGGCGATGAGGTCGAGGGTGCCGGCGTAGTGCTTGACCACCTCGTCCTTGTGGGCGAGTTCCTTGGTCTGCAGCGTCTTGTAGCCCTTGAGCGCCTTCTCTACCTTCTCGTACAGCTCGTTGACGGCCTTGGTCTCGGGCGTTGAGCGGTTGAGCCACGCATCCTCAAGGATGGCCGCGAAGGGGATGACGTCGGCGATCGGGCCGGCGCATCCCTCATACTCCTCGATGAGAAGGGCGCGGCGCATTTCCCTGAATCGCTCGTCGGCCTCATCGACCTGGGCCTTGAGGGCGGCGCGGGCGCCGTCGATCTTGGCCGTGATGGCCTTGACCCTGCCCTCGAACTCCTTGAGCGGGGCCTCGTACTCGCGCTTGACGCGCTTGCGCTCCTTGTCGATCGGGTCTTTCAGCTTGTTGAGGTCGGCCATGCACTTGCGCGCCATCTTGACCTGCTCGTAGTCGTTCGGGTCGATCTTCGCGCCGACGTAGGGCGCGATCTGCTGCTCAACGAAGGCGTTGAGGGCTTCGAGGTTGTCGGCGAGCACGGCGGGGGTGTAGGTGACCTCAAGCGCGTTGCTCGGCTCGATGACCTCGGCGGTGGCTTCGATGACTTCGTTACTCATTGACTGCCTCCAGGTGGTCCTTGGCTTTCTGGTAGATGCCCTGCTCGTCCTCGCTCGGCTCGTATCCGTCGGCCTCCATGGCGTCGAGCAGGTCGGTGTAGTTGCTGCAGGCCTTGGTGCGCGGGCGCCCCGCGGCGTCGAGGATGCCGCGCCCGGATGCGTCGTTCATGCTCTCGAAGAGCAGCACGATCTCGCTTTGGCCGACGTTCAGGCGGCTGGCCCCCGTGGCTTCGAGGAACGCCTTGACGAGCGGGGCGTGGCGGCTCTCGCTCTTCTCCACGAGGCGCGATAGCGCGGGCAGCAGGCTCTGGGCTTGTAGTTGCTCGGAGAGCCAGGCGCGGCGGTTCGCGGTGCCCTCGGCGTAGAGGACGGCCATGGCCTCGGCCTCGGCGCGGGCGCCGTCGCGCTCCTCGCGCTGCTCTGCCTGCCCAGGCTCGGCGGTCTGCCCCTCGGAGGCGGCGGGCTTCAAGATCATGAAGAAGCCGGGGATGTGGTGGCGCATGGCCACGCAGCCGTCAGGCAGGTTTCCCGGCACCATGGCCGCCTTGTTGACGTTGGCCACCAGGTCGTACCCGTCGGCGCTCTCCGCGATGGGAATGCCCATGGCCTCAAGCTCGCTGGCCAGGGCGCTCGCCTTCCGGCCCTTCTTCCTGCGCTCCTCGAATCGCTTGGCGATGGTCAGGTACTCGCGCTCTGCGCAGTTGGTGAGGGCTTCCACGGCCTCCGGGTCATCGGCGTTCTCGCCGATGGCGATGAGGCGCAGCAGGCTCATATCGTCGGCTGCGTCCTGCACCACCTTGACCGCGCGGCGCACCTTGGCAACATTCTCGGCCTCCATGCCCGATACCTCGGACACGTACTCGTCATCGCCGAACATGGACAGCTGCCTGATGAAGCGGCTCTCCTCGACCGCCTCGTACTTCTTCTTGGTGTTGGTGCGCACAACAGTCTCAAGAACCGCCTGCTCGGTGCTCTCGTCCTCCACGATGGCGGGGAACGCCTTGGTGCCGAGCTTGCGCATGGCCATGACGCGGCTGTTGCCGGCCTTGATGCGGTAGATGCCGCCATCGCGCACGAGCGTCACCATTTCGTCGGGGATGCCCTTGGCGCGCATCGAGCGGGCAAGCTCCTCCACGTAGGCCTGGTTCGCCTTGGTGGAGCAGTCGCGCGTGGCCAGGTCGTTGCCGAACTCATCGACCAGGGGGTACACGTCCTCGATGCTGACGGTCTCGATCACGGCGCCCATTAGCGGCCGCCCTCTACGATGTAGGCGCTCACAACCTCCACGCCCATGCGCTCAAGCTCCTCGATGATCTCGTAGGCTTTGCCCACGACCTCGGCCGGAGGCTCCTCCGAGAGGGGGCCGTGGTCGTAGAACTCGGCGGGGGTCATGCCGAAGCGGGGGTCGCCCTTCTCGCACGCGAGGAACGCGCAGGCGAACGATATGCCGCTGGCGAACTCGACGGACGAGGCGAAGCCGAGCGCCGCCTCGGCCAGCTCCTCGGCGCGCTCGGCGGGGATGTGCTCGCCTGCGGAGCACCGCTTCATCTTGGCTGTCTTGTCTTTCATTTTGTTGCTCCTATCTGGAAAAGTGTCATTGAATTGTTTTTTTCTCGATGCGCTCCTTGCGCTTCTGCGCGGCCTTCACCTCGCGGCGAAGGTTTCGGGAGACGCACGCCTCGACGGCTCTTGCATGCGCCTCCTCGGCGTATGCCCGCCGGTAGCCGCTCATGCCGCCGGTGTCGGGCGGCTCGGGCAGGGGATCGCTCTTCGATTCGAGGAGCGCCTCGGTCCGCTCGTAGGTGGCGCGCTCATCGGGCGGCAGCAGCGGCAGCAGGTCGGCGATCCTCATCTGGATGGTCGCCAGCTGGTCGCGCCTGCGGCACGGCTCGCACTTGCCGCTGCGGTCGATGGTCCCCGAGAGCCTGCCGCAGTGGGGGCACGGCTCAAGGGTGGGGCTGTAGTGGCGCAGGCACACGTCCACGCCCTGCCGCCTCAGCGCCTTGGCCTTCTGCCTCACCGACTCGGACGAGCGGCGGAGCATCTGGCATATCTCCCGCTTCGGCAGCTTCCCTGCGTTGGCTATGAGGAACTGCTCCTCGGATACCGTCCAGTCGTTCCGCCTGCTGCCCTTACGCATGGGCCGGCCTCAGATGGTGCGCGAGGTAGTACGCCCCGTGGCACGCGGCCGCCCGCAGGTGGTCGTTGGTGCAGTGCTCGCACCCGGGGTAGGGGTTCGCGCCGCGCTCCATGAGGGTGCGAAGGTCGGCCGTGTTGCCCCGGGACTTCGGGTTGAGCACCTGCCTGCTGGTCTGTATGGCGATCTTCTCGCCGCGCAGGGCCGCGTGGAGGTAGCCGCACAGGTACGGGGTCTGGAAGACGTAGCCGCCGCCCTTGCCCGAGTAGCCCAGGAAGCCCTCCATGACGATGACCTCGTGGGGCTTGTCGGCCACCCACGCGCTCAGCTGCCGCGCGATGTTGTCGGCGCGATCTCGCAGGGCGTACTGGTCGGCCTTCACCGTGCTCTTGTAGTGCAGGGTCTTGGCGCAGATGATGCGGCGCTCGTTCATGTACACGATGCCGGTGTTGGAGGTGCCGGGGTCCACGGCCACGATGTTCATGCCGCCTCCCTGTAGAGCCTCGCGGCGTCCTGCCAGCACTTGCACGGGAAGAACGTGTTGCGCGCCACCGTGTCGTGCCAGACGCCCTCGAAGTCGATGGCCCCGCCGTCGAGCGCCTCGGTGGTCTTCGGGAAGATCGCGGCGGCAAGCTCGGGGCGGAACATGAGCAGGTAGCGGCTGAGCACGCTCCACAGGTTGTTGTCCATTCTGAACTCGCTGCACAGCGTGATGGGCATGCCCTGCTGCGTGGCCAGCACGAACAGATCGCCCCGGCGGATGCGCGGCCAGCCGTCGGCCATGGCCCGCTCGCACAGGTTCACCAGGCGCAGCCACTTCTTCGGGTAGTCCTCGGCAATCCAGGCGCACGCCTCCTCGACGCGCATGAGCGGGGTGCGGGCCACCCCGTCGTACAGCTGCCCGCAGACCTCAGCCATGGCGCACCTCCTCGAAGTAGTGCTCGGCCGCGGAGTAGCCCACCTGGTAGGCTACGGCGTAGCCCCACAGGACCGCCGCCGCGCAGATCACCGTGATCGCGCCCAGCATCACGTCGCCGATGCGGTAAGATTTGCGGTGCGCCGCTCTTTTGCGGGGCATCTTGAAGGGGCGCGGGGCGGCAAGTCCGTGGCGGGGTTGATTGCCTCGCGCTCCTCCTTCCATTCCCGGAACCTGGCCTCGTTCCCCGGGTCCCCGTAGAACTGGCGCATCAGCAGCTTGACCGTGTGGCACATGCCCCGCTGCTCCGGTGTCATGCCGCCTCATCTTCAACGTCCTCATACTCGAAGTCGGCGGGCGGAAGCTCGAAGGCGCTCGGCTCCTCGCCGGCCCCCTCGGCCTCGAACTCGTCGGCGAAGGCCTCGTCCTGGCCGTCCAGGACCTCGCCGCTGCCCATGTCCACCGGGATGACCAGCTGGTCGCTGGCGATCTCCAAGGTGACGAAGGTGCCGGTCATCATGGCCAGCTGGGGGAGCGCGCCCTTGTGCTCTGGGTCAAGTTCGAACTGCATGACGGTCTTGCCGGTCTTGATGTTGCAGCCCTGGAAACAGGCGCGCACTTTCACGCGGTTCTCCATCTAGCGCACCTCCTCCGCAGCGATGACGGTGCCACCGAAGTCGGGGGCGGCGTAGTAGCCGTTGTCCTGAACGGCGTCCAGCACGTAGCTGGGGGACTTGAGCACGTTCAGGCCGCAGCCCTCTCCGCCCTCCTTGCGCTCGATCGCGACGGTGGCGCGGTCGCCCTCGGCGAGCGAGTCGGCGATGAGGCCGATGACCTCGCGGATGTTGAGTTCCTTCATGGTTTTCCTCCTCTACAGGTTGTTGATCTCTTCGAGCAGCTTGGAGCCGATGCTTGAGGCGTCGCGCCTCGCCTCGGCGTCCAGGATGGCGGCGTACGCCTTGCCGAGTTCGGCAACGGCGTACGCGCCGCCGGGGTCCTCCGCCGCCTTCTCGACGGCGCCGGCCACCGCCTCCTTGACGCGGTGCGTGGTGGTCTCTTCCATGTGGGTGCTCCTTCCTTGGTCGGTTAGCTTGCTTTCTCGTACTTGCTCTCGTCGCGGCCGAAGAGAGAGCCGATGGGCATCTTGAACGCATCGGCCAATGCCCAGGCGTTGTCGAGGGTGATGCCGCTCTTAGCGTTCTCGTACGAGCCGATGGTGGTTGCCGGGATGCCGGTTTCTTCCGCAAGGTCATCGCGGCTCCACTTGCGTCGTGCACGCTCCGCGCGGATGCACTCTCCGACTTGCTCCTTGGTGCATGCCATGTTTTCCTCCTTCCTGTGTTCTCGCAGTGATCTGGGGGATGCAATGCCGTGGCGGGGATTGCATCTGCCAACTCAGTGCGGGTGTAGAATGCGGAAGGTTGAGAACCGAAGAAGAAGGGCGGCAGTTAGGAGGTCGCCCTATGAGCGATTCAACCTATTACGACGGCGAAGCCGCCGAGGAGGCCGAGTTCGCGGGCCTCTACTACGACGCTCCATTCGACTGGCCAGAACCTGAGCAGGGGGAAGACCAGAGCGAATAGCCGAGTAGAGGAGGGACTTTCAGGAAGGAGGCAACCGAAAGCATCCTTTTCGATAGCCGCCCTTCTTCTTCGTTTCTCAAAGAGCCCCGCGTTGTTAACGTCGCCGCGGGTGGCCTGACGGACGCGCCTAGCGCGCGAAGGTGCAGCAGGCCATGCCCAGCGCGATCAGCGCGGTGACGCAGATCAGGAACACGGCCCCCAGGGCGTTGTTGCTCACGCTCCCACCTCCTCCGGCGTCTCTCGCGCGAGGATGGCGCGGGCCAGGTCCTCGTGCACCTTCTCCTCGGACACGCCGAACAGCTCGGCGATGAGGGACTGTTGGGCGCAGGCTTCCGCAGCGGCCGGCTGCACCTCCATCTGCCTGTGCTTTTCCTTGAGTTCGGGGTTGTCGTTGAATGACTGATTGGCTTCCCTCGCTTCCAAGAACCGCTCCTCAGCATAGGAGGCGATCTCGATAGCCTGGCGGTACAGCTTCTCGTTCCTCATCGCTTACGCCTCCTCGCAGAACTCGGCCTCTAGGGCGGCCACGATCTCGTTGGCGACGTCGGCGTAGTGGGGGACCGTCTCGCCGTAGCACGGCCCGCGGTCGTAGGCGTAAACCTCGCGCCCCTCGGCGTCGCGGATGACCAGCTTGGAGACGTTGCCGCCGTCCTCGAATCGTGGAGTGGGGATGCCGAACATGCTAGGCTCGGCGAACACCTTGGCCTCGAAGGTGTACCCGTCGTGGCTGCCGCTCACCCAGTTGCTGCGGCGGGCGTCAAATGCGTTGCGGTCGATCTTCATTGCGCTGTTCCTTCCTTCGTTTTTAGTTCGGAGCGAACTAACTAATTAGCTATCTTACTCAGAACGAGCAAAGTGTCAACAAGATTTTGTAAAAAAGATTGCTAATTTTGTTCAGTGCGGGTAATATCTCGCTGCGAGAGGAGGTCCCGCATGAAAACGCAGCTTCAACGAATTAGAAAAGACCGGGGCTTCAAGAGCGCCAAGGCTTTCGCCGAACATATCGGCATGAGTAAGGACACCTATACAAACTATGAGCAAGGGGCCAGACCCATTACTTTGGAACTTGCTTGGGAGTTTGCTGATGTTCTGGGGTGTACCCTAGACGAACTTGCCGGCCGAGATTTTAAGGCTGACAGTTATGCCGACCCACGGCAGGCCGTCATGAACGATGACTACGCCCGCCTCTCAGATGCCGGGAAGGACGCGGCCGCCGGGGCAGTGAGGGGCATCCGCGCATCCGAGGGCGCGCGAGTTGGAGCGGCGGGGCTGGAAGATCATCAGATCGCAGCGTCCGCGTAAGGGGTAGCCGTGCAGCTAGTACCCTGCGACAACCCGAGACCCGGCAGGCGCGTGGCGTCCTACGCCCGCTTCTCCTCGCACAACCAGCGCAGCGAGAGCATCGAGATTCAAGAGGACAACAACCTCGCGTACTGCGCCATCAACGACCTCGACATGGTGGCCATGTACTCCGACGAGGCCAAGACCGGCAAGACCACCTCGCGCGCCGACTTCCAGCGCATGGTGGCCGACGCCAAGGCCGGCCTGTTCGATTTCGTGGTGATCTACAAGGTGCCGCGCATCATGCGCAACCGCGACGAGATGGCATTGCTGCGCATCACGCTCAGGAAGTACGGGGTCGAGATACTCTACTCGGGCGAGGACATAGGCAAGGGGTCGGACGGCATCCTGCAGCTGGGCATCAAGGAGGTGCTGGCCGAGTGGGAGAGCGCGCAGCTGGGCGAGCGCATCGTGGACGGCATCCAGAAGAACGCGGAGCGGTGCATGGCGAACGGCCAGCCGCTCTACGGGTGGGACATAGTGAACGGCTACTACGTGGTGAACGAGGTGGAGGCCGCGGTGCTGCGGCGCGCGAGGTCCATGCTCTCCAACGGCAAGACCGTGGCGGAGATTGTGAGAGCGTTGGAGGGGCACAAGACCAAGCGCGGGAAGCCGATCACCCACAACGTCCTGACCAAGATGCTCAAGCGCAAGCAGAACGCCGGGGTGTACTCTTATGCCGGGCACGAGACCGAGGGCGGCATGCCCGCCCTGTGGACCATGGAGGAGCAGCGCATGATCTGGAAGATGCTGGGCGACGAGACGAGGCCGCGCAGGAAGGCGCTGGGCGCCGACTTCCTGCTCACCGGCAAGCTGTACTGCGGCAAGTGCGATACGCCCATGACCGGCACCAGCGGCACGGGCAAGAGCGGGACCGTGTACTACTACTATAAGGACAAGAAGGGCTGCGGCCGCCAGGTCCGCAAGGACGTGATCGAGGAGAACGTGGCCGATGCCGTGAGGGCGGCGCTGTCGAGGGAGGCCACGCGCGAGAAGATCGCCGACCTGGTTTGCGAGTACAGCGAGACCGAGGACCCCACGCCCCAGTCCGACGTGATCGCCGCAGAGATCAAGGAGATCAAGGCCGCCTACGCCAACATCCTCAAGGCCATCGAGCAGGGCATCATACCGCCCGGGGCCAAGGAGCGCATCGCCCAGCTTCAAGAGCAGGAGGAGACGCTGGCCGAGGAGCTGCGGATTGCCCAGGCGATCGAGGCAGTGGCGCTCGACCGGGACCGCGTGCTGTTCTGGTTGGAGCAGATCGCCGCGGCGCCCGATGACAAGACGCTCATCGACGTATTCGTGGCGCGCGTGGTCCTGCTGGACGACGATCTGCACATCGTGATGCACTTCGAAGATAACGACGGACCGCCCGGGGCGCAGCTTTACGACAAGGGTGGCGGTGTTCTGCCACGTGGCACCATGCTCCACCAACCTTTCAAGCCCGCCGTTAGGCGGGCTTTTTTGTTGATGCTGCGGTTTCGACAGGCACCTGGAAAATGACCCTTCACCTCAGGTTTTAAGGAATCCTTTCAGGAACTTTACAGGTATGTGCGATTATTGTTGACACCGTGTGTGGACTAAGTAATTCGCTTTATACGGTGCGCGCGCATCGAAATAATAGCTCTCTGACCTTACGAAACGGTAAAGAACGTTACGCTAGGGTTGCAACATTCAGTTAGCGCTCATGAAGGAAGGGCGGGAGTCCCGCGGAGGGAGCGGGAGTGCGCTCGATGAGCCTGCGCCGGCAATAGGGCTGACGCAATGTCATGAAAGGTTGAGGACACATGAAATTTGCCTCGTTCAAGAGCTCTGCTCTGAAGAGCGTGGGAGCGGTTTCGCTCTGCGTCGCTCTCGGTGCCGGGCTGGTGGGCTGCGGCGGCAACGGTGCCGGCGGCGGCGCGGTGGCCGCGACGGTCAACGGCCAGGACATCATGGAGCAGACGGTCACCGATTACATCGCCAACTTCCGCACCTCCAGCTCGCTGGAGTCCGATGAGGCGTGGGGCGAGTGGATGGTCGCCAACGGCTACACCCCCGAGTCCGTGCGCGAAGAGGTCATCGACTACTACGTCAACCAGGATCTCTACGACCAGGCCGCCAAAGAGTACAACGTGACCGTGGAGCAGGCCGACATCGATTCCGCCATGGAGGAGACCAAGGCCATGTTCGAGTCTGATGAGGCCTTCCAGGAGGCTCTCGAGGCGTCCAGCATGACCGAGGAGTCCTACATCGAGGACGTCATTCGTCCGAATCTGCTTCAGACGAAGCTCGCCGAGGCCGTGGCCGCCCAGGATACTGAAGGCGAGGGCGAGGATGCGACCCTGGCCCAGGCCCAGGCCATGAGCGAGCAGTTCAACGGCGCTAAGCGCTCGAGCCACATCCTGCTGACCGCCGAGGAAGGCGAGGACGACGCCGCTCTGGCCGCCCGCGCCCAGGAGCTGCTTGATCAGATCAACGCCGGCGAGATCTCCTTCGAGGATGCCGCTTCCCAGTACTCCACCGACACTGGCTCCGCTGCTAACGGCGGCGATGTGGGCTGGGACGCGCTGAGCACCTTCGTCACTGAGTACCAGGACGCTCTGGCCGGCCTCGAGAAGGATCAGATCGTCGCCGCTCCCGTCAAGAGCGAGTACGGCTACCACATCATCAAGGTGACCGATGTCTACGAGGTTCCCGAGGGCGGTATCACGTCGGTTGACCAGCTGCCGACCGAGTTCCAGGAGTATCTGACCTACATGGAGCAGAGCAACGCCTCCCAGAACTTCTCCACCTGGTTCGAGGAGTATCGCAACAACGCCGAGATCACCGTTAACCCGATGCCCGAGGGCCTGCCCTACGCCATCGACCTTGCTCCCTACGAGGAGGCTGCTGCCCAGAATGCCGAGGGCGACGCTGCCGCCACCGAGGGCACTGAGCAGCCTTCCGACGAGACCATGTCCGCCGAGGATCAGGCCGCTGCCGACGCCGCCGCTGCCGATGCGGCCGCCGACGAGGCCGCTGCCGGCGAGGCTGGTGCTGATGCCGCTGCCGACGATCAGGCCGGCGACGCTGCCGCTGCCGACCAGGCAGTCGATGAGGCCGCTGCCGACCAGACGGCCGCCGACCAGGCTGGCGCTGACGCTGCCGCCGACCAGGCCGCTGCCGATCAGGCCGCCGA
Source organism: Adlercreutzia sp. DFI.6.23 (assembly GCF_024462535.1). Lineage (NCBI taxonomy): Bacteria > Bacillati > Actinomycetota > Coriobacteriia > Eggerthellales > Eggerthellaceae > Adlercreutzia > Adlercreutzia sp. DFI.6.23. The sequence goes on from NZ_JANGBP010000006.1 coordinate 95,765, forward strand.
GGGCGCCGAGGGTACCCAGCAGTAAGCTGCTCTCGACAACCCAGGCGTTTCCCAAGGACCCGCGCTCAGGCACGGGTCCTTTTTGTGGCAGCGAATGATGCTTCAAGAGGGAATCCCCCCCGAGGACGCACTCTCGGCCACGCAGCCAGCAGCGAGCTTTGCCGACGAAGGGTTCGCTCTCTGCCGGCGGCATTCGGAAGTAGCCAAAGGTACCATGTCCATTTGTGGAAGAGGTCGCCGCGAAAACCGTTTCCGTCCGCGAAATGCGTTATGCTTCTTCCCTAGAACCCCGTTCTGCTCTCTTCGAAAGGCCTTCCATGCTCTTTGCCGATATCAATCTTCTCGACGCCGACTTCGCTATCAAGCACCACCAATGGGTGGGGGTGCGCGACGGCCGAATCGCCTATATCGGCTCGGTGCCTCCTGCGCCCGATGTGGCTGCCACCTTCGGCGAGACCTACGATGGCACGGGACGTCTGCTCATGCCCGCGCTCTACAACGCCCATGCCCATGCTCCCATGACGCTTCTGCGCGGTTACGCCGAGAACTTGCCGCTGCAGCGTTGGCTCGAGGAGAAGTGCTTCCCCTTCGAGGCCAAAATGACCGCCGAGGATTGCTATTGGGGCACGGTGCTCGCCTGCGCCGAGATGGCGCGCTTCGGCGTGGTCAGTTTTTCGGACATGTACTACGCGACCGAGGAGCGTGCCCGTGCGGTGCTCGAGGCCGGCATGAAGGCCAACATGTGCGAGGGACTCGTTGCCTTCGAGGAGAAGCCCTATGCGGAATATCCCATCTGCGCCCAGATGGAGGCCCTTGTGCGCGACTGGCACGGGGCCGGCGACGGACGCATTCGCATCGACTATAACATCCATTCGGAGTACCTGTCCACCGAGACGGTTTGCCGCGACATTCTGGACATCGTGCGTGGCACCGACCTGCGCCTGCACATCCACCTGTCCGAGACCGAGAAGGAAGTGCGCGAATGCCGCGAGCGCCACGGCGGCCTCTCGCCGGTGCAGTATTTCGAAAGCCTCGGGTTGTTCGACGTGCCGGTGACGGCGGCCCATTGCGTATGGGTCGATGACGCCGACCTGGATATCTTGCAGCAGCACGGGGTGTTCGTCGCCAACAACCCGGCTTCCAACATGAAGCTTGGCAGCGGTTTCGCGCCCATTCCCGAGATGCTGCGCCGCGGCATTCCCGTGTGCCTGGGCTCCGATGGCATGGCGTCGAACAACAACCACAACCTGTTCCACGACATGTACTTGCAGGCGCTTATCTACAAGGGCGCGACGCTTGATCCGACGGCGGTCACGCCCCAGCAGGCGCTGGCGGCGGCGACGCGCACCGGCGCGCTTTCCCAGGGCCGCGAGGATTGCGGCATTGTGGCCGCAGGTGCCCGTGCCGACCTGTGCGTGCTGGATACCACGGGCCCCTCCTGGTGCCCCGCGCCCGACCCGGTGTACAACGTGGTCTATGCCGGCGATGGTGCCGACGTGGTGCTCACAATGTGCGATGGCGAGGTGATCTACCGCGCCGGTGAATGGCCCACCATCGACGTCGAGCGCGCCAAGGCCGAATGCGTCGCCCGCACCGCCCGCATCATCAGCGAGCTCTAGCCATATCCCATGCGTCGAGCAGCCCAGCTGCTCCCAGTTTCGCGAGGCCGCGGTTCTTGCCGTGGCCTCGCGCGTCGCGGCCGCACCTTGGGGCCTCATTTTGTCATTTGGGTTTGGGGCCAACGGCATTTTGATCCTCGATCCGCAGCCCGAGGCATCTTTTTGTCGTTCGGTTCTGAAACGTGCGACATTTTAGGCTCTCGGGCTGCGGTGTTAACCATGAAAAACAAAGTCGCAGCAAGAGAAGCACCAGGTCACAGCTTCGTGCCTCCAAATCCTTCCTCGGCAACCCGCAGCCAGACCAGCAAAAATGTCAGAACAAGGAAGGACGCCTGACAAAAATCATCTTTGGGCTGCGGTTGTCAGGGTGCGTTATTGCCAGGAGGGGAGTCCCAGGACCTCTCGCAGATGCTTGTGCTTTGCATCGAAGTCGCCTATGCGGAATCGGATCGGTTTGCCAAGTGCGCGGGCAACAGAGAGCGCGATTTTCCTTGTTTCGCTGGTTGAGTTGAGCTGCAATCGTCCCACGGTGATGATCCGGTAGTTCATGGCTTGCAGCGTCATGCGTTTAACAGCGTCTTCCTGCAGCTGCTCGGACGTAAGGTGGCGTTCGTCGCTGTCGTACTCGAGAATGAGTCTTTGCGCGGGCCAGCAAACATCTGCAACATAGTACTCTTTTCGCGAAAGCGGGCGAGCGGCACCGGTGAGTTCGATGGAATGATTCAGCCTCGGTCGGGCGAAGTGATAGCCGCCGAGATGGTTGGGGAGCGTCATGAGAAGAGCGAGGGCTGCCTCTCTCGGCGAGGCGGCGTTATCGAGAATCCAAGGAGCGGCGCGTCTCGTCATGGCGCAGCCTCGTATGTCCCGGTGGGCCAAAAGAGCTTCTTGGATGCGCTCAGATGAAGTAAGAACGGGGCGATTGAAGACGGTGTCGAAAGGAGGCGTTAGACCGTAGGCGCCGCAAAGGGTGCTTCCTTTGAAGATCACTTCGGCAAGGTCGTGACTCCAGTTGCTTTGGAGAAAGGCGACCTCGGGGGAAGGAGCAAAGAGTCCTTGCGCAATGCGAAAATAGCGATCTTGCTGAATTGACGCCTCTGCGACATGGCAGCGCACATCTTTGAGATTGCGCTTTTGCTGGCGTGAAGGAACGATGATGCGAAAAGGCTTGCTCAGCCAGGGGAGCCTATCCTCCAGATACTGAACGGCGGCAGCGTTGGGGGTGATGTCCTCCTGGTGGGCGATATCAAGCCACAGAGTGAGGAGAGAGGTGAAATCGCCGTGCTGGTAGAAATCGAGGGCACTCGAGCCCCATAGTATTAGTTTCGACATTGACCGTCACTTTCCAATCGATAATGAAGCCATGCGGCGGTGAGGGATGGCGCGTGTGGCTCCTGCGCCCTGCGCGCGTTCGAACAGGCTACTCTCTCCGAACCGTATTAATGACGCGAGAATGTCTCGGTTGGTTCCTCGCGCCAACCGTGGTGGCGTCGCATGGGCGGTTGGGGGGTGCACGGGCCAACTCGCGGGCCAACTTGCGGTCCAGCTTGCGGGCCAGCTCGCGGATCAACCTGCAAACCAATTCGCGGACCAACTCGCGGATCAAACCCTGAGAAGCTCCCCCTGAGAAAAAGCGCACGAACTTCGTCTCGCGAATTTTTCGCTGTACTCAGCGGACGCGGTGCCCTCTGCTAATATGGATGCCACGGAAAAGACGCCGTTCGTCGGCGCTGAAAGACCGCTCGCTGGCGATGCGCCAAGAGCTCGCGGGTCGTGGATCTGTCAGTTGGCGCGGCCCCGGCAGCGGGTGTTCGCGGCAACGGGAATTCAGCGTAGCGTTTGGCGAGAAGGCGCGCGACCGATGGGCGGCGCGCCCGGGTTAGACCCGCGCAAGGGGTGCGGGCGCCCTCTATCAGGAAGGCAGGTGGTCGCTCATGGCAGCTCCGGCTCCCGAACACGTCAGAAACATCGTCCTTGTAGGACAGGATGGCGCCGGCAAGACCTCGCTGGCCGAGGCCATGCTCTTCGTCTCCGGCAAGACGCCGCGCATGGGCACGACCCACGACGGCAAGTCGTACCTCGATTACGACCCCGAGGAGATCAAGCGCAAGTTCACCATCTCCACCTCCATTGCCCCCATCCCCTACAAGGACTACAAGATCAACGTGCTGGACACCTCCGGCCATCCCGACTTCATCGGTGATACGCTGGCCACCATGCAGGCGGCCGAAATGGCCCTGTTCGTGGTGGACGCCGTCGACGGCCCCCAGGTTATGACGACGAAGCTGTGGCGCGAGGCGGAGGACATGCGCCTGTCGCGCGCGGTGTACATCAACCACATCGATCGCGAGAACGCCAACTTCGACGCCGCCATGGCGTTGCTGCACGCCCGCTTCGGCGGTCGCCTCGGCGCGGTGACCATCCCCATCGGCCAGGCCGAGGACTTCCAGGGTGTCATCGACATCATCCGCATGGAGGCCCGCTATTTCGAGGACGGCGGCGAGCGCGTGGAAGCGGTGGAAACCCTGCCGGCGAAGTACCAGGAGGAGGCGCGCAACGCCCGCGACAAGCTGTGCGATCTGGTGGCCGAGGCCGACGACGAGCTTATGATGAAGTACCTCGAGGGCGAGGAGCAGCTCACCCAAGAGGAGCTGGAGGGGCTGCTGGACAAAGCCATCGCTCAGGAGCTCATCATTCCGGTGTTCGTGGGATCCACCATTATTATGCAAGGCGTTCAGGGCCTCATGGAGGACATCTGCACCTATTTCCCGCACCCGAAGAGCCACGGTCGCTTCCGCATGGCCGACGACGTGACGGTGCGCATCGACGAGACGAAGCCCCCCTGCGCCTTCGCCTTCAAGACGGTGTCTGACCCGTTCGTCGGACGCCTCACCTTCCTGAAGGTCATCTCCGGCTACCTGGAGCCGGGGCTGGAGCTCGTCTGCGGGCGCACCGGCAAGAAGGAGCGCCTCGGCAAGATCCAGGTCATGATGGGCAAAGAGGCCGTCGACGTGAAGAGCGCCAAGGCCGGCGACATCGTCGTGGTGCCGAAGCTTTCCGACGTGCGTGCGGGCGACACGCTCTCCTGCGAGGGCACCATCGCCATCGAGCCTTTGCCGTTGCCCGAGCCCTTGTACCCCGTGGCCATCGAGGCTGTGTCGAAGAAGGAGGAGGACAAGCTCGGCACCTTCCTAGCCCGCGCCGCCGAGGCTGACCCCACTATCCGCATCACGCGCGACGAGGACACGCATCAGACCATCATCCACGCCATGGGCGAGACCCAGGTAGACATGCTGATCGGGCGCTTGAAGGAGCAGTCCGGCGTGGAGGCGAAGCTCGTGCCCGTGCGCATCCCCTACCGCGAGACCATTACCAAGCAGGCCGAGGCCCAGGGCCGTCACAAGAAGCAGACCGGCGGCGCCGGCCAGTTCGGCGACTGCTGGCTGAGGTTGGCCCCCATCCCCGGCGAGGGCTACGAGTTCGTGGACGAGATCAAGGGCGGCGCCATTCCCAACGGCCTCATCCCGGTGGTGGATAAGGGCGTGCGCGAGGCCATGGAAGAGGGCTTCCTCGCGGGGTACCCCATGGTGGACATCAAGTGCACGGTGTTCGACGGCTCGTATCATTCCGTCGACTCCAACGAGATGGCCTTCAAGACCGCGGCGCGCATCGGCTTCCGCGCCTGCTGCGAGAACGCCGGCCCCATCATCTTGGAGCCCTGGGCCACTATGGAAGTGACCGTGGGCGAGGAGTACGCCGGCACCATCATGGGCGACATCTCCACGCGCCGCGGCCGCATTGTGGGCACCGACGCGGGCTTCGCGGCCGGCGAGACCGTCATCAAGATGCGCGCGCCCTATGCCGAGGTCATCAACTACACCAAGGATCTGCGCTCCATGACCCGCGGCTCCGGCTCCTACACGCTCACCTTGGAAGGCTACGAGCAGGCGCCGGCCGACGTGACGAAGAAGCTCGTGGAAGCCTACGAGGCCGCCCGCGCCGCCGGAAACTAACGGCATTCTCATAGCAGAATGGGACGGAGCGAAAACGCTCTGCCCCATCCCACAAGGGCGGACTTCGGTCCGCCCTTTTCGTTGCGCGAGAGCGTGGCGCTCCAATCCGTAGGGGCAGACCTTGGTCTGCCCTCCTCAAGCGCGGCGCCCTCACCTGAGGAGGGGCGACCAAGGTCGCCCCCTACGGAGGACGGAACGCAACAACGCCCAGCTCCGAGCCCTATTTTCCAGAAAATTTCCATGGCTCGTAAAAATTTTTCTTGACTCGGGCTTCACGCCGTAGTATTTTAGCGAATTGCAACTTTTTTGCAGATTTGCGATGGACGTGAAGGAGGAACAGCCTCGTGGCAATGGATAAGAAATCCGCTCCCACCAGCCTTTACAGGGATCGCCGAAGCTTCGCGAAGATTCCCGACGTCATGGACGTCCCGAACCTGATCGCTATCCAGACGGAAAGCTTCGACTGGTTCAAGAACGAGGGCTTGGCCCAGGCGTTCGCCGATGTGTGCCCGATTGAGAACAACACCGGCGACATGTGCGTCGAATTCGGTAAGCACGAGTTCGGCGAGCCCAAGTACACGGTGGACGAATGCAAGGAGAAGGACGTCACCTACCAGGCGCCGCTCTTTGTGGAGATCCGCTTCATCAACCGTGAGACCGGCGAGATCAAGGAGCAGGAGGTGTTCATGGGCGACTTCCCGCTCATGACGCCGCGCGGCACCTTCATCATCAACGGCACCGAGCGCGTGGTCGTCTCCCAGCTCGTGCGCTCCCCGGGCGTGTACTTCGCCTCTGAGCGCGACAAGACCTCCGACAAGACCATCTACAACGCGAAGGTCATCCCTTCCCGCGGTGCGTGGCTCGAGTTCGAAACCGACAAGCGCGACCTGCTCTCCGTGCGCATCGACCGCAAGCGCAAGCAGCCGGCCACCCTGCTCGTGCGCGCCCTCGGCCTGGCCGAGACCCGCGAGGAGATCATCGAGCTTTTGGGCTCCTCCGAGATGGTGCTGCGCACGCTCGACCGCGACCCCGCCACCACCAAGGAAGAGTCGCTCATCGAGCTGTACAAGCGCTTCCGTCCCGGCGAGCCGCCGACGATCGATTCCGCCCGCACGCTGCTCGACGGCCTGTTCTTCAACCCGCAGCGCTATGACCTGGCCAAGGTCGGTCGCTACAAGATGGACAAGAAGCTCGGCTTCACCCCCGAGGAGAACGATTCCTCCACGCTGACCAATGAGGACATCATCCGCACGATGCGCTACATCATCGGTCTGCACAACGGCGATGAGGGCTTCGTCACCGACGACATCGACCACTTCGGCAACCGTCGCATCCGCAGCGTGGGCGAGCTGATCCAGAACCAGTTCCGCATCGGCCTGTCGCGTATGGAGCGCGTGGTGCGCGAGCGCATGTCCATGCAGGAGCCCGACGAGATCACGCCGCAGTCGCTCGTGAACATCCGCCCCATCGTGGCCGCCATCAAGGAGTTCTTCGGAAGCTCCCAGCTCTCGCAGTTCATGGACCAGTCCAACCCCGCCGCCGGCATTACGCACAAGCGCCGTCTGTCGGCTCTGGGCCCGGGCGGTCTGTCCCGCGAGCGCGCCGGCTTCGAGGTGCGCGACGTCCACACCTCCCACTACGGCCGCATGTGCCCCATCGAGACGCCTGAAGGCCCGAACATCGGCCTTATCGGCTCTCTGGCCACCTATGGTCGCATCAACCCCTACGGCTTCATCGAGACGCCCTACCGTCGCGTGATCGACGGCAAGGTGACCGACGAGATCGACTACCTGACCGCCGATGAGGAAGAGAACTTCACCATCGCCCAGGCCAACGACTTGTTCGATCTGGAAACCCGCGAGTTCGGCTACACCGACGAGGACGGCGTCTTCCACAAGTCCGCCCGCGTGCTCGCCCGCACCACCGACACCAACGGCGTGTTCGGCGAGGCCATGGACGTGCCGCCGGAGACGGTCAACTACATGGACGTGTCGCCGCGCCAGATGACCTCCGTGGCTACCTCGCTCATTCCGTTCCTCGAGCACGACGACGCCAACCGCGCCCTCATGGGCTCGAACATGCAGCGCCAGGCTGTGCCGCTGCTGCGTCCGAGCGCCCCGCTCGTGGGCACCGGCATCGAGCACCGCATCGCGGTGGACTCCGGCGAGATTCTCGTGGCCCAGCGCCCCGGAGTGGTCGACTATGTGGACGGACAGACCATCATCATCCTGAACGACGATGGCGAGTACGACGAGTACCTCATTCCGAAGTTCCAGCGCTCCAACCAGTCCGGTTGCATCAACCACCGTCCCATCGTCCGCAAGGGCGACGAGGTTCAGGCCGGCGACGTGCTGGCCGACGGCCCCTCCTGCGACGGCGGCGAGCTGGCGCTCGGCCAGAACCTCATGATCGCCTACATGCCGTGGGAAGGCTACAACTACGAGGACGCTATCATCGTGTCCGAGCGCGTCGTGGCCGAGGACTTGCTGACCTCCATCCACATCTCCGAGTACGAGGTGGACGCCCGCGATACGAAGCTGGGCCCCGAGGAGATCACCCGCGAGATCCCCAACATCTCCGAGGACATGATTTCCGATTTGGATGCCGACGGCATCATCCGCGTGGGCGCCGAGGTGTTCCCGGGAGACGTGCTGGTGGGCAAGGTCACCCCGAAGGGCGAGACCGAGCTCACCGCCGAGGAGCGCTTGCTTCGCGCCATCTTCGGCGAGAAGGCCCGCGAGGTGCGCGATACGTCGCTGAAGGTGCCCCACGGCTCCGGCGGCCGCGTCATCGGCATCTACCGCTCCTCCCGTGAGGCCGGCGATGATCTGGCCCCCGGCGTGAACGAGCTCGTGCGCATCTACGTCGCTCAGAAGCGCAAGGTGCAGCAGGGCGACAAGCTGTCCGGTCGTCACGGCAACAAGGGCGTTATCTCCCGCGTGCTGCCGGTCGAGGACATGCCCTACCTCGCCGACGGCACCCCGATCGACGTCATCCTGAACCCCCTGGGCGTTCCGTCCCGTATGAACGTCGGCCAGCTGCTCGAGAACCACCTCGGCTGGGCCGCCAAGTGGGGCTGGTCGGACGCCGAGGAGACCGACGAGGTCGTGGAGGGCCCGATGTACGTGGCCACGCCCGTGTTCGACGGCGCCACCGAGGAAGAGGTCTCGGACGCCATCGAGAAGGCGAACCGCAACCTCATCAACATGAACCATGCGAAGTACGGCGACATGGCCCGCGACGAGCTGGTGCCCCAGCTGACGCGCACCGGCAAGACGTGGCTGTACGACGGCCGCACCGGCGAGAAGTTCCGCGAGCCCATCACCGTCGGCCAGACCTACATCCTGAAGCTCGGTCACATGGTGGACGACAAGATTCACGCCCGCTCGACCGGCCCCTACAGCCTCATCACCCAACAGCCCCTCGGCGGCAAGGCCCAGTTCGGCGGCCAGCGCTTCGGCGAGATGGAGGTGTGGGCGCTGTACGCCTACGGCGCCTCCAACGTGCTGCAGGAGATCCTCACGGTGAAGTCCGACGACACGTCGGGCCGCGTGAAGAGCTACGAGGCCATCGTGAAGGGCGAGAACATCCCGGCGCCGGAGGTGCCCGAGTCCTTCAAGGTGCTCGTGAAGGAAATGAAGTCCCTGTGCTTGAACGTCGAGCTCGAGGGCCACGACATGCAACCCATCAGCGAGGACGAGATCGATGACTACAGTGCCGACCAGGCGCTTTACGCCGCGCTCGCCGCTGATGCCAAGAAGACCGAAGACGAAGAGGCCAACGCCATCGATGCCCTGGCTGCCGAGCTGGGCGACCTGATGAGCGGTCTTGAGTCCGACCTGAACACCGACCTCATCGGTGGCGGAGAGGAGGCCTAACCCCATGACGGAATTCGACGTCAACAACTTCGACGCCCTGCGCATTTCGCTCGCTTCCGCCGAGGACGTGCGCAGCTGGTCTCGCGGCGAGGTGAAGAAGCCCGAGACCATCAACTACCGTACCTTGAAGCCCGAGAAGGACGGCCTGTACTGCGAGAAGATCTTCGGTCCCACCAAGGACTGGGAGTGCGCCTGCGGCAAGTACAAGCGCGTTCGCTTCAAGGGCATCGTCTGCGAGCGCTGCGGCGTGGAGGTCACCCGCTCCAAGGTGCGCCGCGAGCGCATGGGCCACATCGAGCTGGCCGCGCCCGTGAGCCACATCTGGTATTTCAAGGGCTCCCCGTCGCGTCTGGGCTACCTTTTGGACATTCCGCCGAAGGAGCTTGAGAAGGTTCTGTACTTCGCCAGCTCCATCATCACCTCGGTGGACAAGGAGGCCCGCGAGGAGGACATCGACGACTTGCGCGACGAGCTTGCCGCCGACATGGAAGAGCTGGACGCCGAGCGCGACCGCCTCATCGAGGCCACTCGCAAGCTGTCCACCGACTACGTGCCGGAGGAGGACGACTTCGTCGACGATCTCGATGACGACGAGCGCCTCACCCCCGAAGAGGTGGAAGAGGAGATCGCCGACATCTACGAGGAGTTCAACGAGCGCAAGGCCCTGCGCCAGGACGCGTTCGACGCCTTCCTGAAGATCGAGCCGAAGCAGCTCATCGGCGACGAGGCCCTCTACCGCGAGATGCGCGCGAGCTACCGCGACTACTTCACCGGCGGCATGGGCGCCGAGTCGGTGCGCGACCTTCTGGACGCCATGGATCTGGAGGCGACCTCTGAAGAGCTGCGCGAGGTCATCGCCACGGGCAAGGGCCAGAAGCGCGCCAAGGCCGTGAAGCGCCTGAAGGTGGTGGATGCGTTCCTCAAGTCGGACAACAAGCCTTCCGACATGATCCTGGACGTCATCCCGGTCATTCCGCCCGATCTGCGCCCCATGGTGCAGCTCGACGGCGGCCGCTTCGCCACGTCGGATCTGAACGATCTGTACCGTCGCGTCATCAACCGCAACAACCGCCTGAAGCGCCTGCTCGACCTCGGTGCCCCCGAGATCATCATCAACAACGAGAAGCGCATGCTGCAGGAGGCCGTGGACTCGCTGTTCGACAACGGCCGTCGCGGTCGCCCCGTGACCGGCCCCGGCAACCGTCCGCTGAAGTCCATCTCCGATATGCTGAAGGGCAAGCAGGGCCGCTTCCGCCAGAACCTGCTCGGCAAGCGCGTCGACTACTCCGGCCGTTCCGTTATCGTCGTCGGCCCGTCGCTGAAGCTGCACCAGTGCGGCCTGCCTCAGCAGATGGCGCTGGAGCTGTTCAAGCCCTTCGTCATGAAGCGCCTGGTCGAGCTTGAGTACGCCGCCAACATCAAGGCCGCCAAGCGCGCCGTCGATCGCGGTGCCAGCTACGTGTGGGACGTGCTGGAAGAGGTCATCGTCGACCATCCGGTGCTGCTGAACCGCGCACCAACCCTGCACCGTCTGGGCATTCAGGCCTTCGAGCCGGTGCTCGTCGAGGGCAAGGCCATCAAGCTGCATCCGCTCGTCTGCACCGCCTTCAACGCCGACTTCGACGGCGACCAGATGGCTGTGCACGTGCCGCTGGGCGCCGAGGCTCAGGCCGAGGCCCGCGTGCTGATGCTGTCCTCCAACAACATCAAGTCCCCGGCCCACGGCCATCCGCTGACCGTGCCGACCCAGGACATGATCATCGGCCTGTACTACCTCACGGCCATGCGCGACGGCTTCCCCGGCGAGGGTCGCATGTTCATCGATTTCGATGATGCCCTGAACGCCTACGACGCCCGCGCCGATCTGGACCTGCAGGCCAAGATCCAGGTGCGTCTGCCCTACAACACGAAGGTGGCCACCGCCTTCGGCGTGTTCGAGGATCACAAGGAGGGCGAGCGCATCGAGACGAGCGTCGGCCGCATCATCTTCAACGATGTGCTGCCGCCGGACTATCCCTTCCTGAACTACGAGATGAACAAGAAGGAGATCAGCCGCCTGGTCGAGGACGTCACCAACACCTACGACCTGTCCGAGGTGCCGCCGATTCTCGACGGTCTGAAGGACGCCGGTTTCCACTACGCCACCCGCGCCGGTGTTACCGTGTCGGTGTACGACGCCACCATCCCGCCGTCCAAGCCGGCGATTCTCGCCCAGGCCGATGAGCGCGTCGCCGCCATCGACGAGGACTACGAGATGGGCCTCATGTCCAACGAGGAGCGCCACAAGCAGGTCGTCGACATCTGGAACGATGCCAACGAGGAAGTCGGCGAGGCCATGGCGGAGAACTTCGACAAGTTCAACCCCATCTACATGATGGCCTTCTCCGGTGCCCGAGGCAACATCAAGCAGATTCGCCAGCTCGCCGGTATGCGCGGCCTGATGTCCGACCCGAAGGGCGAGATCATCGACCGTCCGATTAAGGCGAACTTCCGCGAGGGCCTGTCCGTTCTGGAGTACTTCATTTCCACCCACGGCGCCCGCAAGGGTCTGGCCGACACGGCGCTGCGTACCGCTGACTCGGGTTATCTGACCCGCCGTCTGGTGGACGTGGCCCAGGACGTCATCATCCGCGAGATCGACTGCGGCACCACCGAGGGCGTGCCCTACCGTGTGCGCAACGAGAAGAACGAGGTGGACGAGAACCTCATCGGTCGCTGCCTTCTGGAGGATGCCGTCTCTCCCGAGACCGGCGAGATCCTCGCCGAGGCCGGCACCTACCTGCATTCCATGGCCCAGCTGCGCGAGCTTGATGCGGCCGGCATCGAGGAGGTCACGATCCGTACGATCATGACCTGCCATGCCGAGCACGGCGTCTGCCAGAAGTGCTACGGGTGGGATCTGGCCACGGCCCGTCCGGTGAACATCGGCACGGCGGTGGGCATCATCGCCGCCCAGTCCATCGGCGAGCCCGGCACCCAGCTGACGATGCGTACGTTCCACACCGGCGGTGTTGCCGGCGAGGACATCACCCATGGTCTGCCCCGTGTTCAGGAGCTGTTCGAGGCCCGCAAGCCCAAGGGCCAGGCGGTGCTCGCGGAAATCTCCGGCACCATGCAGGTCACCGGCGACAAGATGTCGAAGACCATCACCATCCACGACCAGGAGGGCAACTACCGCGAGTACGTGGTGAGCGCCCGCGCCCAGCTTCTGCCGGGCGTGTTCGACGGGTGCGAGGTGCGCGTGGGCCAGCAGCTGACCAAGGGCTCCGTGAACCCCCACGACCTGTTGCGCCTCACCGATCCGAACACGACGCTGCGCTACATCGTGGGCCAGGTCCAGGACGTGTACGTGTCCCAGGGCGTGGATATCAACGACAAGCACATCGAGGTCATCGCGCGCCAGATGCTGCGCAAGGTGGCCGTGCTCGATGCCGGCGACTCCGACTTCCTGCCGGGCCGTCAGGTGAACCGCTTCGAGTTCGAGAAGGTGGCCAACGAGCTGATCGCCGAGGGTAAGGAGCCGCCGGTGGGCCAGCCGCTGCTGCTCGGCATCACCAAGGCGTCGCTGGCAACGGATTCGTGGCTGTCCGCCGCGTCGTTCCAGGAGACCACCAAGGTGCTCACCGACGCCGCCATCGAGGGCAAGACCGATCACTTGGCCAGCCTGAAGGAGAACGTCATCATCGGCAAGCCCATTCCCGCCGGCACGGGTCTGCGTCGCTACCGCGACGTGGGTCTCACCTACAAGGGCCGCCCGGTGGAGAAGGTCACGGGAGATGCGCTGCCCGACTTCGCGCCGGACGCGCTGCGCGAGATCGAGGAATTGCTGCCCCAGCCCCAGGATTGGTCGCTCGACAGCGACGGCTGCTTCAATTCTTCGGGCTCGTTCGGCGGCTACTACAGCGCCCTTTCGGGTCATCGCGGCCACAACCTGTCCGACGAGGACGCGCGCCTGTACATCTACGACGATCTGGGCGTGTCCCAGCGTTGGGCGAACAAGTTCTCCGAGGCGGGCATCGAGACCGTGGCCGACCTTCTGGGTCATACCGAGGAGGATCTGCTGCGCATCGAGGGCATCGGCGTGAAGGCCATCGAGGAGCTGAAGGAGGGCTTGGCGGCCCGCGACCTCATGCACGTCATCGAGGACGACCTGGCGGCTTCCTCCGACGACATGAGCCAGCTCTTGGACATGGTGTTCTCGCCTGACGACACCATCCTCATCGGCGGCGACGAGCCCCCGACGTTCAACACCGACGGCGAGGAGATGCTCGGCGAGGCGCTGCCTCCGCGCTCCTACCAGCGCAACCTTGAAGAGCTGGACGCGCTGCTCGGTAACATGGGCGGCTTGAGCTCCCTCGGCTTCGGCTTCACCAGTGCCGAGGACGAAGCGGCTTCCAACCAGGCCATGGAAGACGGCGAGGAGTAAATTGGTTTCGCCTGTCCTTGCGAAGCATCACTGACTTCCTTGGACGAACTCGGGAGTTTTCTATTGGGGCGACCTTCGGGCCGCCCCTTTTTTGTGTTTGCTGTTCCCGCGGGGCGCCAAATGGCCAAAAAGTAGCTGCCAGCTGGCAGCTAGGTACCTGTTTTTGACCATGGAGGCTATAGCGACGAAATCAGGCTGGCTGCTCGGAAAATATTCCCAGGTCAGTGCGTCGACGAATATTGGTACAAAGCAAGCCGCCTTTTCGGTTTGCAGCTAACGACCGATAATTGACCAAAACGTCGCTTCAAGCTCTTCGAACTTGCAGCTGGCATTCGGAATTTGGCCATTGAGCGCAGCTTTCCCTTGCGCGCGGCTACTCGCTGTCGACCAGGGTGCCGCCTTTGCCATGGTTGAGGATGATCTTGCGGGCGCGGGTGTAAGCGTCCAGGGCCGGCCGCACGCGTTCGTAGTTGTCCTTCTTGTAGATGGCGTACAGCCGGAAGGCCGCATCGTCGTCGGTTACGGGGAGCACCGTCATGCGGGAGAAATCCGACAGGTAGCGCAGCTGGGGCATGGATGCCTGCAGGATCATGACGTCTTCCACGCCCAGCGGAATAGCGCAGTAGTTCATGTAGGTGCGCCCGAGTACCGCCCGGGTGCGGGGCGTGTAGCCGTGCTCTTGGCAGACGCGTTCGATGTTGGTCCAGCCCGACAAGGAATAGCCGTCGGCGAATTTCACGAAGCGGTAGCTGCGCAGATCGTCCATGGTCACCGACTTCATAGAGGCCAGGGGGCTGTCCATAGAGACCATGGCAACGAAGGGCGAACGAATGAGCGGAATGTAGGCAAGTCCCAAATTATCGAGCTTGTCCAGTTCGGCATAGGCCAGCAAGATGTCGGCATCGCCTTCCACCAATTGCTCCAGGTAGTTCGTATCGTTCAGGCTGTTGTAGCTGGCAGGAGCCTCGCCCTCGATGCCGAGCACGGCGGCGGCTGCGCTCCCTATGACTCCTGGGACGACTTCGTGGCCGCCTACCAGGAGCACGGCACCTGGAACATGAAGGAAGTGTTCCCGGACGACTGGGGCTCCTACCGCCGCTACGAGATCGGCCAGGCCTACCGCAAGGCGCCGCATCAGCAGCCGACGAAGCTGGACATCAACATTCCCGGCTTCCCCACGCCGACCATGAAGCACGAGCTGTGGGCCACCACCATCGAGTCCCACTTCCCTGAGGGCTCCGACGGCCCCGAGGTGACGCCGGGCTTCCACACCGAGGCTCTGCCCTACTACGTGGAGGGCATCCACTCCCGGGTGCGCGACGCGGAAACCTACGAGGAGTACCCGATCCTCTGCATCACCGGCCGTCGCATCCCCGTGTACTTCCACAGCGAGCATCGCCAGCTGCCGTGGTGCCGCGAGCTGTGGCCGGTGCCCCGCATGGAGATCAACCCTGAGACGGCCGCCGAGCTCGGTCTGGAGCAGGGCGATTGGGCCTGGATCGAGAGCCCCTGGGGCAAGGTGCGCCAGACCGTGGACCTCTACTACGGCATCGCGCCCGGCACCATTAACTGCGAGCACCAGTGGTGGTACCCGGAGCTGGCCCAGGCCGACAAGGGCTTCAAACTGTCCTGCATCAACTGCATCGTCGACCGCACGGCCCAGGACAAGTACAACGGCTCGTCCACGGTGCGCGGCTATCCGGTGAAGGTGTACAAGGCCACGCCCGAGAACAGCCCCTTCGGCAACCCCGTGCCCTGCGGCAACGACGGCACCGAGATCGTCCACGACTCGTCCGATCCGCGCCTGAAGCTGTGGGCCATCGGCGCCGAGGGCATTCACCCCGACAAGTTCGACGCGTAAGAGAAAGGAGTGGGAGAAATGACACAGCTTGCTATTTGCACCGACCTCGACCGGTGTGTGGGATGCCTTGCCTGCAGCGTGTCCTGCAAAGTGGTCAACGGCGTGCCCATCGGCAACTTCTGGAACAAGACCCTGCGCGTGGGCCCCACCCCCCAGGAGGGCGGCTCCGGTCAGTACCCGGATGTCGAAACCTACTTTTTGAACGTGCAGTGCCAGCACTGCGAGAACCCCCAGTGCGTGTCGGTGTGTCCCACCGAGGCGTCGCACAAGCTGCCCGACGGCACCATTCAGATTGACAAGTCGAAGTGCATCGGCTGCCAGTTCTGCGTCATGAGCTGCCCCTACGGCGTGCGCTACCTCAACGAGGAGGAGGGCGTCGTGGAGAAGTGCACGCTGTGCCAGCAGCGCACGGCTCAGGGCGAGCTGCCCCAGTGCGTGAGCCAGTGCTGCGGCATGGCCCGCTGGTACGGCGATGCCGAGCAGGGTATCGAGTCCTTCGAGGGCCCGCGCGGCGAGCGGTTGGGCGACTTCGTGAACGACTTCACCGAGGATCAGGTGTACAAGCTCACCGACGTGGGCAACGGACCGAGCATGTTCTACATCATGCGCAACATCAAGTGGCAGGGGGTCGAGTAGCCCATGGAAATTCAAATCCCGCTCGTCATCTTCACGAGCTTTCTGGCCTGGGCCGCGGGCATCTTCGGCACCCAGTGCATCCTCGCGCTGCAGAAGCGCGGCGGTGCGGTGCAGCTGCCGGCGCTCATCTGCTCGGCTGTGGTGCTCGTGGTGGGCGGCATCGCCGTCGTGTTCCATCTGACCCACCCGTTCAACCTGTTCAACGGGTTCGGGCACATCACCTCGGGCATCACCCAGGAGCTCATCGCCATTGTGCTTCTGGCGGTGGTCATGGTGCTGTTCTTCCTGATGCTGCGCCGCTCCGAGGATGATACGGTGCCCCAGTGGCTGGCCGTGGTGGGCATCGTGGTGGTGCTCGTGCTCATCGTGGCCATGGGCCACAGCTACATGATGCCGTCGCTGCCCGCCTGGGACACGGTGCTGCAGCTGCTGTCGCTTCTGGGCGCGGCCTGCGTCATGGGCCCGGCCACCGTGGCCTTCATCGGTGCCGCGAAGGGCGTCGAGATCGAGGGCATCGGCCTTCTTACGGTCATCGGCGCGGCTGTGAATGCCGTGCTCTCGGCGGCCTACATGTTCGCCATGGAGGCCTCGAGCGCCACCTTCCAGTCCTTCCAGTACTACTTCGACCCGACGCACCCGAACGTGGCTATAGCCAATCCGGCCAACGTGTCCCTGTTCACCGGCGACTCGCTGGCGGCCCTTGTGGTGGCGGTCATCGCCCTGGTGGTCGCCCTCGTCGGCGCGCTTTTGGGCAAGAAGCAGGGCGCGTGGAAGGTGTGGGGCGCGGTGGTCGCCATCGCCGGTTTGGTGTGTGCCGTGGCTTTGCGCATCATGATGTACGCCATGGGCGAGACCCTGTTCATGCTGTACTAGCGGGCTTCGGGGAGGCCGCGTGCGCGTGCGCCTCCCCGCCCTTCGAGAAATGAGACAAGGAGGTTCTCATGCGAGGAATATACAAGCGGGCCGGCTTGGCGCTTGCCGCCGGAGCGCTCGCACTTGGCCTCGCCGGGTGCGCTACGGAAAGCGCGCCGGTGAGCGACCCTTCCAAGGGCGACAACACCCAACTGGCCTATACCGGTGCCGAGTCCGCCGACGAGCAGAGCTTCGATACGGTCACTTTCGGCAGCTACCAGGGTCAGGACATCACGTGGCTTGCGCTTGCCGAGGAGAACGGCAAGACGCTGCTCATCAGCGAGTCGGTGCTGGATGCCGTGCCCTATGACGATTCGACCGAAGCGTACCAGTGGTCGGTGCAGTCGCCGCGCCCCCAGAAGGACGTGGAATGGGCGACGAGCTCGATTCGCACGTGGCTGAACGGCGAGTTTTTGAATGCGGCCTTCAGCGCCGATGAGAAGGGCGCCATCGCCGCCACGACACTCGCCGATACGAAGAACAACGTGTCCCATACGGCGGCCACGGCGGCGGACCCTTCGGTGCATGCGGCCGAAGAGACGACTGACCAGGTCTTCCTGCTGAGCCTGGCCGAGGCGAAACAGTACTTCGCCAACAACGCGGCTCGCGTGGCCCATCCCACCGACTATGCCGTGAAGCAGGGCGTCTACGTGGGCGTGGCGAGCAACGACGAGCAGCCTGACGGCGCGGCGGCCTGGTGGCTGCGCTCCAACGGCTACTACGCCGGCTACGCCTCGGTGGTGACCGACGACGGCTACGTGCACGGCGACGGCTACCGCATGGCCGGCGAGCTGCACGACGGCTTCGACGACCACGGAAGCGAGCTTAAGAGCACGCTCGGCGGCAACATTGGCGTGCGTCCCGCCATCTGGGTGGAGACGAGCGCGCTTTCCTAGAAGCGCCGGGAATGGGGGCGGCTGGTTGATCGGTCGCTCCCATTCCTGTTGATAAGTCCGAGAGAGGAGGATGAGCATGGCTGGTGGAAATCCGTTGACGCGGCGGACGTTGTGTATTGGCGTGGGCGCTACCGTGGCCATGGCCGGGCTGGGGGCGCTGCGCTATGTGGGCAGCGAGCCGCTCGTGCGACCGCCGGGAGGACAGGACGAGGAGAACCTGGTGTCCCGCTGCGTGCACTGCTACCGCTGCATCGAGGCGTGCCCCGAGAAGGTGATCGTGGCTGCCTCTCTTGATGCGGGCGTGCTGAATACGCGCACGCCGCGCATGGAGTTCTCCGACTGCTACCCTGGTCAGCTGGACGATTTCCGCTACTGTGATTTCTGCGCCGAGCGCAACGGAGGCGTGCCCCTCTGCGCGGCTGTGTGCCCTTCCGGGGCTTTGCAGCTGCCGGTCGATTACGCACCCGAAACCGAGGTCATTGGCGTGGCGGTGCTGAATACCGAAACGTGCATCGCCTACCGCAGCAGCTTCTGCG
Source organism: Adlercreutzia sp. DFI.6.23 (assembly GCF_024462535.1). Taxonomy (NCBI): domain Bacteria; kingdom Bacillati; phylum Actinomycetota; class Coriobacteriia; order Eggerthellales; family Eggerthellaceae; genus Adlercreutzia; species Adlercreutzia sp. DFI.6.23. The sequence goes on from NZ_JANGBP010000006.1 coordinate 114,539, forward strand.
CTTTCTGCCACGACGTGTGCATCCAGGTGCGTGGCGAGGAGAATGCGGCCATCTACTACCAGAACGCCGATGCGGCGGATGCCCTGGACACGCGGCTGCCCGTGGTGGATGCCGAGAAGTGCAACGGTTGCGGCGCCTGCGAGGCCGTGTGCGTGTCGGCCCAGGCCGGCTCCACCATGAACGCCTCGGAGCGTGCCATTGTCGTGAAGCCGCTGGAAGGGTAGGGGGTCGTCATGAAGTTCAAGAATGCGCGCACTGCGGTGGCCGCTGTGGCTTTTGCGGCGCTGGCCGTCTGCCTTATTGCCGGCGTGGCCACGGGAACCTGGTGCGGATTCGGGGCGAACGACATCGCGGTTCTGTGCCCGGTGGGCGCGCTGCTATCCATGGTGGCGGCCAAGACCCTCATCCCGCGTGCGGTGCTGAGCATCGTGGTGGCCATCGCCCTCGTGCTGCTTTTGGGCCGCCTGTTCTGCGGCTGGATCTGCCCCGTGACCCTGTGGCGCCGAGTGAAGGAGTTCTTCAAGCCCGTGAAAACGCGCGAGCAGGAGGCGGAGGCCCTCTCTCAAGCGAACCAGGCCCTCGCCGCCGAGGAGATCGCAGCGCTGAAAGAGGCGTCGGCGACTCACGACTGCGCCGCCTGCGGAGCCTGCCACGCCAAGCGCAACGCGCCTTTCGACTCGCGCCATGCGGTGCTCGGCGGTGCGCTGCTGACGACGGCTGTGTTCGGGTTCCCCGTGTTCTGCCTCGTGTGCCCCGTGGGCCTCACTTTCGCAGCGGTGGCCTTGCTGGTGAGCCTGTTCGGCGCGGGCGACTTGAATTGGTCGCTTCTGTTCGTGCCGGCCATGCTTGTCATTGAGCTGGTATTCTTGCGCAAATGGTGCGGCCGGTTCTGCCCCATCTCGGCGTTCATGAGCCTCATCTCCCGCTTCAGCCGCACGGGCATGCCGGTCATCGACAACGAGCGCTGCCTGGAGACGGCCAAGGGTACGGCCTGCAGCCGCTGCGCCACGGCCTGCACCTTCGACGTGAACCTGCGTCACCCCGACTTGGGCGAGCTGCCCCTGCACGACTGCGCCCGCTGCGGCGACTGCATCGACGCCTGCCCCACGAGTGCCATCTCCTTCCGCGTCGTCAGCGGCAAGCCCGTTCCCTTCGCCGATGCCCTCTCCACGGTGCGCTCCGGTGGCAAGGCGAAAACGTCTGCCGCACCGGCTTTGGACGATTTGGAACCCGAAGAAGCGTAAGGGCGCTTTCGCCTGCGGGCATCTTCTCCGAGCGATCGTACCGGTCGATCCCGTAGGGGCAGACCTTGGTCTGCCCTCCAAAGACGGCATCATGCCCGAGACCTAGGGGCGACCAAGTTCGCCCCCTGCGAGGAGCGCGCATAGGGTATTTTCAAAACCTGTGATTTTTATCAGGGGCGGCTTTCGGGCCGCCCCTGCTTTTTGTGGTTGGGTATCATGGAGGGAAATATCATGGTGGCTGCCGAGAGAAAGTGCTGCATTCAATGGTCAACAAGACGTTCATCCCCGAAGGCGAGGCGGTCCCGGCCTCGCAGATTGGCGCGACGCTGGAGGCGCTCGCCGCCACTATCGCCGCGCGTCGCGACGCCGACGAGGCGAGCTACACCTACCGGCTTCTGACGGGCAACGTCGACGATGTGCTGAAGAAAGTCATGGAAGAATCCGGGGAAGTGGCTCTGGCCGCCAAGGATGTGGAAGGTTGGGCGACCTCCTCGCTCGCGGCCGCCGTGGCGCTGGAAGCTGCTAGTGCCGGGGCTGGCGATGCGGTCTCCGACGCCGAAGCTGCCGATGAGGGTGCCGGCGCCCCTCTTTCCGTCCAGCTGCCCCCGGAGTACGGCGAGGCGGTCGATCATTTGCGCTACGAGGCCGCTGATGTGGTGTATCATCTTCTCGTCGTTTTGGAGCGCTACGGCATCACGCTTGACGAGTTCGCTGCCGAGCTGAACAATCGCATGACCGAAGGAGAGCGGCCGCGCGGCGCCGTTCGCTTGCACGACGAGTTCGTACGACGCGGAAAGTAGCGTTCAGCTGCAGGCCTTAAGTGAGGAAGAGACGGAAATCTCGCGGCAGCCTGAACGAGCGAAACGATATGAAGAACTTCGGGGGAGCCCCCGAGTTGAAGGAAAGAAGGATTTCATGGCCCGACTGTTTGGAACTGATGGCGTGCGCGGCATTGCAAATGTGGAGCTGACCTGCGAGATGGCCTATCGTCTCGGCCAGGCCGCCGCCATCTACCTTGGCAAGACCATCGTTGTGGGTCGCGACACGCGCCGCTCCGGCGACATGCTGGGCGCGGCCCTTTCCGCGGGCATCATTAGCGCGGGCGGTACCGTGCTCGAGGCCGGTATCATCCCCACGCCGGGCGTGGCCCTGCTCGTGCGCGAGATGCGCGCGCCGGGCGGCGCGGTCATCTCCGCCTCTCACAATCCGCCGGAGTACAACGGCATCAAGTTCTTCGATGCTCAGGGCTTCAAGCTGCCCGACGCCGTGGAAGACGAGATTGAGGCCTTCATCGTCAACGGTGGCTTGGAAGGCGAGGTCGCTGCCGCCGAGGAGGCCGCCTGGAGCGCCGCTCAAGCTGCTGCGCCCGATGCTCCCGCCGATGCGACGAGCTATCTGGCCTCCGAGATCAAGATGCCTGCTGGTGCCGAGGTGGGCGTGGTCATTCCGCTGGAAAACGCTTGCGACATTTACATCGACCACGCGGCTCGTTCCATCGAGGATCAGGGCATTTCCTTCAAGGGCCTGCGCATCGCTTTGGATACGGGCCACGGTGCTTCCTCACTCACGTCCCCGGAGGCTCTGCGACGCTTGGGCGCCGAGGTGATCGTCATCAACGATGATTTCGATGGCATGGACATCAACGTGCAGTGCGGCTCCACTCATCTCGAGCCCCTGCGCGCGCTTATGGCCGAGACGGGTGCCGACGTGGGTATTGCACATGATGGCGATGCCGACCGCGTCATGCTCATGGCGCCCGATGGCACCGAGATCGACGGCGATATGGTGGAAGCGGTCTGCGCGCTCGATATGCGCGAGCGCGGCGTGCTGGCCGGTGATACGGTTGTGTCCACGGTGATGTGCAACTTCGGTTTCGTGCGCGCCATGAAAGAGATGGGCATCAACGTGGTGCAGACCAAGGTAGGCGACCGATACGTTCTGGAGGCTATGCGCGAGCACGGCTACTCCATTGGCGGCGAGCAGTCTGGCCACATGATTCTGCTCGATCACAACTCCACGGGCGACGGCCTCATGACGGCCTGCCAGTTCTTGGCGGCGGTCATCCGTTCCGGCAAGCCAGTGGGCGAGGCCATCCAGGTCATGGAGAAGATGCCGCAGACTCTGATTAACGTGCGCGTGAACGACAAGCATGCCGTGGAGGACAGCGCCGAGGTGGCCGCTGCTGTGGCCTCTGCTGAGGAGGCGCTCGGCGAGGACGGTCGCGTGCTTCTGCGCCCGAGTGGCACCGAGCCGGTGGTGCGCGTGATGGTGGAGGCAGTTGATCCGGCCGCCGCACAAGCGCACGCCGAGGCCATCGCCGCCGTGGTGGAAGCCTGCGCGTAAGGCGAAGGCGACCGACAGGCCCTGTTTTCGAGAACAATGCAATAAATGCCAGTTCGACCCCGTAATGGTAAGAGTGTCAGTCCCGTTTCTTACCAAAGCGAGGTCGAACTGGCATTTTCGCCCCTCAATCGTCTCCCCTTCTTGCCAAAGCGGGGTCGAACTGGCATTTACTTGGGAGATTTCGAAAATGATTTTGCTCGTCGGAATCATAAGGCTCGCTCGATTATGTTCTTCTATAAGCGAATAGCTCATTGATTTCGCTTTGGCAACAGAACGCAGCATCGCTGTTAACCTGGGGTTATTTACAAGGAGTCACCGTTACACTGTCGTTATTTCTTGGTAGTGATCGGCGCAAGAGCTTTCTGTCCTCGGTCCTGCTTTATCTGCTGCCGAAAGGACGGGCGACATGAAAACGCGATCCCTTGCTCCTGGGGCCTATCTGGCGAGAAGCGGCCAGGGCGTCTCGCTGTACGATGCCGACGGCAAGTGCTTTGCCATGAATAAGATGGGCGGCTCCATTCTCGCTTTGGCCCTCACGGGCCTTTCCGCTGAGGGCATCGCCGATGCGTTGCGTCATTATTTCAACGGGACTCCCGCTCAGTCCCGCGATGAGGTGGCCGCCTGGCTCGACGAAATGGAAGCGAGCGGTTTCCTGCATTCCTAGCATCCCGCTGGCGTTGCTGCCCCTTGTTGAACGCGCCGGAAAAGTGTGCAGGATTCTCCCTCTGGCCAGAACTTGCTTGTTCGTTTCGTGCCTTTCGCTATGATGGAAGTCACAGAAATTCAAGGAGGATGCTGTGGCGACAAGAGACGACAACATCATTGCGGAGGAGGCGCGGGCCATCGAGGTCGGAGAGGAGACGGCCGTCGGTGCGCCGAACCCATCGGGCGGTTCGGGTCGCGGGCGTCGCGACACCTGGGCCACCCACACCGGGTTCATCCTCGCCTGCGTGGGCAGTGCGGTGGGCATGGCCAATATCTGGTTGTTCCCCTACCGTGTGGCCCAGCTGGGCGGCGCGGCCTTCCTCATTCCGTACCTCATCTTCGTGGCCCTGCTCGGCTTCACTGGCGTGATCGGGGAGATGGCCTTCGGCCGCGCCATGGGCACCGGCCCCATGGGCGCTTTCGGGCGCGCCATGGAGATGCGCGGCGTGCGGCATGGCGAGCGCATCGGCAAGATCATCGGGCTAATTCCCACGCTGGGGTCGCTCGCCTTGGCCATCGGGTATGCCGTGGTGCTGGGCTGGGCTTGCCATTACCTGTTCTCGGCGATGACCGGCGAGCTTATGGCCCAAACCGATACGGGCGCCTTCTTCGGAGCCATGGCGTCGGACTTCGGTAACGTGGGTTTCCACTTGCTGGGGCTGGCCATCACCTTCGGCATCATGATCCTCGGCGTGTCCCGGGGCATCGAGAAGGCGAACAAGGTGCTCATGCCCACCTTCTTCGTGCTGTTCGTCATCATCGCCATCCGCGTGGCCACGCTGCCGGGGGCGGAAGCGGGCTATCTGTACCTGCTCGTGCCCCGCTGGGAGGCGCTGCTGAATCCCACTACCTGGGTGTACGCGCTCGGCCAGGCATTCTTCAGCCTGTCGTTGGCCGGCTGCGGCACGCTGGTGTACGGCAGCTACCTGAAGCGAGACGTGGACGTGGTGGACGCGGCGAAGAACGTCGCCATCTTCGACACCATCGCGGGGCTCGTGTCCGCGTGCGTGGTGGTGCCGGCGGTGTTCGCCTTCGGGTTGGACGTGTCCTCTGGGCCGCCGCTTCTGTTCATCACGCTGGCCCAGGTGTTTCAGGAGATGCCTTTCGGCGGCGTTTTCGCGGTCATCCTGTTCGTGGCCGTGGTGTTCGCCGCCATCACGAGCCTCATGAATTTGTTCGAGGCACCGGTGGAGGCGCTTCAGAAACAGCTGGGACTGTCGCGGTTGGCGTCGGTGGGCATTATCGCCGTGGCTGCCGTGGCCGTGGGCCTGTTTATCGAAGGCGGCAGCTCGGTGAGCGACTGGATGGACGTCATCTCCATCTACGTCATCCCTGTGGGCGCGTTCCTGGCGGCCATCATGTTCTTCTGGGTGTGCCCGGCGGGCTTCGCGAAGAGCCAGGCGGAGCTGGGGCGCAAGAAGCCTTTGGGAGCGTGGTTCAACGTGTTCACCCGCTACGTGTTCGTGGGCATCACCGCGCTGGTCATCGTGCTCGGCATCTTCTACGGCGGCATCGGGTAGAAGATGCGACTCTAGTGCGACTCCGTTGCGGTTGGCGCGAGGAATAGAACGGGACTTTCCCGCGTCATTGCTACGGTCGTGCTCTGGCAGAATGTCCCTCCATCGACTTGTCGCTGATCGAAGGGGGTTCATGATGACAAAGAGAAAACTGGGGTTCCAGGACCGCTGGATGTTTAATCGAGTACTATGCGAGAAGGATGTTTGCCGCAAGATTCTGCGCGCCGCGCTTGGGATAGAGGCGGGCGAGATATCCTACTTGAACGCCGAGCAGTGCTTCGAGCCGCTGACGTCAGGGCGGGGCGTGCGCCTGGATGTGTTCGCCAGAGGGGACGGGCGGGTCTATGACATCGAGATGCAAGTCGCAAAGGAACGCGACCTAGGGCGTCGCATGCGCTACTACCAGGCCGCCATGGACGTGGGCGAGCTGGGCGCGGGGGCGGACTTCGGTGATCTGCCTGAGAGCTACGTGATGTTCGTCTGCACCTTCGACGCCTATGGCAAAGGCTCCCCATTGTACGTGATTGAGCGGCAGTGCATTGATTATCGAGATCTTGATGTAGGGGACGGCTCTCCCTGGGTGGTGCTCAATGCCACAGCGTGGGAGACAGCTGCTGATCCCGGCTTGCGGGATGTGCTACGATACCTCCAGACTGGAGAGGCCTTGGGGCCGTTGTCGGAAGAGATCGACGCTCTGGTCGATGCGTTCAACGAAGATCGAGAGTGGGTGAATCGCGTGCTGACCTATGAGCAGGAGACCGAGATGCGCTGTCGCCGGGCCAGGGAAGAGGCTCTGGAGCAGGGCATCGAGCAGGGCATCGAGCAGGGTATCGAGCAGGGTATCGAGCAGGGTATCGAGCAGGGCATGGATCGCTTAGGAGCTCTCGTCGGTCGTCTTATTGACGCGGGCCGCCTCGACGACGCAAAGCGCGTCTCCGAGGACGCTGCCTACCGCGAAGCGCTGCTCGTGGAGTTCGGTCTCTGAAAATGCCAAACTGGATATAGCCGCTGCCATCGTGCTATCATGGAGCCAGCTTAAAGCACATAGCCTGCCGCCGGGTAGGCACGAAGCGCTCGCAGCGCGGACATCGTTAGGCCTTTGAAGATGTTCGCCCCGCGGGCGCTTTTTCGTTGGAGAAGGTCGTCGCGTTTGTGCTGGCACGCGAAGCTGAGGGCTTTGCGGGCGCGACGGCCGTCGAGAAAGGAAGACCTATGAAGCAGTTCGTGACGGAAGAGTCGTTTTGGGAGCTGTTCCCCGAGGCTCAGATCGGCATCGTCGTGGCTCACAACATGAAGCCGACTGAAGAGGTGGCGCCCGAAGACGCCGCCGCCATCGCGCGCGCTCTGGCCGAGGCCAACGGAAAGGCCGATCAGCACCTGGAGAGCAACACCATCTCGCAGAACGAGGTGGTGGCCGTATGGCGCGACGCCTACCAGAAGTTCAAGACGAAGAAGGGAGTGCGCTGTTCCATCGAGAACCTGCTGAAGCGCGTGCTGAAGGGCAATCCCGTGGGCTCCATCACGCCGTCGGTGGACATCTACAACACGGTGTCGCTTACGCACGCGCTGCCCGTGGGCGGTGAGGACATCGATGCCATGGCCGGTGACATTCGCCTCGGCATTACCGAGGGCGGCGATGCGTTCCGTCCGCTCGGCGAGGAGGAGGACGCGCCCACGTTGGAAGGCGAGCTGTGCTATCGCGACGATGCCGGTGCCATCTGCCGCTGCTGGAACTGGCGCGACGGCGAGCGCACGGCCCTGACCGACGATTCGAAGAAGGCCTTCCTCATCATCGAGTCCGTGGATCCGGCCCGCGCCGACGATCTGGCGGCTGCCACCGACCAGCTGGCCGCCATGGTGCAGCAGTACCTGGGTGCCGACATCTTCGCCAAGCAGATCGTCACCCGCGACAATCCGACCATGGTGATCGACGAATAATGAGTTGGCTTGTGCTTGTGGCCTCGGGCTGCATGGAATCGGTGTGGGCCATAGCCCTCGGCAAGTCCGAGGGCTTCACCCATGTCGGCCCCACCATTGTGTTCGTCGTGGCCCTGGTGCTTTCCATGCTGGGGCTTTCCTTCGCTGTGAAGACGCTGCCGACGGGGACGGCCTACGCCGTGTGGGTGGGCATCGGCGCGGCCCTCACGGTCATCTACGGTATGGCCACAGGGTCGGAGCCCGCAAACCTCGCCCGCATCCTGCTCATCGCCGGCCTCGTCGGTTGCGTCATCGGCCTCAAGCTCGTCGACGGCGCAGCTGATTGATCTTTACACCCCCTGCATCAGATCCTCCACGGAGCAGCCGAGGACGCGGGCCAGGGCGATCGCCACGGTGACCCCGTTCTGACTATCGGTAGAACGATAGTCAGAACGGGGATTGCACTAGGCCGCTTGTATATGCATGTAAAAGTAGGTATAATGCATGCAATGATTGCTCCGGAAGAGAGGACAAGAGATGCCTGCGCTTCAGGTAAGGGATTTTCCGGCGACGCTTTACGATGAGCTGAAGGAATACGCGGCGCGCAACCATCGCTCTATTGCCCAGCAGACGATCATCGCCGTGGAGGAGATGCTGGCCGAGGCATCGGCGCTGCGGCAGGAGTCCTTCCCGTTCGATGCAGATCGTCTGTCACGCCCCGCGCCGCGCAATGGTGATATTCAGCTCGCTTCAGCGGGGGTCGCAAAGGGAAGCTTCTGGCAGGAAAGAGGGGCAATCGAGGAGTCCCGAGCGCAGAGGCGTCAGCAGATTTTCGCCAATTTCGATGAACTGAACTGGAAGTGCAAGACGCTGACGACTGATGAGATCGTTGCATTGGTAAGAGAGGGAAGGGAAGAGCGCACCGATCGCATTATGGCATCCCTTGATCCTTTTGCCGACATCGAAGACGAGGGGGGTGTCAATGATCGTTCTGGATGCTAATGCCGCCGTGGCGATGGCCCAAGGCGGAGAAGCGGGGCAGGCGCTCAGAATGCTTGTGGGCAATGGGGAGGCGATCATCGCTCCGCGATGCTTCGTAACCGAAATGGGCAATGTGGCTTGGAAGTACATACGGATAGGGGGTCTTTCCGAGGAGGAAGGCATCGAGCTCTTCCAGAATGCGCTTGATTTGATAGACGGTTATGCGGATGACGAATCGCTTCTGCTGGAGGCGCTTCATGAGGCTGCGCGGAACAACCACCCTGTTTACGATATGCTTTATCTCGTCCTCGCTCGGCGCAATGCTGCTACGCTCTTCACGTTTGACAAGAAGCTGAGAGCCATCTGCGAGGCCAATGGGGTGAACTGTCTCGGGGCGGCGAGCTTGTAGGGTGGGCGTTTTGGCGAGGATCTTAGGAGCGGCCTGACGCATCGGACTGCTTTTTCCAGGGCCGTTGACATCCCGTTGCCAAATTTCGGCTAATCGTCCAAAGAATGGTAAAATACATAGGTCGCGCGCGTTCCGGTGCGCGGCTTGATTTTTTCGGCCAGCGACTATACAAGAGGGAGAAGGCTAGGCCCATGAACGCACAGGCATCGAAGGATACCGCGGCAACGACGACGATTGTGAAGCCGCCTTATATGCAGAACCGTGAGCTCTCGTGGCTCGATTTCAACAAGCGCGTGCTCGACCAGGGCGCCGATCCCACGGTGCCGCTGCTTGAGCGTTTGAACTTCATCTCCATCTTCTGGAGCAACTTGCAGGAGTTCTTCATGGTGCGCGTCGGCTCGCTCACCGACCTGTCGCTTTTGAAGAAGTCCATCATCGACCCGAAGTCCGGCATGACGCCGGCCCAGCAGCTGGACGCCATCTACGCCCGCTGCCACGAGCTGTACCCCTACTACGAGGAAACCTATAAAACGGTCCGCAGCCTCCTCGCCGAACAGGGCATTCGCGGTTTGCACAAGGAAGACCTCACGGCCGAGCAGCGCGATTATCTGCGCGGCTACATGGAAGACAACGTGCTGCCCTTCCTCTCGCCGCAGATCATCAACGCGCGGCACCCTTTCCCGCACCTGGAAAACGGCGGCCTGTACATCGTCGTGCGCCTCGATGAGGAGGCGCGTCCCAAGGCGAAGAAGTCGAAGGAGGAGCGCGCCCGCGACAAGGCCGAGGCGAAGGCCACGAAGAATCTGGGAGCCGAGGGCGTGACGCTGGGCATCATCCCGCTACCGCGCCAGACGAGCCGCGTCATCGAACTGCCCGGCGACGGGCTGCAGTTCATCCTGGTGGAGCGCGCCATCGAGATGTTCGCTGCCGAGGTCTTCTCGATGTACACCGTCAAGCACACCAACATCATCTGCGTGACCCGCAACGCCGATTTGGATGCCACGGAAGGCGCCGAAGAGCAGGGCGAGGACTACCGCGAGCACATGAAGCGCATCCTGAAGAAGCGCAGCCGCCTGGCGCCGGTGCGCCTGGAAAGCGAGCGGCCGCTCTCGCGCACGGTGAAGGGGCTTCTGCTGGAGAAGTTGGGCCTGGCCGAGCACCAGCTGTTCGTCACCCGCGTGCCGCTGAACATGGGCTACACCTGGGGGTTGGGCAGTCGTCTGTCCGCCGAGGCGCGCGCCGCGCTCACCCAGGCGCCGTTCACGCCTCAGTGGCCCGCCTGCCTCGATCGCAAGCGCTCCATCATCGAGCAGGTGAGCGAGCACGAGGTGCTGTTGTCGTACCCCTACCAGTCCATGGACGCTTTCGTGCAGCTTCTGCGCGAGGCCTCGGTGGACCCGGCCGTCGTTTCCATCAAAATCACGCTGTACCGCCTGGCGAGCCAGTCGCATCTGGCCGAGGCGCTCATCAACGCCGCCGAGAACGGCAAGGAGGTCACGGCGCTGTTCGAGCTGCGCGCCCGCTTCGACGAGTCCAACAACATCGAGTGGTCCCAGCGCTTCGAGGCCGCCGGCTGCCACGTCATCTACGGCTTCCGCAACTTCAAGGTGCACTCGAAGATCTGCACTATCACGCGTCAGACGGAAAACGGCCTGCAGCACATCACCCAGCTGGGTACGGGCAACTACAACGAGAAGACGGCGAAGCTCTACACCGACTTCTCGTTCATCACCTGCGATTCCCAAATCGGTCACGACGCTGCCGACTTCTTCCGCAACATGGCGCTGGAGAACACCTCGGACAACTACGACATCCTGTGGGTCGCGCCGCTCATGATCAAGCAGAACATCTTGCGCAACATCGACGAGCAGATCGAGCGCGCGCGCCGCGGCGAGAAGTGTGGGCTGTTCTTCAAGACGAACTCCATCACCGATAAGGAGGTCATCGACAAGCTGGTGGAGGCCTCCCAGGCGGGGGTGCCCATCGACCTGTTCGTGCGCGGCATCTCCTGCATCCTGCCGGGCGTGGAAGGCTACACCGACCGCGTGCGCGAGGTGTCCATCGTCGGCCAGCTGCTCGAGCACAGCCGCATCTACGGCTTCGGCCCGCGCGACGATTGCAAGCTGTATTTGTCCAGCGCCGACCTCATGACCCGCAACATGGACAAGCGCATCGAGATCGCCTGGCCCATTCTGAACGACACGCTGCGCAACCAGGTGCTGGGGTATTTGGGCATCTGCTACTCCGACACCGCCAAGCTGCGCGAGCTTCTGCCCGACGGCTCCTACACGGCGCTCGGCGCCTTCGCTGAGCGCGACGAGAACGGGGAGGTAGAGCTGTTCGATTCCCAGAAGTACCTCATTGCCGAAGCTCAGCGCATGAAGCTCGTGTCGGCCGAGCTGGCCGCCCGTCAGGAGGCCAACAACGGCGGCAGTGCGCGCATGGTGTTTCCGCTCGGGGAGGTGGCGACCGCAGGGAGCGCCCCGGCCGGCGCCGACGAGGTGGTGACGGAAGAGGAGTCGGAGTTTATCGCCCATCGCTCGCCGGAGTTGGAGGCGGCCGAGGCCAAGGCCGTGCGCGATGCGGCCGATGCCATGGCCGCGGCTGCGACGGCTACGGCGGCGTCGGTTTTGGAGGCGGTGACCAAGGGCGTGGCCCAGGAGGTGGCCGCTCTGCAGGCCCGTGAGGCCCAAGGGGCGACGGCGTCCTCGGAAGATGCCCCTGCTGCCGGTTCTGATCCGGTTGCGACCGATCCGGCCGAGGCGGCTGATCCGGCTGCGACAGCCCCGACCGCCGAGGGCCCCGTGGCCGAACGCGCGGAGTTGGATGCCGCGGCGGCAACGGCCGTGGAAGAGGGGCGCCCGCTGCCCGATACCGCGCCGAGCGCTGCTGCGGCACCGGCCCCTGCTCCGGCCCCCGCTCCGGCCCCCGCAACCGAGGTCATCGATGCCGCTCGCACCGATGACGGCCGCGCCATCGTGCCGGCCGCCGTGGTGGAACCGGCGCCTGAGGGCAATGCCATCGCGCGGTTCTTTCGCCGCCTGTTCGGCAAATAGGCCGGCGTCGCAGCGCCCGGTTCTCACAGAAGACGAACGCCCAAAGATAGGGGAAAGGAAAGCCATGCTCGAGAAGGTCACGTTCAACAAGAAGCCCATGAAGAAGGCCGTCTACAAGGAGCAGTGGGACGAACTTCTGGCCAAGCTCGTGGTGCTCCAGCAGCAGGCTCATAACGAGGGCGTGGGGCTCGTGGTACTGTTCGAGGGCTGGAACGGCGCCGGCAAGGGCAGTCGTATCTCCGATCTCATGTATCACTTAGACGCCCGCTCCACCGGGGTTTACGTGGGGCTCGACCTCGATCCGGACACCGAGCGCGAGTTCGTCGGCCGCGAGTGCGGCGTGACGGGCTTCTACCCCATTATGCAGCCCTTCTGGAAGGCCTTAGGCGAGCGGAACTCCATCACGTTCTACGATCGCGGTTGGTATACGGCGGTCATTCAGCATATGCTCTACAACGCGCCGGCCAAACTGCTGCTTCCCAAGAAGGAGGAGCGCCACTACTTGGATTCCGTTCACGACTTCGAGCAGCAGCTTGTGGCCGATGGCTACGTGGTGGTGAAGTTCTTCGTGCATATGACCAAGAAAGCCCAAGTCGAACGCTTGCAGCGGCTGCACGACGATCCCGTGACCCGTTGGCGCGTGACCGAGAAGAAGCTCGAGAGCCATCACGGCTACGAGACCGCCTACGAGCTGTACGACCGTCTGCTCGAGCGCAGCGACTACGACTTCGCTCCCTGGGTGCTGCTCAACGGCGAGGACAAGCGCCGCACGAACCTCACCATCGCCAGCACGCTGGTGGACGCCCTGGAGCGCGCACTCGCCCGCAAGGAGGCCGACGACGTGCTGAAGGCGTCGCTGGCGGCCCGCGAGAAGGCCGATGCGCTTCTCGCGGAAGAGCGCGCCGTGGAAGAGGCCGCCGCTGCCGAGGCAGCCGGTGCGGTGCCAGCGCCGGCGACCCAGCCTGGACGCGGCATGTTAACCGGCGTGGCTTTGGCCCGCGCCGAGGCCCAGGCGGCCGCGGCCCACGATTTGGCCCCCAAGAAGTCCCGCTTCGACATCGTGAAGCACTACCCCCAGGTGGACACGATCGACCACAGCCTGGTGCTCACCTTGGAGGAATACAAAACCGAGCGCAAGCGCCTGCAGGATCGCCTGTTCCGCCTGGAGAACATCATGTTCCAGCGCCGGGTCCCCCTCATTCTCATGTACGAGGGGTGGGACGCGGCCGGCAAGGGCGGCAACATCAAGCGTGTCGCCCAGGCCCTCGACGCTCGCGCCTACACCATCTTCCCGTCGCCGGCGCCCACCAAGCCCGAGCTCGCCCATCCGTTCCTCTGGCGCTACTGGACGCGCCTGCCCAAGGCGGGGCACGTGGGCATGTACGATCGCAGCTGGTACGGGCGCGTGCTGGTGGAGCGCGTGGAGAGTTTCGCCACGCCGGCCGAGTGGTCGCGGGCCTACGACGAAATCAACGAGTTCGAGCACGATCTGGTCGATTGGGGCGCCATCTTGCTGAAGTTCTGGGTCGATGTGAGCCCCGAGGAGCAGCTGCGCCGCTTCCAGGACCGCGAGGACGACCCGGCCAAGCAGTGGAAGATCACCGAGGACGATTGGCGCAATCGCGAGAAGTACCCCCAGTACAAGGCCGCCATCGACGATATGTTCCGCTTGACGTCGACCACGTTCGCTCCCTGGGTGGTGCTGGAGTCCGATGACAAGCGCTACGCCCGCATCAAGGCCCTGCGCATCATCGTGGAAGCCCTGGAGAAGCGCTTGGGCGAGTGCCCCGCCTCGTGATGCCCTCCAAGAGGACAGTTCGCCGTCGTCGCGGGGTTTTTCCTTGCGCCAACCCGGGGTTCAGGGTACTATGAACCCAACATCAGCAAGTTGGCGGGTGCGCAGAGGATGGCCCCGTTGCATAGAAGGAGTCCGCTATGTCTTTGTTCGGTTTCGAAGTGCCCATGGAGGCCATCTGGGTCGTTGTGGCCATCATCGTGCTCGTCATCGTGGTGTTCATCGCCAAGGGCTTCATGGACGAGATGAAGAAGTAGCAGCTCGCCCGCTCGACGGGGTGAGCTCAGGGCCCCTGCGGGGGCCCTTTTGTTTTCCGCCGGCGCAGGGCCGGGGAAGGCGAGAGCGCCGGCACGGGACCGGCGAGGACGTCGTGGGCGGCGCGGCCGAGGGCCGTCCCTGCGGTCCGGCACTACGCAGAGAGATCGATATCGAAGGGGGACGCCTCATGGCTACCGCAGAGAATACCGATACGAGGAAGAAAAAGAAGAAGCGCGGGCGCTTCTGGCGCATCGTGTTCTGGCTGGCGCTCATCGTGTTCATCGGCTCGGTGGGCACGCTGGGCTATCTGTTCTACACCTATTGGCAGGGCCAAAACGAGTACGAGGAGATTGCCAGCCGTGTCGTTGAAGTGCCCGAGGACGGCCATGTCGCGAACTTGGCTGATCTGGTGGTCGATTGGGACGCCCTGCGCGAGATCAATCCGGACATCGTCGCCTGGGTGTATATGCCCGGCACCGTCATCAACTACCCGGTGGCTCACAAAGACGGCGACTCGGAGTACTACCTGCACCACAACTTCAGCCTGGGCGAGGGCTCTTTCGGCGCCGAGTTCGGCTCCATCATGCTGTCGGGCGAGAACGCCGGCGACTTCTCCGACGAGGTGAACATCCTTTACGGCCATCATATGCGCAATGGGTCCATGTTCGCCCTGTTCGCCGAGTTCCGCGATTCGGCCATTTTCAATGAGCACCGCACCATTTACCTGCTCACCCCCGAGGGCAACTACCGCTTGCAGACCTTCGCCGTGGAGCACGTGCCCATGACCCATTCCTCCATCGCCACGCCGAACTACCCGACCGACGAGGAATTCACGGCCTTCAAGGACTGGCTCGTGGAGGAGTCCGTGGTCACGCCCGACCCCGATACCACCGACACCCTCGCCGATGCGACGAAGCTCTTTGGGTTCTGTACGTGCGATGGAGCCGACAACACCTGGCGCTATATCACCTTCGCCGATGTTGCTGAATTCGTGCCCATCAGCTATGTTGGCACCGACACCTACCAAGGCGACACGGCGGTGGAAGACGATGCGGCCGGCGAGATTGCCGCCGACGCGCAAGAGCGAGTGGAGGGCTAGTGGCCGATAGCATATTTCCCGGCGAGCAGCCGGATCGATTGGAAGAGGAGTGCGGCGTCTTCGGCGTCTACGCGCCGGGGGAGGACGTGGCGCGCCTGACCTGCTACGGGCTGCAGGCCCTGCAGCATCGCGGCCAGGAGAGCGCGGGCATCGCCGTGGGCGACGGTTCCACGGTCATCGAGGCGAAGGACTTGGGGCTTGTGACCCAGGTCTTCGACGAGGCAACGCTGGCGGGCCTTGGCGAGGGCGTGGTGGCCATCGGGCACGTGCGCTACTCCACCAGCGGCGGGAAGGCCTCCTGGGAGGCGGCGCAGCCGCACATCTCCGCTATCGACGACACGCTCATCGCGCTCGCCCACAACGGCACGCTGGTGAACACGAACCACCTGCGGGCGCAGCTTATCGACGAGGGGGAGCACCTGCGCGCCGGCACCGATTCCGAGGTGGCGGCCAAGGCCATCGGCCACCTCACGCGCCAGACCCATCATCTGCGCGAGGGCATCCGCTACGCCATGGAGAACCTGGAGGGCGCCTATGCCATGGTGCTCGCGAGCCCCGAGGCGCTCTACGCCTTCCGCGATCCCCACGGCATCCGACCCCTGTGCATCGGGCAGCTGCCCGAGGGCCGCGGGTGGGTCGTGTCCTCGGAAACCTGCGGACTCGACATCGTCGGCGCCGAGTACGTGCGCGATGTGGAGCCTGGCGAGATGGTGCGCTTCACCGCCGAGGGCATGGTGAGCGAGCAGGCCGTGCCGCCGCGCCCGCGGGCCTCTTGCATCTTCGAATACGTATACTTCGCCCGGCCCGATTCCGTGCTCGACGGGCAGTCGGTCTACCAGGCGCGTCGCGCCATGGGCCGCATTCTGGCCGAGGAGGCGCCCGTGGAGGCCGACCTCGTGCTTGGCGTGCCCGACTCTGGCGTGCCCGCGGCCCTGGGCTATTCGGAGGCCTCGGGCGTTCCGTTCACCGACGGCATTGTGAAGAACCGCTACGTGGGCCGCACGTTCATCCAGCCCACCCAAGCCATGCGCCAGCTGGGCATTCGCCTAAAGCTGAACCCGCTGCCGAGCGTGATTTCCGGCAAGCGCCTCGTGGTCATCGATGATTCCATCGTGCGTGGCAACACCTCCAAGAAGCTCGTGCAGATGCTGCGCGATGCCGGTGCGGCCGAGGTGCACCTGCGCATCGTGAGCCCCGAGGTGCTCTGGCCCTGCTTCTACGGCATCGACACCGATACCCGCGAGCAGCTCATCGCCGCGAACATGACGTTGGAGGAGATGAACGATTGGATCGGCTCCGATTCGCTCGCGTTCATCAGCCTGGACGGCCTGCGCGCCTCGCTCGCCGATGCGGGCCACGACGGCTTCTGCACGGCTTGCTTCACCGGCGACTACCCGGTGCCCATTCCCGACGATGTGGCAAAGAAGAGCTTTCTTACCCGCAAGGACTTCGAGGCGGTGTACGCCGGCGAGGTTTCATAGACACTGAAAGGAACCCCATGGAAAACCAGAACAGCGTGACCTATGCCGAGGCCGGCGTCGATATCGTGGAGGGCGCCCGTGCCGTGGACGCCATCAAGGACACGGTGCATTCCACCTATCGCCCCGAAGTGGTGGGCGACATCGGCGGCTTCGGCGGCCTGTTCTCCATCGCGGTGGCCAAGGACATGGTCGATCCGCTTTTGGTGTCGGGCACCGATGGCGTGGGCACGAAGCTCAAGGTCGCTCAGCGTCTTGGCGTGCACGATACGGTGGGCATCGATCTGGTGGCCATGTGCGTGAACGACATTCTTGCCACCGGCGCGGAGCCTTTGTTCTTCCTCGACTACGTGGCCGTGGGCAAGCTGGATGCCGAGGCCATGGCCAAGATCGTCGGCGGCATCGGCGAAGGCTGCCGCCAGTCTGGCTGCGCGCTCATCGGCGGCGAGATGGCCGAGCATCCCGGCGTGATGGACCCGGACGACTACGATCTGTCCGGTTTCTGCGTGGGCCTGGTCGATCGCCCGCGCATGCTCGATCCCGAAAGCGTGCGCGAAGGCGACGTGCTCATCGGCCTCGCCTCGTCTGGCCTGCATTCCAACGGCTACTCGCTGGCCCGCAAGGTGTGTATCGAGGGCCGTACCGAGGAGGAGCTGCGCGAGGCTCGCGAGGACTTGGGTGGCCAGAGCATTCTGGAAGCCCTGCTCACGCCGACGCGCATTTACGTGAAGCCGGTGCGCGCGGTCATGGAGCAGGTGCCCGGCGGCACCCGCGCTCTGGCTCATATCACTGGCGGCGGCATCACCGAGAACCTGAACCGCGCCTTGCCCGCAGGCGTGAACGCCGAGGTCGATTTGGGCACCTGGCCCATTCCACCGGTGGTGCGCTTTGCCTGCGAGCAGGCGAATCTCTCGGAGGAGGAGGCCCTCAAGACCTTCAACATGGGCCTCGGCATGATTCTCATCGTGAATCCGGACGAGGCTGAGGCCGTGGAGGCCGCCCTGGCCGATGCCGGCGAGCAGGCCTTCCGCGTCGGCCGCATCGTCGCTGGCGGGGGCGAGGTCCAGTACGCCAACGAGGGCGGCTTGTTCGCGTAGTCCCTGCGACCGAGAGAAGGGAAATGAGATGGAGAAGCTGAAGATCGGCGTGCTGCTCTCCGGTAGCGGAACGAACTTGCAGGCCATCATCGACGAGATTGCCGAGGATCTGCCGGTTGAGATCGTGCATGTGCTGTCCTCGCGCCCCGATGCCTACGGCATCGAACGCGCTCGGGCGGCCGGCATTCCCGTGACGGTGTTCGACCGCTCCTGCTACGAGGATCCCACGGCCGCCGACGGGCGCATTGCCGCCATCATGGATAAGGCTGGGGCTGAGTACCTGGTCATGGCCGGCTATATGCGCAAGCTCACCCCGGTAGTGCTCGACGCCTTCCCCGATCGCGTGCTGAATCTGCACCCGGCGCTATTGCCCTCCTTCAAGGGCGCCCATGCTATTCAAGATGCATGGGATGCCGGTGTGAAGGTGACGGGCGTAACGGTGCATCTGGCCAACGAGGACTACGACAAGGGGCCCATCGTGGCTCAGCGCGCGGTGCCGGTGCTGGAAGGTGACGATATCGACGCTTTGGAGGCGCGCATCCACGAGACCGAGCACGTCATTTACCCCGAGGTGCTGCGCGCCATCGCCGAGGGCCGCATGACCCTGGATGCCGACCGCAAGATTCATATTCAACCGCTCGGTTAAAAGCGCGCTCGGTGACACAAATTTTGGATTTTTTGGTCAAAAACCTGAGAAGTGAGTCTTGCGACGTTGGTTTTGGGCTCGAAACAATCGAAAATGTGTCCCGTTGCGCATCATTTTGGCGTGAATAGCGTCTTGTTGGTCAAAATATAGACTCATTTCTCGACTTTTTGACCATTTTTGAGAAAAATATTGCGGAGGAACCCATGAAACGAGAGACCATCGAAACCATTGTCGCTGATTTGCGAGCCGGTCGTGTGCCCGAGCTGGCCGTCGAGGATTTCCCGGCGTTCTCGGAAGAGGCGACGGCGGGCGATGCGCACATCGGCCCCGCGACGCTGGAGGCTATCGCCGCCACGCTAACTGAGGCCGATATCCCCACGTTCGAGCGCGCCTTGCGCGCTATGGACGAGGGCGATTTGGCGTGGCTCGGCTTCAAGGTCGTCTACGACGGGGCTGCTGCCCAGGGCAATGTGGACAATGAGGTCACGAAGAAGTACGGCGAGCAGGGTTCCGCCGACAGAGAGCTGCTTGTGTTCTTCTGCAACGATGCCAAGGAAATTGTCGCCTCCCGCGAGCTGTCGCCCCGCGATATCTTCCAGGCGAAGGACGTCACCCGCGGCCCCTCGATGCACAACGATCAGTTCGACGGTCTCACTTGGGCCAGCGAGCCTTTATTCGGGAAGGTGCGCGTCTGGCTGCTTGGAGCGTCCGATGCTGCCGTGGAGGTGGCGCAGCTGGCCGACCACGTGGGCTTCCATGTGGTGGCCGTCGATTACGACCCGGCGTTTTTGAACGAGGAACGTTTCCCGACTGCCGAGCGCATCATGCTGCATGGGGGCAACTTCGACGAGCTGGCTAACATGCCGGGGCGCCCTGAGGACTATGTGTGCGTGCTGACTCGCGGGCATATGTTCGACCCGGAAAGCTGCGTCTGGGCGCTGCAGAACGGCGTGCACTATGTGGGCATGATGGGGTGCGCGGGCAAGAACTCCACGGTGCACGACCTCGTCATCAATGCGGGCATTTCCGAGTCCGATTGGGATCGCGTGAAGCGGCCCATCGGTCTTAGCTTCGGCGCGAAGACCCCGGCGGAGCTGGCCATCGCCATTGTCGGCGAGCTGGTGGACGTGCGCTACAAGCAGCGCTACAGCGAAGAGGCGCAGGCCCGCCACGAGAAGAGCCTGGGGCGGGAATAGCCGCTCTGGCCGCGCTTGCGCCGCCGACGGAAAAGCCGTGGGAAAACGAGGAGCGCTCTTTCGCAGACGGCTCCTTCCGTGATAACCTGCTTTTCGAAGCGAACGCGCTGTGACTGACGGGTACGCGTGGGGAACCACGGGGGAGCAGCGCGCATATCCTGCCGACCGTCTGGGCAAGCCTTCTCGCAGGAGGGGCTTGCCCTTTTTAGTTGGGTGGGGCGCGGAAGATGCCGACGCGTCGAGAGCCGATGCGGAAAGCGCACCGGTCGCGGCAACGTCGGAGAGCCGAAGAGAAAGGGAACGCCCGTGCAAGACCTCGTCGAACTGCTGGAAAACAATCCCTACCCGGGCCGCGGTATCGTGGTGGGCAAGGACACCGTGTACTACTTCATCATGGGCCGCTCGGTGAACAGCCGCAATCGCATCTTCGCCGCAGAACCCGACGGCATCCGCACCGAGGCCCACGATCCCGCGCTTCTGGAAGATCCGAGCCTCATCATCTACCACCCCGTGCGCACGATGGGCGACGCGCTCGTGGTCACCAACGGCGATCAAACCGACACTATCGTGGAGGCGGGCGATTTCCGCGCTGGCTGCATGCAGCGCGAGTACGAGCCCGACGCGCCGAACTTCACGCCGCGCATCTCGGCCATTGTGAACCCCGACGGCTCGTTTGAGATGTCCATCTTGAAGCACGCCGATGGCGACCGCTGTATCCGCGAGTTCTTCGCCTACGAAGGTGCCGACGAGGGGCAAGGCTACTTCATCAGCACCTATCAGGGCGACGGCAATCCGCTGCCTACCTTCGCCGGCGAGCCCATCCCGGTGACGCTGCCGACTCCCGATGAGCTGTGGGCCGCGCTGAACGATGACAACAAGGTGAGCCTCTACGCCAATGTCGGCGGCGAAGTGACCCTCTACAACAAGAACCTCGGGGATTAATCGCGCCCATCTTCAACTACGGTTGAGCTTGGCGGGATGCGGGGCGCCGCTCACCAATCGAGTTCCGCAGCGAGCGCAACTGCGCACTCTCAACTACGGCTGAGCTTAGCGAAGATACGGGGTGTTCTGACCGAGCGAGTTCCGCAGCGACTGGAAATGCCCAGTGGGCATTTCCACAAAGCGAGGACTGTCTGAGCGAATCAGAATACCGCGTAGCTTCGCCCCCGAGGACCCAGAAACATCATAGATAGGAGAATCATGAACGAACTGGAACTCAAGTACGGCTGCAATCCGAACCAGAAGCCGTCGCGCATCTTCATGAAGGACGGCAGCGACCTGCCCATTCAGGTGCTGAACGGCAAGCCCGGCTTCATCAACTTCCTCGACGCTTTCAACTCCTGGCAGCTTGTGAAGGAGCTGAAGGAGGCCACGGGGCTGCCGGCGGCCGCTTCCTTCAAGCACGTGTCCCCGGCCGGCGCCGCCGTGGGCCATCCCCTCACCGAGACCGACCGCGCCATGTACTTCGTGGAAGACGCGGGCGAGCTTTCTCCCATCGCTTGTGCCTACATCCGCGCCCGCGGTGCCGACCGTCTGTGCTCTTATGGCGACTGGGCGGCGCTGTCTGATGTGTGCGATGCCGATGTGGCCCGCTATCTGGCGCGTGAGGTGTCCGACGGCATCATCGCGCCGGGCTACACCGACGAGGCGCTGGAGATTCTGAAGACCAAGCGCAAGGGCTCCTACAACGTGGTGCAGATCGATCCGGACTACGTGCCGGCCGAGACCGAGCTGAAGGACGTCTTCGGCATCACCTTCGAGCAGGGCCACAACAACTTCGAGATCAACGAGGCGCTGCTGGAAAACGTGGTGACCGAGAACAAGGAAATTCCGGAATCGGCAAAGATCGATATGATCGTCGCGCTCATCACGCTGAAGTACACCCAGTCCAATTCCGTGTGCTATGTGAAGGACGGCCAGGCCATCGGTGTGGGCGCCGGCCAGCAAAGCCGCATCCACTGCACGCGCCTGGCGGGCAACAAGGCCGATCAGTGGTGGCTGCGCCAGATGTCCGAGGTGCTGAACCTCCCCTTCAAGGCCGACATTCGTCGCCCTGACCGCGACAATGCCATCGACGTGTACCTGTCCGACGACGAGTGCGACGACGTGCTGCGCGACGGCGAGTGGCAGCGCGTGTTCACCGAGCAGCCCAAGGCCCTGACCCGCGAGCAGAAGAAGGCCTGGATCGCGCAGATGAGCGGCGTGACCGTGGGGTCGGACGCCTTCTTCCCCTTCGGCGACAACGTGGAGCGCGCCCGCAAGTCCGGCGTGGACTACATCGCCGAGCCCGGCGGCTCCATCCGCGACGACAACGTCATCGAGGTGGCCAACAAGTACGGCATCGCCATGGCCTTCACCGGCATGCGCCTGTTCCATCACTAATCGGACGATTGGGGCCTTGCTTGGGGCCTAAAGTGTCGGTTGTCGAACCCTTTGCGGCCGCTCTTTCGAGGGCGGCCGTTTTGCGCCATAATGGGTAGGTCAATGGCCCGTCGGGCCGCGCGTGGGAGCGCGGTGCGCGCCGTGGATGAGAATGCGGCAATGCGCGTCTCGGGAAATGTGGGTGGAAAGCCCGCGCTATGCCAGTAACCGTAAGGTTCGCCGTTGCGCCGAAGGGCGCGGCGGTGGCGAAGTCGGAACACCGAGCCGAACAACAGGGCCCTGGAAGAAAGGATAAGGAACTATGAACAAATTCGATATCACGGAGCTTCCCAAACAGTGGCTCGTGGCCTTGGTGGCCCTGGCCTTCACCTTCTTGCTGGTGGTGCCGGGCTGCGCCGGGGAGGCGGCCGATAACGGCGGCAACGGCGAGAACGCGGCCGAGCAGGCGGCCCAAGTGGCCGAGGAGGAAGGCCCCATCGAGGCCGGCCAGGCGGCGGAGGACATCGTTGTTCCCGTCTCCATCACGATGCCGGAAAGCGCCGGCGCCGAGCCCAAGACCATCGAGGTGACGGTGCCCGATGGCGCCACGGTGCTGCAGGCGACCGAGGCTGCGGGCTGGGATGTGCAGGTGGAGGACAGCGACTACGGCAAGTTCGTCACCTCCATCAACGGCATCGCCAACGGCTCTGAAGGCGAGGCCTCCGGCTGGGTGTACACGGTGAACGACGAGACGGTCATGGAAGCCTGCGACGTGCGCCAGCTGGCCGCCGGCGACTCCGTGCAGTGGTCGTTCTACGCCGGCTAGCCACCCCTCCGCGCCAAGCGCGCAATCCGGCGGGCTCCTCCAAGCGAGGGGCCCGTTTTGCAAGTCCCCTATGCGAAGGAGCTTTCCATGATCATTCTCGATGAACCCTACGCCTCCGTTCCGCTGCTCGACTGGATGGAGGCCTCGGCGCATCCCGTGCTCGCCAACGGGTTCACCGAGAAGCTCGTGGCGGGCGGCCGCACGTTGAACCTGGTGGACGCCGACGAGTGCGCCCGGCGCCTGGAGGCGGGGGAGCGCATTTACACAAACTCCGAGAACGCTCTGGCCTGGATTCTCGACCACGTGGACAACCCCACGCTCACCGATGCCATTCGCCTGTTCAAGGACAAGGCGGCCATGCGCGAGAAGCTCGCGCCTCTAAGCCCTGGCCTGTTCCATAAGACCGTCGATCGTGCGGGATTGGAAGCGGTAAACGTCGCCGATCTGCCGTTGCCGGTGGTGCTTAAGCCGGCGGTGGGCTTCTGTTCCATGGGCGTCTACGTCATCGAAGAGCCCGAGGATTGGGCGGCGGCCGTGGCCGACATCGCCCGGCGCGAGGACGGCTGGCATGAGCGCTATCCGGAAAGCGTCGTCGGCGGCAGCGAATACCTTATCGAAGGCTACCTCGCTGGTACGGAATACGCCCTGGACGCCTACTTCGACGAGGATGGCGCTCCCCATATCCTGAACATCCTGCGTCACGATTTCGCCGGGCCCGAGGATACCTCCGACAGGATGTATCTCACCGACGGAACCATTGTGGATGCGTGGAATGACCGCTTCACGGCGTGGCTGGCGGCTGTGAACGAGGTGGTGGGCGCCCGTAACATTCCCGTGCATGTGGAGCTGCGCGTCGATGGCGACTTTATCGCGCCCATCGAGTTCAACCCCTTGCGCTTCGCGGGCCTCGGCGGCACGGACGTGGCCTTCTACGGGGTGGGCCTGCGCACCTACGAGGCGTTCCTGGAAGACGAGCCGGTCGATCTGGCGGCGCTGTACGCGGCGCACCCGGGCAAGGTTTACTCCATGTCGCTTCTGAATCCGGCGCCGGAGGCCGATCTGGCGCGTCCCTTCGACGGCGCGGCGCTCTGCGAGCGGTTCAGCCATGTGCTCGCCTACCATGTTTTCGATCCGGTGACGGTGGGCTTCTACGGGTTCCTGTTCCTGGAAACCGATGCGGAAGGCACGGGGGCTGACGAGCGCGATTGGCTTTTGCGCAGCGATCTCATGGAGTTTGTGGGCGGCGCGTTATAATGATGCACCTACCCCTGTCTCCTACCACGACGGAGGTGCGCTGATGCGCGGCAATTTGCAGAAGATCATGATCGGCCTGGTGGTCGTTATCGTGCTCGCATTCATATTCTTTTCCGGCGACTCGCTGGTGAAGCTTGTCGACACCATCAAGCAGGGCACGCCCTTTTTCATCATTGCGGCGGTAGTGGCCCAACTGTGCAAGTACCTGGCCCAGGGCCGCGGCTTTCAGGCCTGCTTCAACACGGTGAACGGGCACATCAGCTACCGCACGGGGCTTTCGCTCGTGTTCGGCACCTTCTTTATGAACACGGTGGCGCCCTCTATGAACCTGGCCGGCACGTCGCTCGTCATGGCCACGGCCACGCGCAACGGCATGCAGGCGGGCAAGGGCACCACGGCGGCGCTGCTCATGCAGCTATCCATCGATTCCGGTTTCGTCATCATCATGCTCACCACCTTCGGCGTGCTCACCTTCACGGTGGGGCTGCAACCGGGGTGGCTGGCGCTCGGGCTGGTGGCCGTGGCGCTCGTGGGCGGCCTCGTGTTCGTCATCGCTGTGGGCGGGCTGAAGCCCCAGCTGGTGCTGAAGGTGCTGCGTCCGTTCGTGAAGCTCGCCGACAAGATCCTCGCGAAGTTCAAGAAGCCGGCCATTGACGAGTCCGTGGAGCGCACGATCCACAACTTCTCCAGCGCTGCGCATCTCATCACGAAGAACCCGCGCAAGACGGTGCAATCGTTTTTGTGGACGACCCTTTCCAGCATCTGCGAGATGAGCTGCTTTGTGCTCGTTGGCTTCGCGTTCGGCGTGCACCACCCAGAAGCGCTCATTTGCGGGTATGTTGTGGCCACGCTGTTCGCTATGATTTCCTTTGTGCCCCAGGGCGTCGGTGTCGTGGAGGCGGCGGTGACCGTGGCCTTCGCGCTGTTCGGCATCGGCTCGGCCACGGGTCTTGCCGTGGTCATCGTCTATCGCGGCATCGTGTTCTGGCTGCCGTTCCTCGTGGGCGCAGTGGTCATCCAGCGCATAAAGGCGTTTATGCCGCTGGGAAAGCGCGATTTGAAGGGCAAGGCCGAAGCCATGGAGCACGAGCTGCCCGACAAGGTGGAGGCCGTGAAGCAGGTGGAGGCCGACGAGGTCGCCAAGTGGGACTCCGCCGAGGCCAAGGCCGAGAAGGTGTCGGTGTCTGCGAAGGTTTCGCAGTCCGGGTCGGGGAAGGCTCCGAAGAAAACGAAATAGACGGGCACCGCGAAGGCGTCCGGCGCGAAAGGAAACGAGAGTGATGACGGGAACGAATCTGGCGGGCGCTGCTTTGGAAGTAGCGCAGAAGCGCGAGACGCAGGGGCTCAACCACACGCTGGGCGTTCACTTCACCAAGGTGGAACCGGGCCTCGTCGAGGCAGAGATGCCCATCACTCCGGCGCTTTTGCAGCCTTTCGGTTTTCTGCACGGAGGCGCCACTATCGCGCTTCTGGAATCGGTCGCTTCGGCCGGCGGCGAGCTGGCATGCGACTTGGAGACCGAGCAGCCCTTCGGCGTGGAGGTGACCATCCGTCACAAGAAGAGCGGTCGGGAAGGCGATGTGGCTCGCGGCGTGGCGAAACTCGCCGAGCGCAAACCGTCGTCGAAGGCCGGCTACAAGCTGTACTGGGACGTGGCCGCCTACGACGGGGACGGCGACGTCATCAGCGACGGCGTCATCGTGGTGAAGGTGGTGCCGAAAGACTACCTCGCCCAAAAGCTCGCCGAGCGCGGGCAGGCGTAAAATTCCCCTGACTTCCCCCTTGCACTGTGCGTGCTCTGTGGTATCATAGCGTTCGCTGTCCGCAAGGACGCACTTTCGGGTTGTGGCTCAGTTTGGTAGAGCGCTGCGTTCGGGACGCAGAGGCCGCAGGTTCAAATCCTGTCAACCCGACCATCGAATTCAAGAGCCGGCCCCGCGCCGGCTCTTCTTGTATGGAAGGGAAATGCTCATGCGCATACTGGTCGTGAATGCGGGTTCGTCGTCGCTGAAGAGCCAGCTTATCGAGACTGACGGCAAGGTTTCGCTCATGAAGTGCCTGGCCGAGAAGGTGGGAACCCCCGACGCTTACATGAACGTGGCCTTTGCGCCCGATTTCCAGAAGGTCACCTATCATGTGGCGGATATGACGGTAGCCGAGTGCCTGAAGAAACTTTTGGAAGCGCTGGTGGACGATCCGGAGAGTCCCATCAGCGACCTTTCGCAAATTGACGCCATCGGCAACCGCATCGTGGCCGGCGGCGAGTACTTCACCAAGTCCGTCATCATCGACGGGCCGGCCCGCGAGAAACTTGAGCTGTGTGAGGAGCTGGCGCCGCTGCACAACCCGCCGGCTGACGCCTGCATCGATATGATGGCCGCGCTCATGCCAAGCACGCCCCAGGTCGCCGTCTTTGACACGGCCTTTCACGCCACCATGCCCGCGAAGGCCTACATGTACCCGCTGCCGGCTCGCTACTACGACGATTATCGTATCCGCCGCTACGGCGCTCACGGCACGAGCCACCGCTACGCGGCCCAGCAGGCGGCGAACCTGCTCGGCCGTCCGCTGCGCGACTTGGGCCTCATCACGTGCCACCTTGGCAACGGCGGCTCCATTACGGCGGTCAACCATGGGAAGTCCATCGATACCACCATGGGCTTCACGCCGCTGGAGGGTCTCATGATGGGCACGCGTTCCGGCTCCATCGACCCGGCCATCCTCACCTACATCATGCGCCGCGAGGGCATCTCCTTCGACGAGATGGATGCCGTGCTGAACCGCGAGAGCGGCGTGCTCGGCGTGTCGGGGCTGTCGGCCGACATGCGCGACGTGCTGGCGGCGGCCGATGCGGGCAACGAGCAGGCGCGGCTGGCCATCGACATGTACGTGTACCGGGTGCAGAAGGCCATCGGCGGCTTCTACGCGGCCATGACCCGCACCGACGCCGTGGTGATGACCGCCGGCATCGGCGAGAACTCCGCTGAGCTGCGCGAGCTTATTTTCGACGGGCTGGCCCACATGGGCATGATCCTCGACCGCGAGCGCAATCACGTGGTGGGCCAGATCGGCGTGAACCGCATCATCTCCATCGACGACAGCCCCATCAAAATCTGCGTGGTCACCACCGACGAGGAGATGCGCATCGCCCGCGAAACCGACAACCTCGTAAGCCAGCTGGGGTAAAGCATTTTCCGAAATCTTCCGACAAAACACCTTCCCCAATCGTGTTAGAGGAAAGGGAAGGAGAAACCGTGGCCTCGCAAACCGAGGTGGAAGCTGTGTACCGCCTCCACATTGGGGCGGTGTACCGGCTGTGCTACTCCTATTTGGGAAGCGCCGCCAAGGCCGAGGATGCCGCCCAGGCAGTGTTTCTCTCGCTGGTAGAGCATCCCCGCACGTTCAACGACGCCGAGCATGAGAAGGCGTGGCTGATCGTCTGCGCCCAAAACCGCTGCCGCGATGTGATGAGAAGCGCTCGCTGGGGTGGCTGAGCCCCGACGAGTACCGCCGCAGCGAGGGCTGGGCGGTGTAGGAAGGTACGAAAAAACGTCCGCACCCCCGGCCCTTCACCTTGGTGGCTTCGTTAGTGATGACGCCGCCGTTGTTCTGCTCGGCGCCGGTGCCGGAGAGCGTGACCACGCACCCCAGCGGGATGAAGGCGG
This sequence comes from Adlercreutzia sp. DFI.6.23, assembly GCF_024462535.1. Classification (NCBI taxonomy): domain Bacteria; kingdom Bacillati; phylum Actinomycetota; class Coriobacteriia; order Eggerthellales; family Eggerthellaceae; genus Adlercreutzia; species Adlercreutzia sp. DFI.6.23. Next base: position 142,386 of record NZ_JANGBP010000006.1, read on the forward strand.
TCGGCGTCTTGTCCTGCACGTGCTCGAAATCGTCGATGTCCTCGTCGAGCAGCACCTGAGCGGAGACGATCTTGCAGCAATCGAACACCGAGCCGCCGCCCACGGCGAGGATGAAGTCGACCCCTTCCTCACGGGCGATGCGGGCCCCTTCCTGCACCTTCTCGTAGGTGGGGTTAGGCATGATGCCCGGGAATTCCACGACGGTCTTCCCCGCATCTTGAAGCGCCGCCACGATTTCGTCATAGAGGCCCGTGCGCTTGATGGAGCCTCCGCCGTAAGCGAGCATGACCTTCTCGCCCATGGCGGGCAGCTCGGCGGCGAGCGCGGTGTGCAGAGCGCCTTCGCCGAAGTAGTTCTTGACGGGGTACTGGTAAGTGAACGAGTTCATGGGAATCCTTTCTTGTCAGGATGTCTTTCAGCTGCTAAAGTGCGACTCTATCAATCGGTAGTTACTACCGCAAAAGGGCAGTGGCAGCGAAAGCAAGGAGCATTCACAAACATGACGCAGCTTTACTCCATGAAGCAGGTGTGCGAGACGACGGGCCTCACCTACGAGACGCTGAAGTTCTACTGCAACCAGGGGCTCGTGCCCAATGTGAAGCGAGGCGCGAACAACCGCCGCGTTTTCGACGAGCGCGATGTCGAGTGGGTCAAAAGTCTGACGTGCCTTAAGCGCTGCGATATGAGCATCCAGGAAATGAAGGAGTACCTAGCGCTGTGCTTGCAGGGGGCCGCCAGCATTCCCGAGCGCAAAACGATGCTCGAGGCCAAGCGCGCGCGACTTGCGGAGCTACTCGTCGAGGTGCAAAAGAGCATCGACTATATCGATTGGAAACAGGGCTTCTACGACGATGTTCTGGCGGGAAGGACGGAGTACGCAAGCAACCTGCTGCCTCGATAGGGCCGCACGCTCTCTTTCGCTCAAGGGGTTGCATGGCTCGGCGCGGGGCTATCCTGCCCCCTTACTCGTAGCCCATGGCGGCCAGCTGGTCCTCGTTAAGGCCGAAGTAGTGGCCCAGCTCATGGATGATGGTCTTGCCGACCTCTTCCACGATTTCCTCGCGGCTGTTGAAGCAGCGCTCGTGTGGGCCTTTGAAGATGGTGATGACGTCGGGGATGTCGTCGTCGTAGCCGTTGGCCCGTTCCACGATGGACAGCCCGTCGAACAGCCCGAGAAGGTCGTCGAATTCGTCCTCGTCGTCCTCCGCCTCGTATTCGCCGCCTGCGTCTTCCGCTGCTGCGTCGTCTTTTGCATCGCGTTCCGCAGGCGTATACGATTCGGGGCCATCTTCGTCTTCGACAAACGCTGGTTCGATGTCCCATTCCTCGTCATAGCCCACATGGTAGGCGCTTGGCTCTTCTTCCCATACGATGGCCACGTTGTTCAGCGCTTCCATGAACTGCTCGGGCATCGCATCAAGGGCCTCGGCGATGGCGGTTTCGAATTCCTCATCGGTCATGCGGTACATAGCTGCTCCTTCTGGATGCGAATGCTGAACACCCATTCTATCCCATCGAGGTTGCGGCGAACCGTAGCCCGAGGCGTGTTTTTGTCACGACGCAGCAAGCATCGCGTCATTATCCTGCCCCAGGCTACGGTGTATCGTGTGGATAACATATCGATTTCTGGCATATCGCCTGGTCGTAGCCCCGGGGCGATTTGTTGTATCAGGATAACACCGTAGCCAGACAAGGAAAAATGCCTGGCTCTTCGAACCGGGGTGGCAAAAATTTGTTTCTGGCTACGGTCGCCGCTTTTCTTTCGCGCCTTTTGCGAGAGGTGGAGGCTGAACGGCGGACGTCGTTGAAGTATTTGTGCGAAACGCGGCGCGGTGAGGGGGTTTGTGTTACCATTGCCCGCGCATTCAAAGGCGCGCGGAGGGTCCGGGCGCACTGCTCGTCGGAAACGAGACGACGGCGGGCGATTACCGATAAGGCAAGGCGACCCCTTGCCCGACCTTATGGAGGAATTGCATGAAGATTCTGGGCATGGGAGTTCCCGAGCTCCTCATCATCCTGGTCGTTATCCTGCTCATCTTCGGCCCGAAGAACCTGCCCAAACTCGGCAGCGCGCTCGGCAAGACGGTGAAGAACCTGCGTGAGGGCATGGGCGCCGGCGAGAAGGACGTCGAGGAAGCCGCCGACGACGAGGAAGTTGTCGAAGTGGTGGAAGAGGTCGTGGAAGAGCCTGCAGCCGCCCCGAAGAAGACGGTGAAGAAGGTCGTCAAGAAGAAGGCCGAGTAACCTCGCTCCTTCGACAACATCAGGCAAGAACGGTGGTGCGCCCGCTGCGTTGTGCGGGCGCACCACCGATGTATAAGAGAGAAAATAGGAATCATTATGGCTAACGACAACTACGTGCTGACTGAAGAAGGCAAGAAGAAGCTCGAGGAGGAGCTGCACTACCTCGAGAACGAGAAGCGTGCCGAGATCGGCGAGCGCATCAAGGTCGCCCGCGAGTTCGGCGACATCTCCGAGAACTCCGAGTACGACGATGCCAAGAACGAGCAGGGCATGATGGAGGCGCGCATCGCCGAGATCAGCCGCATCCTCTCCGAGGCCACCGTTGTGAACGCGCCGAAGCGCTCGAGCAAGGTGAACATCGGCTCCACGGTGACCGTGGACATGAACGGCCGTGAGCGCGTGTTCACCATCGTCGGCGGCGCCGAGTCCGATGCCCACGAGGGCAAGATCTCCAACGAGTCGCCGGTGGGTCAGGCGCTGCTCGGCTGCAAGAAGGGCGACGAGGTGACGACGACCGGCCCCACTGGTCGCGACATCAAGCTGACCGTTATCAAGATCGAGCACTAGGAGACCGGAATGGCCGAAGCGGTAGAAATCATCGAAGACGATCCCATCGAGGTGCGCCGCGCCAAGCGCGAGGCGCTGATTGCCGCGGGCATCGATCCCTATGGGCACTCGGTCAAGCGCAGTCATTCGGTAGGCGAGCTGAACGAGAAGTACGCGCACTTGGAAGACGGCGAGTCCACCGAGGATGAGGTGCTCATCGCCGGCCGTGTCATGGCCAAGCGCGTCCAGGGCAAGATCGCGTTTCTGGAGCTGCGCGAGTCCGGCTGCGACATTCAGCTGTTCTGCCGCATCAACGCGCTCGGCGAGGAGGCCTTCGCGGCCCTGTGCGATTTGGATGTGGGTGACTGGATCGCCGTCCATGGCACTATGATGCGAACCCGCCGCGGCCAGCTGTCCGTAGCGGTGGACTCTTTTGAGCTGATGAGCAAGTCGCTGCGGCCTCTGCCCGAGAAGTTCCACGGCCTGACGGACAAGGAGACCCGCTATCGCCAGCGCTACGTGGATCTCGTTATGAACCCCGAGGTGCGCACCACCTTCGAGCGCCGCTTCAAGATCGTCTCGGCCATCCGCCGCTACATGGAGGAGCAGGGCTACTACGAGGTAGAGACGCCGTTTCTGCATGCCATCATCGGCGGCGCGAACGCGAAGCCCTTCATCACGCACTTCAACGCGCTTGATCGCGACTACTACCTGCGCATCGCCACGGAGCTGCCGCTGAAGCGTCTGCTCGTGGGCGGTTTCGAGAAGGTGTTCGAGATCGGCCGTCAGTTCCGCAACGAGGGCATGGATCCGTACCACAATCCCGAGTTCACCACCATGGAGGCTTATGAGGCCTTCGGCGACCTTAACTCCATGATGGATCTCACCGAGGGTTGCATCAAGGCCGCGGCCGAGGCAGCCTGCGGCACGCTGAAGATCGAGTACCAGGGAACGCCGGTGGATTTGTCCGGCGACTGGCGCCGCGCCTCCATGATGGAGCTGGCCAGCGAGCACGCCGGCGAGGAGGTGTCCTTCGACCGCAGCCGCGAGGAGCTGGTGGCCATTCTGGAGAAAAACGGCGGCCATGCCGAGGCGGCTTGGGGCAAGGGCAAGCTCATCTCCGAGATCTTCGAGGCCGTGGCGGAGGAGAAGCTCATCCAGCCCACCTTCGTCGTCGACCACCCGCTGGAGATCTCGCCTCTGGCGAAGAAGCATCCGGAGAACCCCGAGCTCACTCAGCGCTTCGAGCTGTTCATCCTGGGCCACGAGTACGGCAACGCCTTCACCGAGTTGAACGACCCGGTGGATCAGGCCGAGCGCTTCCGCGCCCAGGTGGCGGCCAAGGACATGGGCGACGACGAGGCCATGGGCTTCGACGCCGACTACATCCGCGCGCTGGAGTACGGCATGCCGCCGGCTGGTGGCGTGGGCATCGGCATCGACCGCCTGGTCATGTTGCTCACTGATGCGCCGTCCATTCGCGACGTGCTGCTGTTCCCCCACATGAAGGACGAGGTGCTCGGGGACGGGAGGCCGGTGTGCGCGACTGAGAAGGAGCCGGCCGAAGCTGCCGGCAGCGCCGATGCCGACGCTGCGGCCCCCGCGTCCGAGCCCATCGACTTCTCCGACGTCGTCATCGAGCCCCTCTTTGAAGACGAGGTGGACTTCGACACCTTCAGCAAGTCGGACTTCCGCGCCGTGAAGGTGAAGGAGTGCACTGCGGTACCGAAGTCGAAGAAGCTGCTGCGGTTCACCTTAGATGACGGCACGGGCGCCGACCGCACCATCCTGTCGGGCATCCACGCCTACTACGAGCCGGAGGAGCTCGTGGGCAAGACGCTCATCGCCATCACCAACCTGCCGCCGCGCAAGATGATGGGCGTGGCCTCCGAGGGCATGCTCATGTCCGCCATCCACGAGGTGCCCGGCGACGACGGCGAGCCCGAGGAGCGCCTGAACCTCCTCATGGTAGACGACCACATCCCCGCCGGCGCCAAGCTGTACTAGGCGCTTGCGCTGACGACTCCAGGACGGCCCCCTTCGCAACTGCGGCGAAGGGGGCCGTCCTTTGTATCCAGCTTCTTGACGGCTGGTGAATGACGGCGCATCTCCGCGGTGCCCCTGCTTAAAATGAGAGGGGAGAGGAGGTGCCCCATGAGCGCCACAGATGACGAACGGCAACGCGACGAAGACGACGAGCGCGCTGCCCGCGAGCGGTGGGAGCGCCGCGAGGAGCGCCGGCGGCGCAAGGAGCGCACGCGCCGCGAGAGCCTGCGTCGGCGCTTGGGCGACTCCTCCACGTTCAAACGGGAAACCTTCTACGCTCTGGAGAACCTGAATCGGGCGAACTGGCCGGCGAAGATCGTCGGAGGTGCGCTGTTCGCGCTCATCCTCCTGAATGCCGTGGTGGTGTTCGTCTCCGCTCAGCCGGGGCTCGATCCGGTGGCGGCCAATATCATCCAGGGCTTCTACCGATTCTCCACGGTGTGCTTTTTCGTGGAATATATCGCTCGTATCTGGATTGCCGATTTGGCCTACGGTAACTGCACGCCGGCTCGTGCTCGGCTGCGCTATATCTTCTCGCCGTGGGGCATCATTGACCTCTTGTCCTTCGGGCCGAATATGGCGGCATGGTTTTTGCCCGTCACGCCCGCGCTGCAGAACGTCATCAGCGTGGTGCGGTTGGTGCGCCTGATAAAGATCTCCCGCTATATGCGCGGGCTGCGCACCATCGGTCGCGTCATTTCGAAGCACTACCATGAAATCGTGGCGTCGTTTCTGGTCATCGCCATGCTCGTGGTGGTGGCCAGTGTCGTGATGTACGAGATTGAGCACCCGGCTCAGCCCGACAAGTTCAACAACCTTTTGTCCGGCATCTACTGGGCCGTGACCACTGTCACAAGCACCGGCTACGGCGACTTGGTGCCCATCACGCCGGCGGGGCGCATTGTGGGCTCGGTCATCATGTTTCTCTCGGTGGCGCTCGTGGCCATTCCCGGCGGCATCTTCTCGGCCGGCTTCGTGGCCGAGTTCCAAAATGCCAACCTGCGCAAGATCGAGCGCGACGTCCGCCGCGAGGACGCCCGTCAAGACAACCGCGACGAGGAGGAGCGCGCCGCCGACGAGGAGGTCGAACGCGCAGTTGCCGAAGAGCCTGAAAAGGAAGCTCCCTCGCGGAATTCTTCTGCGGATCCCTCACAACGTGCCCACAAATAGGGGGTTTCCAAGACCCAGGTTTAGCAATTCAAGATAGGGAGTGCTAAACTGCACGGGAACTATTTACCGTGCCCGACGTGTCAGTTTTACCAGAGAGAAAGCATTCGCAGAAGGGCACCAACCCAAGGAACGAGGCAACCATGTCATTCGAGAAATTCACGGACAAGGCGCGCAAAGTGCTTGTCCTGGCTCAGGATGAGGCGCGCTCGCTTCACCAGCCCTACGTGGGCACCGAGCATATCCTGCTCGGCCTCATCCAGGAGAAGGACGGTCTTGCCGCCCAGGCGCTCGACCGCTTGAACGTCAGCTACGACGGCGTCGTTCAGGCCATCCGCCAGGTGGTCACCATCGACGAGGACACCGATGTCTCGGGGCACCTCTCCTTCACGCCGCGCGTCAAGCGCGTGCTGGAGAACTCGCTGCGCGAGGCCATGCGGATGGGGCAGTCCTACATCTCCACGGAGCACTTGCTGCTCGGCATCGTGCGCGAGGGCGAGGGCACGGCGCTCGAGGTGCTGGGCCGGCTGAACGTCTCCGGCGACGACGTGCGCGGGGCGCTGAACGACCTGGTGGGCCAGTCGCCGGTCTACGCCGGGCGCACGGGCTTCGACGGGCCCAGCTCATCGGACTCCATGCTCACCGAATTCGGCACCGACCTCACCAAGAAGGCCCGCGAGGGCAAGCTAGATCCGGTGATCGGCCGTGCCTCGGAGATCGAGCGCGTCATGCAGATCCTCTCGCGCCGCCAGAAGAACAACCCGCTCATTCTGGGCGAGCCCGGCGTGGGCAAAACGGCCATCGCCGAAGGCCTGGCCCAGCTCATCGTGGCCAACCAGGTGCCCGACATCCTGCGCAACAAGCGCCTCATCACGCTGGACGTTTCCGCGCTCGTGGCCGGCTCGAAGTACCGCGGCGAGTTCGAGGAGCGCCTGAAGAAGGTCATCAAGGAGGTCATGGACGCCGGCGATGTGCTGCTGTTCATCGACGAGATCCACACCATCATCGGCGCCGGCTCCGCCGAGGGCTCCATCGACGCGGCGGCCATTCTGAAGCCCCCGCTGTCGCGCGGCGAGATCCAGATCATCGGCGCCACCACCCTGGAGGAGTTCCGCAAGCACCTGGAGAAGGACTCTGCGCTGGAGCGCCGCTTCCAACCGCTTACCATCAACGAGCCCAACGAGGAACAGGCCGTGCGCATCATGGAGGGCCTGCGCGACAAGTACGAGGCGCACCACGGCGTGCACTTCACCGACGAGGCGCTGACCGCCGCCGTGCAGCTGGCGAACCGCTATATCCAGGATCGCTACCTGCCCGACAAGGCCATCGACGTCATGGACGAGGCCGGCGCCCGCATGCGCATCCGCAACATGACGCTGCCCAAAGAGCTGCGCGACTTGGACGAGAAGCTGCGGAAGTGCCGCGCCGAGAAGGACCGCGCCATCGGCGACCAGAACTTCGAGCGCGCCGCCGAGCTGCGCGACGAGGAAGAGGCTCTGAAGAAGGAGCGCGAAGAGGCCGAGAAGCAATGGGAAGAGGACACCTCTAAGACGGTGCAGAACGTCACGGTTGAGGACATCGCCGACGTGGTATCCATGTCCACCGGCGTGCCCGTGAGCAACCTCACCGAGGCCGAGACCGAGAAGCTCTTGCGTATGGAAGGCGTCCTGCACGAGCGCATCATCGGCCAGGACGAGGCCGTCACGGCGCTTTCCAAAGCCATCCGCCGCTCCCGTTCCGGCCTGAAGGATCCGAAGCGCCCGGCCGGCTCGTTCATCTTCCTGGGGCCGTCGGGTGTGGGCAAGACCGAGCTTTCCAAGGCGCTGGCAGAGTTCTTGTTCAACTCCGAGGACGCGCTGCTGTCCTTCGACATGTCCGAGTACATGGAGAAGCACACGGTGTCGCGCCTGGTGGGTTCGCCTCCGGGCTACGTGGGCTTCGACGAGGGCGGCCAGCTCACCAAGGCCGTGCGGCAGCGCCCGTACTCGGTGGTGCTCTTCGACGAGATTGAGAAGGCGCATCCGGATGTGTTCAACATCCTGCTGCAAATTCTGGAGGAGGGGCGCCTCACGGACGCCCAGGGCCGCACCGTGGACTTCCGCAACACCGTCATCATCATGACCTCGAACGTGGGCGCCCGCGACATCACCACCACGACCACGCTGGGCTTCTCGAACTCGGGGCAGAACGGGCTTTCCGACAAGGAGATCAAGAGCCGCGTCATGCACGAGCTGAAGAACGCCTTCCGTCCGGAATTCTTGAACCGCATCGACGAGATCATCGTGTTCAAGAGCCTGACCGAGGACGAGATCGTGCAGATCGTCGACCTCATGGTGGCCGAGTTGCGCGAGCGCATGATTGCCCAGAACATGACTATCAACCTGGACGACGCCGCCAAACGCCTCGTGGCCAAAGAGGGCACTGATACCGCCTTCGGCGCGCGTCCTTTGCGTCGCGCCATCCAGCGCATGCTGGAGGATCCGCTGTCCGAGCAGATCCTTGAGGGCCGCTGGACAAGCGGTTCGGTGGTGGACGTCACCGTGTCCGAGGACGGTGAGGAGCTGGTGTTCTCCGAGGGAACCGGTTCCATCCCGGCGCCTCGCAAGCGCGACTCCATCGCCCGTGACGCCGAGCTGCTGCTGACGAACTACGACCTGGGCCACGCTGGCGTGGGAAGCGGCCGTGGCGCCGGCACCCCCGCTGGTTCTCTGGCGGGAGGGGAGTAGGGGCGGCCTTTCGGCGCTAGCGGGGCTGTCCTTCGGTTCCGCCCCGGCTGCGTTTCGGTGCCAACTGAGGCCGCGCCTCGGCTCCGACGCAGCTGCGCCCAGTCGTAATTCGAGCGTATTCTAACCGCGTCTACAAGGAGGCTCCCCGGAGCCTCCTTCTTCATGTCTGAACCGCGATTGGGGACGATTTCGATTTTCCCTTCCCGAATGCCAGTTCGACCCCGGAATGGTAAGGGCGCAAGACCTCTGGAGCTCGAAATCTTACCAAAGCGGGCTTCAACTGGCATTTTTCGTCCTCGCGCCTTACCAAAGCGGGCCTGAAGTGGCATTTGCGGAAGAAAACCGAAAATGCGCGCGATGGCTTATACTATGTCCCAACATTCCACGAGCCCTCAGGGGGTACTTATGCCGAACATCATCGATCCCGTCACCGAGCCCTCGGTTCTTCGCGAGCCGTCCTTTTGCATGGATGAGCTCGATTTCGATGCCCTGAGCTCGCCGCTTCTGCAGCTGCAGGGCAAAGTGGACAAAAAGCCCCAGACGGCGGCCATCATTCTGGCCGGTGGCACAGGGGAGCGCTTCGGCAAAGAAGGTGGCAAGCAGCTGGTGGAGATTGCCGGCAAGCCCATCCTTACGTGGTCGGCCGAGGCCTTCGACGCGGTAGGAGATGTGGGGCTCATCGTCATCGTGTGCCCCGAGGAGCGCATGCACGAGTACTTGTCCCGCGCCATCGACCCGTTCCCCTTCGTCACGCCCGTGGTGCTCGCGCCCTCGGGGGCCATTCGCCAGGAGTCGGCGTTTTCGGGGCTCGAGATGGTGGGCGACGAGTACGAATACGTGGTGCTGCACGATGGCGCCCGACCGCTCGTGTCGCCGGATCTCATCGAGCACACCATCAACATGGTCAAGGGCAACTTCGATGCCGACGGCGCCATTGTGGCACATCCGGCGGTGGATACGCTGAAGGTCGTGGAAGACGGCGTGGTGGTGGGCACCCCCGACCGTTCGGTCTTCTGGAATGCCCAGACGCCCCAGGTCTTCCGCGCGGGCATCTACCGCCGCGCCCATGCGAGCGCGCTGTCCGACGGCTTCGTGGGAACCGACGACTCGTCGCTCATCGAGCGGCTTGGCGGCAAAGTGCTGATCGTGGAAGGGAAGCGCGACAACATTAAGCTTACGGTGCCCGAGGACTATGTGCTTCTCGCCAGTGCCGTTCGGACTATGCTTTTGAACTCCGAGCATCGATGACGGTTAACGAAGAGGCCACTTTCTGCAGCAAATCGCGAGTTATAAGCGTCTGGAGCTTGCTTCGTTCGAGACATTCAAAAGCTGCGAATTTCTGACCTGGGGTTTTGCTGGGCGGAAAACCTGGAATGCGGTGAAGCGCATCGCTCAGACGCTTATAACTCGCGATTTGCTGCAGAAACGAGCCTTTTCGATGACCGAGAAGGAAATGAGAAGGGTTTTCAGAGGCGATATGCGTGATGGAAGAAGGCGGAAGGAGCCGGTATGAACGACCTGCGCAATCTTCGGACGGGGCTGGGAATGGATGTGCATGCTTTTGCTCCGGGCCGCAAGCTCATCTTGGGCGGGGTGGACATTCCGCACCATCAGGGGCTCGACGGGCACTCCGATGCCGACGTGCTGGCCCACGCTATCTCCGACGCGCTTTTGGGCGCCGTGCGCGGGGGCGACATCGGGAAGCTGTTTCCCGACACCGACCCGGCCTACAAGGATGCCGACTCGCTTAAGCTGCTCGCCGAGGTGGCTCGCTTCGTGCGCGAGCGCGGTTTCGAGATCATCGACGTGGACAGCGTCATTGCCGCCCAGGCTCCGAAGCTCTCTCCCTACCGCGAGGCCATGCGCGAGAACCTGGCCGCCGCCATGGGCCTTCCCGTGGAGAACGTGGGCGTGAAGGCCACCACCACCGAGCACTTGGGTCCCGAAGGCCGCGAAGAGGGCATCACCGCCTACGCCACCTGTCTCGTGTACCGCATTTAACGACAACCAGAACCCCATCTGGACCTTCGGTTATACCCCGGCGAAGGCGGGCTTCTACGTGCTGCGCGTGCGCTCGGTGAACGATGCCGGCGAGCACAGCCCCGAAAGCGCCTTCGTCGAGCTGCAGGTGGACGATTAGGGAGACCCACCTGCTCGGCCGACTCGCTGCCGAGCTGGATGACGCGGCGTGCGCCGTTGTAGGGGGAGTGCTGGCCTCAATGAGGCTGCTTCCTCAGTCTCCCGGGTGCGACTGCAGGAGGTCGATCAGGGCCTGGCGGGAGGAGACCTCGCACTTCTCGTAGATGTGGCGGATGTGGGTCTTCACGGTGCTCTTGGAAAGCACGAGCTCCTGCTCGATGTAGGGAACGTCGCGGCCCTTCGAGATGAGCCCTAGGATCTCCCGCTCGCGGGGCGAGAGGCGGTGGGTGCTGGCGAAGGCGTCCAGGTGCGCTTCGGCCAGCTCCTCGCGTTGAAGGGAAACCGCCGCCGCGCTTTCGGCTCCTTCGTCGGTATTTTCGGCATTGCTCCCTGCGGCTTCCGAGTGGCATGCCCCCCGGCGCACGACCTCGTAGACATGGGGCATGGGCCCCAGCAGCAGTGCCACCAGAACCAGGACGCCAACGCCGCCGAAGATGGTGCGGTTGGTGAAGTCGAACAGGTCGAGGGCCGGGTTCAGGTACAGCGTCATGACAAGCACGTCGGCCACGGCCATGGCCAGGGCGCACAGGCACGCGAGCCGGGCGAGGGGGATGAGCCACGCCTGCGGCGGGCAGCCCTGGTAGTAGCGCAGAAGCGCCATGATGATGAAGACGAGAATGATGACGCGCCCGGCTTCGGCGATGCCGATGGGTGCTCCGCCGGGAAGGTGGTAGGGGAAGGTGACGAACCCCACGGCCACGGCGAAAAATCCCACGGAGCACACGAGCGGGAGGCGCAGGCGCCCGCGCTCTTCAAGCAGAAGGGCGGCGACCGAAAACAGGGCGATGAGCAGCGCAGCGATAAAGGCCGGCTCGGTGAGGTTGCCGAGGACCGCCGCGGCTGGGTCGCCGGTCAGCGGCGCGAAAAGCGGGCTTGCCTCCGAGAAGAGCGACACGGGGAACAGGCTGAGCAGCAAATCGGCCACGAAGACCGAGATGACGATGGAGGCCGAGAGCACGCGGGGCAAGGGCGCGGGCCGCTCGGCTTCGGCGCCGGTGCTGGCGGCATCGGCGTTAAGCGCGCTTTTGACTTCGGCGCTGCGCAGCACGTCAGCGGCTAGGGGGGTCTTGTCTTCGCCGGTTCCAGGATGAGCCTTGCTGCTGCTCGCTTTGGTTTCCGGGAGCTGCGCCGCCAGTCCCAGACCCATGGCGACGGGCGCCACCAAGCAGGCGCAAAGCAGCAGAATGCCGCGCGGCATGAGGCTGAGCGCGACAAAGGCGATGCTGGCGCCGAGCAGCGCGCGCACGAGCCGAAGGAACGCGCCGCGCGGCGGTTCGCCGGAAAAGGCGAGCCACCAGAGGTATCCGGCAGCGGCCAAGGACGCGCCGAGCAGCACGTCGCCCGCGATCATGGGTACCGCTGCATCTTCGAAGAGCATCCCCGCCCGCAGCAAGATGGAGGCGCTCGTCGTGCAGGCTAGCAGAAACGGCAGCACGACGGCGCCGGAAGTGCGGTCGGTTCCCGCAAGGCTCGATGCCCCGAAGGTCCGCCCGCCGCTCTGCGCCACGGCCAGGCACCCCGCGAAGCCCAGAAGCAGCCCTGCGTCGCACGACAGTGTCAGCGGTATCTGACAAGCGGTGCCCACCTCCAGCGCGGGGTACAGCGCGCCCGACAGCAGCGTGCACAGCGCCAGCCAGAAATAGCAGCCAAGGCCGATTTCCACCACCAGCGGTTTCGCGGAATCGAATGTCACGGGCCCCTCCTTTCTCTCTAGATTATAGACGCTCACCCCGCCTCGTTCCTATCGTACTAACGGGTCGATGCTGGAAATATTTTCGCAATTACCTCCATCGGGTCGATGCGTTGAACTGGGCTTCCGTCCTACCGTGTCCTCATCCCCGCCGCGAACGCCCTCCAGGGCCACTTGCCAAGGCGGCGACAAGCCGCAGCGAGCGCACTGATCCCGGCGGCGTTGGGTGGGGCGGCAAAACGGAACGGAAACGTGCCGAAGGAGAGAAAGGGAGGCTCGCATGAGCACGATGGAAGAGACGAAAACAGCAGCAACGGTAAGCCGCCGCGGGTTTTTGGGCGGCATAGGCGCGGCGGCCCTGGGTGCAAGCGCGCTTGGGCTTGGGCTTCTGGGCGGGTGCGCCCCGCAGCCTCGTGCGGCTGAGGCCGGCGGCGAGGCAGCGGCGTCCGGTGATGCGACGTCCCCGGCGTTGTCGCAGACGGGAAGCACCGCTTCGCCCTACGCGCAGATCAATCCCCAGGACTGGGACTTTACGACCAACAGCATCGAGGACTTCGCCAACACCACTATGTTCTCCGAGCTGAAGATCGGTTCGCTCACGCTGAAGAACCGCCTCATCAAGTCGGCGGCCAGCTCCATGGTGCCCAACGAGGAGCAGAAGGCCGTGGCCTATCACGGCCGCATCGCCGCCGGTGGCATGGGCGCGGTGTTCGTCGAGGGCAGCTATATCATGCTCGAGCGGCTGGACAAGCGCGTGAATGTGGCCGACAACGATATGCGCATGACCATCGAGGAAAGCCCGCTTGCGGCTATCTGCGCCGAAGTGCACAGCTATGACGTGCCGTGCCTCATTCAGATGAAGACGGCCACGCCGGGCATCGTGTATCTGTGGGAGAACATGGGCGAAGAGGGCGAGACCCACAAGGCCAGCCTGCTATCGGCCGCCGACATCCAGACGTACATCGAGGACACCATTGACGGGGCCGCCCGCCTTCAGGCCATCGGCTTCGACGGCATCGATCTGAATGCCGCCGGCGACAACCTGCCCGCACGGTTCTTCTCGCGCTTCGGCAACGACCGCGCCGCCGATGACCCCTACGGCCCGGCCACCATCGAGAACCGCACGCGCATTGCCTGCGAGATTATCCGCGGCATCAAGGAGCGCTGCGGTGCGGACTTCGTGGTGCAGGTGCTCGTGAACGGCGCCGAGGAGAACGACGGCGCTCTCGGCGACAACGCGCTGGTGAACACTCCCGAGGAAACCGTGGCTATCTGTCAAGCCCTCGAGGCCGCTGGCGCCGATGCCCTGGAGCTGCGCCTGGGTACCTTCGCCTTCCACGAGGCCCAGTTTGTCAACGACGGCGTTTTCGCCGGCTACGGCTACGACGGCGCCACCAGCTTCGGCACCTTCTACGACTTCGACAGCCACTTCAGCGGGCTGCTCGACGGCTCGCACTCCGGCTGCGGCCTCATCATGGGCGCCTGCCGCTACGTGAAGCAGCACGTGAGTATCCCCGTGGGCGGCGTGGTGTTCATGGATCCGGCGCTTGCTCCCGACTACTTCGAGAACGCCCTGAGCGAGGGGTGGCTCGACATGATCTATATGCACCGTCCCGTGGCCAACTGCGATGCGGAATACGCCAACAAGCTGCGCGAGGGCCGCATCGACGAGATCCGCCCCTGCTGCCGCTGCCTGAATTGCCTGGGCGGTCTGTGCCGCGTGAATCCCTGCAACAACTCGGTGTTCACCGATGCCATGCCCGAGGGCTACGAGGTGCGCCCGGCCGACGGCGACAAGAACGTCATGGTCATTGGCGGCGGCCCGGCCGGCATGGAGGCGGCGCGCGTGGCCGCCGAGCGCGGGTACGCCGTCACGCTGTACGAGAAGAACGGCCTGGGCGGCCTTTTGGACTTCGCCGAAATGGTGAAGGGCAAGCACGAGAGCCTGGGCCGTCTGCGCAACTACCTCTCCCGTATGCTGGAAGTGGAAGGTGTGAACGTCGTCACCGGCCAGGAAGTGGACGCGGCCTTCGTGCGTGAGCAGAGCCCCGATGTGGTTATCGTCGCCACCGGCGGCGTACGGCCGGAGCTGGCGGCTGCGGGCACGGCCGCCACGCCGGTCATTGGCGTCACCGACTTTTTGGCCAGCGAGATCGGCGAGCGCGTGGCGGTGCTCGGATTCAACGCTCAGGCCACCGACACGGCCCACTACCTCATCGCCCAGGGCAAGAAGGTGACGGTGGTCGCGCCGGAGCCCGCCGAGGCCTTCGGCACCGGTCAGGCCATGATGCTGAACGCCTTCGTGAAGCCCGCCTTCTTCGCCGCCGGCGGCCGCCTCATGCCCGAGTGCACGCTGAAGAGCGTGGGCGACGGCGAGATCGTCGTCACGAACAGCTTCGGCATGGACGTCACCCTTGCCTGCGACTGCGTGGTGGACGCCTCCACCATGAGCCCCAACACGGCTCTGGCCGACGAGCTGTCCGGCGAGTTCGACGTGCACGTGATTGGCGACGCCGCCGAGCCGCTGAGCATCCAGAACGCCATCACCGCGGGCAACCTCACCGCCCGCAACTGCTAAGGCGCCCAAGGCGTACCACTGCGCGCAAGGCGCATCGCCCCTCACCCTCCCAAGAAGAAGGCCGGCCCCGAGTCGGCCTTTTCCTTGCTTGTTCTATACCACCCTCGTTTCTGGCGAGTTTTGTCAGGGAAAATTTCTCCCAAACGTCGCACATTGTGCCGCGCCCAAGCGTATTGTCTGTGAAAGGCCTTTTGTGGAAGGTGGCGACGGGGCGGCAAGCTAGCGGCCGCGCTGTCGCCGCTTTCTCGACGGACGAGAAGGAAACCCGTGGACAACCGCCAGTACCGACAGATCGTCGACGACTACGCCGACATGGTGTACCGCATCGCGCTCAATCAGACGCGACGGGTGCCCGATGCCGAGGACGTGGTGCAGGCGGTGTTTCTAAAACCGTACGAGAAGCCGCCGACGTGGCTCGAATGTGATGGCGATCCTGATCCCGGGCGCGATGCCGGCCACGGTCGCGGCCGTGACGGCGAGCGCACTGCAGGGGACGGAACTGGTTGCGATACCAAGCGAACAGGCGCCCTCGACGAGCGCCTGCGCGCGTGGCTCATCTGCGTCACGGTGAACGAGTGCAAGAGTCTCTGGCGCAGTCTGTGGCGCCAGCGGGTGGAGCTGCGCGAGATTCGCGACGGCGACGCCCCTCCCTTCGAGGAGCCCGCTTTCGCCGAGCCCGCCCACGAGGCGCTGTATGCCGCTTTGGGCGATCTGCCCGAGAAGTGCCGCATCGTGGTGCACCTGTTCTACTTCGAGGACATGGGCACGCGCCAGATCGCCGAGGTGCTGGGCATCAAGGAACCCACGGTGCGCACCCGGCTCGTCCGCGCAAGGAAGCTACTGAAACAGTCACTGAAGGAGGCGTGGGAAGATGAGCAACCAAAGCCAATACAAAGCCATGATGGGCGAGGTCCATGCCTCTGCTGACCTGATAGGAAAGGTTAAGGGCATTCCCATGGAGAAGACGAAAAAGCGCGGCATGGCGCTGAAGTTCGCGACTGCTACCTGTGCGGCCCTGCTCGGGGTGTTTGTGGTCACCAACGGCGTTTGCTACGCGGCCACGGGCGAGACCTGGGTGGAGAAGGTCACGGTGTGGATCAACGGCGAGCCAGTGGAGATGGACGTGCAGATGAGCCAGAACGGCGACACCACCGTCGGTGAGGTCTCCTACGAGGTGGGCGACGGCGAGGGTGGCGCGGTGCAGATGACCATGATCTCGGAAGGCGGCGACTTCGACGGCACCACCTACGAGATTCACGACTACACGGTGGAAGGCGCCGAGGACGGCTCGCCGAACGCCGACGATATGGTGCTGGAATCCTCCGACGGCCACGTGGTTTTAGCCCCCGAGGGCGTGGAGCCCATCGACTTGACTGACGAGCTGGCCGCTAACGGCGCCGCCACGGGCACCTACGAAAAGGACGGCGCCACCTACGTGTACCAGGTAAGCGGCGAACCCGGCAATTGGCACGCCTCCGTGCATTTGGAAGACGCCGAGGCCGAAGCCGCTCCGTCCGCCGCTGCGGAGGTGCGGTAGAGTTTTCGCAGCCACGAATGCGTGATAGGGTCGAAGCGACGGCGCGATAGATCGATGCAGAATTTTGTTATGCGCTAACCATATTCGTGCGATCTCCCGCAGAAGCTCACTCTCTGCGGGAGACCTTCTTGCCGAAATGGCTGAAATGGCTTGGAAAACACGAAACATCGGTCGAAGAGCTTGTTTTCAGCATTCTTTGTAATACTGAGGATGATGTTTTCCCAGGTCGTGTATTACAAAAGAGCTTAATCTGAAAATTCCGACCGATGTTTCGTCGTTTTCAAGCCATTTGAAGGATATGAAGTCTCATTTTGTAGATTTCGACCGATGTTTCGTGATTTCCAAGCCATATCGGGGCCACAAAGTATCATCTTGCGAAAGAGAGCGAAGTCTCATGCTCGGAAGGAGCAAGGGACCAACGATGACGCGGGAAAGGGAGCGGCTATGGCGAGATTGACGGAGCGAGCTTTCGAAAACGCGGTGGTGCGGCTGCGTGACGGCCAGGGCGCGCTGGGCCAAAGTGCGCTAGATGCGTTGCACGAGCAGCGGGAGGAGCTGGCGAACCAGATGCTCGCGCGGTTGGCGGGCAGCGACGAGTTCTCTGCCATGTTGGAGCGCAACTTCGCGCCCTACCGGCGGCTTATGACCTACTACGAGTGCGCCATGATGGAGGTGGAGACGAAGTTCCGCGTGCTGGATGCCGAGTTCGGCCTGCAACACGATCGCAACCCCATCGAGTCCATCAAATCGCGCCTGAAGAGCACCGACAGCTTAGCGAAGAAGCTTGTCCGCAAGGGCTTTCCCGTGTCGGTGGACTCCATCGAGAAGAACATCTACGATGTTGCCGGCGTGCGCGTCGTCTGCACCTTCCCCGAAGATATGTTCTCCCTGGCCGAGTCGCTGCTCTCCCAGGATGACGTGCGACTTATCGAGCGGCGCGACTATGTGGCCTCCCCGAAACCGAGCGGGTACCGCAGTTTGCATCTCATCGTCGAGGTGCCCATTTTCCTGGAACGCGAAAAGCGCTGCGTGAAGGTGGAGGTGCAGCTGCGCACCATCTCCATGAACTTCTGGGCCTCGCTGGAGCACCAGCTGCGCTATAAGAAGGACCTCGCCGAGGAGGATGCCGCCGCCGTGGCCGCGGAGCTGGCCGATCTGGCCGACACCGCCGCTGAGCTGGATCGCCGCATGCAGGCCCTGCGCAACTACCTGGACGACGGGGAAGAATAGGGCTCGTCGGCGATAGGGCATAGCTGGCTGACTAAAATTAGTAGTTCCATATCATTCCCGATCGGTAATGGAACCACTTGAATTCCTTTTTCATTCCCGATCGGGAATGATATAGTTCACGAACACCAGATATTCCCGATAGGTGATGAGACCATTATGCGCATTAACTCGACGGAGGTCCTCGGACAAGCTATTCGCGCGCGTCGCAAAGAGCTCGGCTATTCGCAGCAACAGATGGCCGATTATTGCGGGTGCGGCACGCGTTTCATTTCCGATTTGGAGAATGGCAAGGAGACCATTCAGTTCGGCAAGGCTCTCGGTGTGGCTTCTATGCTCGGACTTGACCTGAGTATCGACGTGAGAGGAGGGGCGCGATGAGCGAGTCGCTCAAGGTGCTTCAAGGGGGCGTCTTAGTTGGCGCTCTCGACAAGGGCAACAGCGAGCCGTTCTATGGTTTTACCTATGATGAGGCCTAACTGAAGTCGTCATCTGCTGTGCCGCTGTCCCTATCGCTGCCGCTTTCAGCTCGTCGCTACACGGGCTATGAGGCGATGCCGTTCTTTGAGGGCCTTCTCCCCGAAGACGATGTTCGCGAGGCGGTGGCGCGTCAGTTCCATGTGTCGGCCATGCGACCTATGGAACTCATTCGCGTGCTCGGCAAGGATTGTGCCGGCGATGTCGTCATACTGGAAGAGGGTGATAGCTGTGATTTGCCAGGGGAGGCGGCCTATGTTCCGCTCCCAAACACCCTTGAGGAAATCGTTCGCTACCCGTACGGCGCCATCGCCCAACTTCGCGCGGAGTATCGCCTATCCCTTGCTGGAGGCCAAGAGAAGATCGCGCTTTTTTATGACGATCGTGCTCCTTTGGACAAGGGCTGGTTTGCGCCATTGGCGGGAGCACCGTCGAGCCATATCATCAAGCCTCAGATAGCCGATCGTTTTCCGCTTCTGGCCTCCAACGAATTTATTTGCATGGAAGCAGCGCGGGCTATGGGGTTCGAAGTTCCCGAGACGTATTGTCTTAGGCGAGCACCCTCTTTTCGTTGTTCGTCGCTACGATCGCGAGATGATGGAGGGATCCGGCGACGGCGCGCTCCAGGTGTTGCGGCGGGTGCACCAGGAAGACTTCTGCCAAGCTATCGGCCTCACTTCGGGGGAGAAGTACGAGACGCAAAAACCCCATCATGCTCAGGATATGCGCCAGCCGAAGCGAGTGGCTGCGAAGATTCTTGAGGAATTGGCCAGTTCGTTGGAAGCGGCATTCGAGGCGGCCGCTATCGAGTCGGCGAGGGTTGGCCTGGCCGATGACGCCCACGATCTGACGCAACGCATCGTAAGAAGCACAGCCAAGCGCAAGGGCGTCATGCGGAAGGCCGCCGACTTGTTGGGCTGATGTTCATATCCTAATCGCCCTGCGTCGCAAAGGCGAGGTGCTCTCTTGCGCTACAATGGCCGGAACCTTATTTTTCGCCGAAGGAGCTCACCCATGATTAAGTTGTACGATACGCGCCGCCGCCAGAAGGTGGACTTTGAACCTGTGGAGCCGGGGAAGGTCTCCATGTACGTGTGCGGGCCCACGGTGTACAACCGCATCCACATCGGCAACGCGCGCACGTTCATCTCCTTCGATATGATCCGCCGCTACCTCACCTGGCGCGGCTTCGACGTCACCTTCGTGCAGAACGTGACCGACGTGGACGACAAGATCATCAAGCGCGCCGGAGAGGAGGCGCGCACGGCCGCCGAGGTGGCCGAGGAGTACACGCGTCTGTTCATCGAGGACATGCGCGCGGCTGGCGTGCAGGATCCGGATATCCGCCCGAAAGCCACCGAGGAGATCGGCACCATGATCGCGCTTATCGAGCGCTTGATCGAGCGCGGCCATGCCTACGTGTCGGAGGGCGACGTGTACTTCGACGTGCGCTCCTATCCGGGCTACGGCCAGCTCTCGGGTCGCGATGTGGACGAGGCGGAAAGCGGCCATCGCGAGCTGCGCGCCGATGGCCAGGGCTTGGAAGAGCGCAAGCGCGATGAGCTGGACTTCGCCCTGTGGAAGGCGGCCAAGCCCGGCGAGCCCGCGTGGGAATCGCCCTGGGGCCAGGGCCGTCCCGGTTGGCACATCGAGTGCTCGGCCATGTCCGAGAAGTACCTGGGACTGCCCTTCGACATCCACGGCGGCGGGGCCGATCTGGTGTTCCCGCACCACGAGAACGAGCGCGCCCAATCCGAGTGCGCCTGTGACAGCACGTTTGCCAACTACTGGATGCACTCCGGCATGCTGCAGATCGCCAATGCCGAAACCGGCGAGACCGAGAAGATGTCGAAGTCGCTGAACAACTTCCTGCTGCTGCGCGAGGTGCTCGAGCAGGTGCGGCCCGAGGCCCTGCGCATGCTCATGCTGCAGAGCCACTACCGCAGCCCCCTCGTGTTCGGCGAGCAGCGCATGAACGAGGCCGACGCGGCCCTCACGCGCATCGAGAACGCCGTGAAGGCCCTCGATTGGCTGTTGGAGACGGGCACGCCCCGCGGCGAGGCGGCCCTGGCCCCGGAAACCGCCGAGGGCGAGCTCGCGGCCGTGCTGGATGCGGCGGCGCTGACCGATCGCGTGGCCGTGCTGAGGGCCAACTTCGCCGAGGCTATGGACGACGACTTCAACGCTCCGGCGGCTCTGGGCGAGATCTTCTCCTTCGTGAGCGATGTGAACGGGCTTGTGGCCGATGTGACCGTGCTGGCGGCCGAAGAGGCCGCGGCCGGCCGCGCTGCCCGGGATGCCATCGTCGAGCTCATGGACGTGCTCGGCATCGATGTGACCGCCGCCGAGGCAGGCGCGGCCTATCCCGCGGAAGTGGTGGGCCTGGCCGCCGACTTGGCCGGCTACGAGGGCGACGACTCCGAGATCGCCGTGGCCCGTCTGCTCGAGGCCCGCGCCACCGCCCGCGCCGAGAAGATGTGGGCCGTGGCCGACGGCGTCCGCAACGGCCTGGCCGACCTCGGCTTCGTGATCGAGGACACCCCCCAGGGTGCCCGCGTGACGTTCGAGGGGTAGCTCGTTGGGCAAAATCGGCATGGAGCTTCTGGCGCCGGCGGGTGGCATGGAACAGCTGCGGGCCGCGGTGGCCTTTGGGGCCGATGCGGTGTATTTGGCAGCTGAGCGGTTCGGTATGCGAGCGCGGGCGGCGAACTTCCGCATGGACGAGATTCCCGCCGCGGTGGCCTTCGCCCACGACCATGGCGTGAAGGTGCACGTCACCTGCAACATCCTCATGCATCCCGACGACATCGACGGGCTGCCGCCGTTCTTCCGTGCGCTGGACGCGGCTGGCGTGGACGCCTTCATCATCGGCGATGTGGGCGCTTTCGCCGTGGCCGGGGAGGTGGCGCCGCGGGTGGAGCGCCATGTGAGCACCCAGGCCTCGGTGGCCAATGCGACCGCCGCCCGGGTGTGGCATTCCCTCGGCGCGAGCCGCGTGGTGTGCGCCCGCGAGATGTCGCTGGCCGACATCGCCCGCCTGCGCCAGGACGCGCCGCCCGATCTGGAAATCGAGGCCTTCGCCCACGGCGCCATGTGCATGGCCGTCTCGGGCCGCTGCCTCATCAGCAGCTACCTCACCGGCCGCTCCGGCAACAAGGGCCACTGCACCCAGCCGTGCCGCTGGAGCTACCAGCTCGGCGCCGCCTCGCCTGCGGCGACGCGGCCGGATGAACCCGCAGGGGGCGACCTCGGTCGCCCCTCGCCCGCAAGTGTGGTTGAGTTGCCGCAAAGCGAAAACGCCATCGGTATCCAGGGCGGACTAAAGTCCGCCCCTACGGAGTTCGCGGCGGGGCGACCCGTGGAGTTCCTTCTGGAAGAGGAAAAGCGGCCCGGCGAATTCTTTCCCATTGAGGAGGACGACCGCGGCACCTTCATTATGAACGCGAAAGATCTTAACATGCTTGCGCACCTGCAGGCGCTGGCTGATGCGGGAGTCGATTCCATCAAGATCGAGGGCCGCAACAAGAAGGCGTTCTACGTGGCTACGGTCGTGGGCGCCTATCGCCGCGTGCTTGACGGCGAACCGCCCGATGAGGTGGCTGACGAGCTTCTGGCCGTCTCCCACCGCCCCTACGGCACGGGCTTCTACTTCTCCGAGGCGGAGCAGGCCCCCGCCTACGACGGCTACGAACAAGAGACCATGCACATCGCGGACGTCGTCGCCGGCGACCCGCACCACCTCTACCTCCTGTGCCGCAACCGCTTCGCGGAAGGCGACGAGCTGGAAGTCCTCGCGCCCCACGAGCCCAGTCGCCGGCTCATCGTGCGCGACCTGCACTGGCTCAACACCTTCGGCCCTGACAACCACGACGAGGACGCCCCTGCCACGGTGGAAGAGGCCCTCACCCGCGCCACCACCGCTGACTGGGAAGCCGCCGCCGTGGCCAACCGCTCCTGCAACCTCTACCGCATCCTCGTGGAAGGTGGCGCGTGCGGTGGTGCCCCTGCCGCTCACGTGCCCGAGGGTTCCTTCCTCCGCAAACGCACCTTCCGCCGCTCCGCCCGCCATGGCAGTTAGGAGAATCTCATGATCACCGTTGGCGACGTTATGAACATGAGGGCCTTCGACAGCATTTGGTTGGCGGCGCCTTGCGAGGGGGCGGCCGAGCGCGAGGTCACGGGCGTGGGAACCCTCGATCACGAGCCCTTCACGGGCGGCTATGAGGTGTTCACCTCGGGCGAATTCGTGTTCACCACCTTGGGTTTCGCCGGGATGCACCCCGATCTGGCCGAAGAGGCGCTGCTCGCGCTCATCGAGTACGGCGTGGCGGCGGTGGCCGTGAAGCCCGTGGTGCTGAAGGAGCTGCCGCCATCGGTGGCGGAGGCCTCGACCGCCCGGGGTGTGCCCGTGTTCTTCTATGAGGGGCGCTATATGGAGCGAGTCATCGCCGACCTCATGAACCTGCTCGACGACGATGCCGCCGAGTGGGAGCGCAACCACCTGATCGACCTCATTCTGGCGCCTTCCGACGAGCAGGCCGTGCGCTCTACGTTCTTCACCATCGCGGGGGTTACGGGCGCCACTATCCAGTGTGTGGCCATACGCCCCATCACCGACGATGGGGCGTCGCTGCGCGCTCTGCAGAAAGTGGTGGAAGGGGTGCTCGCCGGTTATGGCGAGCGCTGGGACGATGTCGAGCGCACGTTTGTGTGCCGCTACCGTGGGATGCTTCTGGGGTTCGTCTCCTTCAAGAGGCCCCCGCTGAAGGCTATCGCCATCTCCGACGCCGACCTGGCGAAGTGCATCGCCATGGCCGGGCCTTTGGTGTGCGGTATCAGCCAGGAGGTGAGCCTGGGGGAGGGGGATCTAGCCGTGCGCCAGGCCATGGCCGCCCTGCGCACGGCCGAGCGGGAGGACGCCGGCATCGTGCGCTGGACCACCCTGCGCTTCGACGCCTTCCGCGCCGCGGCCCGAAGCGACCGCCTGTACGCGCGTGCCGCCGACCTTCTGCGCTCGCTTCTGTTCGACTACGATGCCGAGCACGGTAGCGACCTGGGGCCGACCGCCGAGGCCTTCGCCGCTTCCTGCGGCGAGGTGAGCCGCACGGCTGAGGCCCTGTTCCAGCACCCGAACACTGTGCGCTACCGCCTGAAGAAGATCAAGGAAGTTCTTTCCGTGCAAGACGCGACCGATCGCGAACTGGCTGCCCTGCTCACCTTGGCCTATCTGACGTAGCCCCGGGCGCGCTCTAGGCGCCGTTGGGGTAACCTCCGATTTCCGGGGGCAGCGTTTTATTCGGCGCTCTTGCTGCAATGGGGCGTGCGTGCGTTTCTGCGAAAAGGGCACGATGCGCATATCGTTGTGCAACTGCACAAAGCGAGGCATCGAGCTTCATCCGATCGACCAAACGATGACCTTCATCGTGGGCCTAAACTAGGCGCCGTCGAAAGGAGAACCACCATGAAACTGTTCAACGACCAGGCTACAGCCGCCGTTGCTTCCCTCGATTCCGCCGACGCCGCCTACTGCGCCAAGCTGGAGCAGCGCTTCGCCCATATGGGCATCAACTCAAAGGCGGCTTCCAGCGCCGTGCAGTCGCTCGTCGAGGCCGATGCCGTGCCCCAAGTTGGCGTCTGGGCCGCGCTGCCCTCCGCGTTCAAGGGCCTTTTCCAGAAGAAAACCGAGGTGAAGCCTGCCGCCTCCGAGGCGTTCGAGGCTTCTCTGTCCGAAGCGCTCGCCTAGGTTCGTCGCGGCAGGCGTCTCCGCTTCGCCGCATGGTGCCACTTTTTCGTTGGCCCCGTGCTGCCGCGCTTGCATCTGCCGCATGCCCCTTGGCGTGCCGAGTCACCGACTCTCAAGCCTTGCCGGCTGCCAATTTCCCACCCAGGGCAGCCTCGGTTTTCCCCAAACGCAAAGCGACCCCGCCAAAGTCGGCGGGGTCGCTTCAAATAAGCTCAAGTAAGCTCAAGTAAGTAAGAGTAGGTCGGGAGTTGGCGGAGGGGGTGCCGCGCGCAGTTCATTGAAGTGCATTAGGAAATGTCGGAACCCTCGACGAGCCCTGCACTTCAATGCTGTTTGAGCACGGTGCCCCCTCCGCCAACTCCCGACCGGACAACCGGGGTTAGTCCTCAACCTCGACAAGTTCGATGTCGAAGTTCAAGTCCTTGCCCGCCAACTCGTGATTCATGTCGAAGGTGACAATGCCGTCTTCGATGGACTGCACGAACACGGGGAAGGGCTGGCCGCCCGGGCCCATCATGTAGACGGTCTGCCCGACGGGCAGCTGGTCGGCGTTGGGAATCTGATCCACGGGCACCTTCTGCACCATGGCGTCATCGCGCTCGCCATAGGCCTCGGCGGCCGGGATGTGCACGGTCTTCTTCTCGCCGATGGCCATGTCCTCCACGGCGGCGTCGAAGCCGGGGATCATCTGGCCGGCCATGCAGACAAACTCGATGGGCTCGCCGCGATCCACGGACGAATCGAACTTGGTGCCGTCGTCCAGCGTGCCGGTGTAGTGCACCTTGACCTTCTTGCCTTTGTTGCTCATGGGAGCTCCTTTCCAAAAGATGTGCGCCTAAGTCTAGCGGAAGGGGGCGTGCGGGGCAGGGAAGGGGCGCAACCTGCTCCAAGTTGTCATAAACGGAGCTTTTTGCCTTTGGGATGGC
Source organism: Adlercreutzia sp. DFI.6.23 (assembly GCF_024462535.1). Taxonomy (NCBI): domain Bacteria; kingdom Bacillati; phylum Actinomycetota; class Coriobacteriia; order Eggerthellales; family Eggerthellaceae; genus Adlercreutzia; species Adlercreutzia sp. DFI.6.23. The sequence continues at coordinate 167,492 of NZ_JANGBP010000006.1, forward strand.
CCCAGTGGGGGTATGATGAAAACAGTAATGAAAACGCTCATCTTTGTGCGCATGCTCAAGAAAGAGCCGAATATATAAACGGGCAGAGAGGAAGGAAGTTTCTATGGGCTATCGAGCGGGAGTTGTGGGAGCGGCCGGTTTCGCCGGCATCGAGCTGGTGCGCCTGCTGTCGCGCCACCCCGAGTTCGACTTGGCGGCGGCGACTTCCGACGCGCTGGCGGGAACGCCCATTGCGAAGGCCTATCCCGCCTTCACCGGGGTAACCGATCTCGCGTTCTCCACCCACGAGGATACTGATTTCTCTGCCTTCGACGTGGTGTTTTTGGCAGTGCCCCATAAGGCGGCCATGGGCATGGCGCCCAACCTTATCGCCGCCGGTGTCACGGTCGTCGATCTGTCGGCCGACTTCCGCCTGAAGGATCCTGCTATCTACGAGAAATGGTACGCGCCCCACACCGCCACCGACCTTTTGGCCCAGGCCGCCTTCGGACTGCCCGAGCTGACCGGCGATGAGTTGGCCGCCGCGGCCGAGCGCCGCGCTGCCGGCGAGGCCGTGCTCGTGGGCTGCGCCGGCTGCTACCCGACGGCCACTTCCCTTGCCGCTGCGCCCGCCATCCGTGCGGGCCTCGTGGACGCTGCTGCCCCCGTGGTGGCCGATGCCGTCTCGGGCGTGACCGGCGCGGGCAAGAAGGCCACGGAGCGCACCCATTACTGCTTCGCCAACGAGAACCTGGAGGCTTACGGCGTGGGCACCCATCGCCACACCCCCGAGATTGAGCAGATCCTGGGGCTCGAGGGCCGGCTCGTGTTCACGCCGCATCTGGCTCCGCTCAACCGCGGGTTGCTGTCCACGGTGACGTTGCCGCTGGCCCCGGGCGCCGCCCCTACCACCGAGGAGCTTGTGGAGTTGTATCGCGACTTCTATGCGGCAAGCCCGCTCGTGTCCGTCATGGACGCCGGCGTGCAGCCGCGCACGGCGTCGGTGGCGGGAACCTGTCGCGCCCAAGTGGGCGTGGCGGTGCACCCTGCCGGCATGATTGTGGCCACCGGTGCCATCGACAACCTGGGGAAGGGCGCGGCCGGTCAGGGCGTGCAGTGCGCCAACATCGTGTTCGGCCTGCCCGAGACTTGCGGTTTGGAAGAGATCGCCAACCCCGTATAGCAGTGGAAGGGGATGAGGGCCGCCTCGGCGCCGTCCCGTGGGAAAGAGAGGACCTATGACCGAGAACGACACTTTCGCTTTCGATCCCGAGGGCAACGCGGCCAGCGCGCTCGGCTTTTTCGCCGTGGGCGTACACGCGGGCTTTAGGGCCGATCCTGAGCGTCTCGACATGGCGCTCGTCGTGGCCGACGAGCCCTGTGCGGCGGCGGCCACCTTCACGACCAATGTGTTCTGCGCGGCGCCCGTGCGCGTGTCCCGCGAGCACCTGAACGAGGGGGGCGCGGGAGCTCCCGCCTACGGATGCGCGCGGGCGGTTGTCGTCAACTCCGGCATCGCGAACGCCGCCACGGGTGAGATCGGTTTGGAAAACGCCCGTAAGACCGCCGAGCTCGTCGGCGAGGCCGTGGGCTGTCCGGCCGACGAGGTGCTCGTGGCCTCCACGGGCGTTATCGGCCAGCACCTGCGCCTTGAGCCCTTCGCGGAGGGTGTGCCAGCAGCGCTTGCGGCCATGGCGAAAGTGGCCGACGATCTCGCCGGCCGCACATCCCAAGGCGCAACGGCGGCCCGCGCCATCATGACCACGGACACCTGTCCCAAACACGGCTCGGTCAGCTTCTCCGGCGACGGCATCGGATATCCGGGCGTCACCTTCACGGTGGGAGGCATGTGCAAGGGCGCCGGTATGATCATGCCGAATATGGCTACCATGATCGCCGTCATCACCACCGACGCGCCTCTCGCCGCGCCCGATCTGTCCCAGGCCCTCACGGCGGCGGTGAGCAAGAGCTTCAACAAGGTGACGGTGGACTCCGATACCTCCACCAACGACACCTGCTTCGCCCTGGCTTCCGGCGCTGCCGCGCCCGACGGCCCCGCTTTCACGCCCGGGACGCCGGCCTTCGATGCCTTCCAGCGCGCTCTCGATCAGCTTGCGACGACGCTCGCCCGCAAGATGGCCGCCGACGGCGAGGGGGCCACGCGCCTCATCACCGTTACCGTGCGCGGGGCCGTTACGGCTGACGACGCCGATGCGGCTGCCCGTACGGTGGCGAATTCGCCACTCGTGAAGACCGCCGTCTACGGGCACGATGCCAACTGGGGCCGTGTTGCCGCCGCCCTCGGACGGTCCGGTGCTCGTTTCAACCAGGAGGACGTGGATATCGATATACTGGGCCTGCCTGTGTGCCGTGCCGGCCTGGTGGTCGATTTCGACGAAGAAGAGGCCCTGCGTCGCTTCGAAGAACCCGAAGTGACCATCGAGGTGGATCTGCACGCGGGGGAGGAGTCGGCCACGATGTGGACCTGCGACTTCTCGCACGAGTACGTGACGATCAATGGAGATTACCGCTCATGAAATACGCTAACGAAGCTCGCGCTGAGGGCGTACCCGTACGCACCGGCGAGATCCTCTACGAGGCCATGCCATGGCTCAAGCAGGTGACGGGCAAGACCATCGTCATCAAGTACGGCGGCTCGGCCATGGAAAACCCCCAGCTGGCCGCCGAAGTCATGGCCGATATCGTGCTTTTGAAGATCTTGGGTGTGAACCCGGTGCTCGTCCACGGCGGCGGCAAGGCCATCAACCGCGCCTTCTCCAACTTCAACTTGCCCGTGGAATTCATCGACGGCCAGCGCGTCACCACCGACGACGCCATGGATCTCGTGCGCATGGTGCTCACCGGGGAAGTGAACCAGCATCTGGTGGAGGCCATGAACGCCCACGGCAACATGGGCGTGGGCGTCTCGGGAACCGACGCCGGCATCATCGTGGCCGAGCAGGCCCGACCGGAGTTGGGGCGCGTGGGCAAGATCACCCGCATCAACACCCAGCTCATCGAGGACTTGGTGGCCGACGATTACATCCCCATCATTGCCTCCATCGCCATCGGCGAGGACGGCGGTTGTTACAACGTGAACGCCGACGTGGCGGCCGGCTACATTGCTGCGGCTATCGGCGCCCACAAGATCATCTTCCTCACCGATGTGGACGGCCTCTACGAGAACTACCCCGACCCCGACTCCCTCATCGCCGAGATGACCCTCGGCGAGGCCGAGGCCATGGTGCGCGGCGACAAACTCTCCTCGGGCATGATCCCGAAGCTTTCCAGCTGCGTGCGCGCGCTGGATTCCGGCGTTAGCGCCGCCCATATCATCAACGGCACGGTGCCCCACGCGTTGCTGCTGGAGCTGCTCACCGACTCCGGCATGGGCACCATGGTGGGAGGCCTCGCCTCGGCCCAGTTCCTGAACGTCTCCCCTGTCAGCAAATTCGCCGCCAAGCTCATCGAAAACCGTTAGGAGCATCCCATGACTCTCGCCCGCGAAATGGCTTTGGAATCCGAATACGTGATGGGCACCTTCGCCCGCAAGCCCGTGGAATTCGTCGAAGGCCACGGCATGACGCTCATCGACGATGCCGGCAACGAGTACCTCGATTTCCTCTCCGGCATCGGTGTCTGCAGCCTCGGCCACTGCCACCCCTCCATCGTGCAGGCCGTGAGCGATCAGGCGGCCAAGCTCATCCACGTGAGCAACTACTACTACATCGAGCACCGCGGGGAAGTGGCCCAGCTGCTGTCGAACATGCTGAACGCCTACGTCGATGAGCCGAGCCCCGAGACGTGGAAGACCTTCTTCGCGAACTCCGGCGCCGAGGCCAACGAGTGCGCCATCAAGCTGGCGCGCCTGTACGCCCGTCGCCGCACGGAAGCCGCCGGCAAAGATGCCGAGCTGGCCCCGCGCCTCATCGTCACGCTGGCCAAGAGCTTTCACGGCCGCACCTTGGCGACGCTTGCGGCCACGGCCCAGCCGGCCAAGCAGGAGGCTTTCCAGCCGCTGCCGGCCGGGTTCACGGCCACGCCCATCAACGACGTGGAAGCGCTCGAGCGCCTGTTCGAGACCCAGGGCGACCGCATCTGCGCCGTCATGATCGAGTGCATCCAGGGCGAGAGCGGCGTACATCCCTGCACCGAGGAGTTCGTCGGCGCCATCCGCCGCCTCACCGAAGAGCACGGTGCGCTCATGATCTGCGACGAGGTGCAGAGTGGCATCTTCCGCACGGGGCTGCCCTACGGGTTCCAGAACTTCGGGGTGCTGCCCGACATCGTCACCATGGCCAAGGGCATCGCCTCTGGTGTGGTGGCCGGCGCCTGCGCGGCCAAAAGCTCCATCGCGGCGGCGTTCGCGCCGGGCGATCACGGCACCACCTTCGGCGGCTCGAACATCGCCATGGCCGCGGCCCACGTGACGCTCTCCACGCTGCTCGCCCCGGGCATGGGCGCGCAGATCGAGTCGGTCGGCGCCTACATGCGCGAGCGTTTGGCCCGGCTGCCCCACGTGCAGGAGGTGCGCGGCTTCGGCCTCATGAACGGCATCGATCTCACCCATGAGGCGCCGTCGGCGCCCGATGTGGTGGCCGCCGGCCTGGAAGCGGGCCTCGTCCTGAACGCCACGGGCCCCCACACGCTGCGCTTCTTGCCCCCGCTCATCTGCACGGAAGCCGACGTGGACGTGCTGGTGCAGAAACTGGAGCAGCTGCTGTAAGATGCCATCACATTGAGTCTTCATCGAGCGACCCTTGCACAAAAAGCTTGGGTCGCTCTTGCTTATAAGCGCACAATTTCCCAGGTAGAATCAGCAAATTTTTGTGCAACTGCACAGCACAGTGCACAATTAAATTGCGCCGTTTCCGCAAAAATTTTGAAATTCGGGGTTGACGACTCATAAATTAGGGCATAATGCCGTCAACCGCACAGCCGAGGGCTTACGGCGCAAGGCGCCAGGGCCCCATAACTCGGACGGCTGCGCGTACTTGAAAGGAATTGTCACGATGCAGGCAGCAGCTCTCATAGCTTCCAAGCACAGCGGAATCGCTGCTGCTGCCCCGTGCCCCCAGTTCCTCGCCACGGCTTACGTCGACCGACGCCGACGTACCTCTTCTCTGCGACGCCGACGCGCGTAGCAGATCTTTTCGCGCGCTCAGCGCACCGCCGTGCGGCCCCGCCCGGGTCCGCCAAAGGCCGTGGCCTCCCGAAGTTCCTCTTCGAAACCTCAAGCACCATCGCGCAGGAACCCTGCGCATCGTCCCAGACGCGACTTCACGCCACGCCTTTCCATCGCAAAGCGAGCCGGGCACCCCATAAGGAAACCCAAAAGCAGCTCCCGACACGAAAGGCAACTCCCATGACTACGACGAACTCATCCCTTCACGACGCCCCGCAGATCTCCGCCAAGCCGGCCCCCGGCGAGAAGGAACGGTGCGTGCTCGCCTACTCCGGCGGCCTCGACACCTCCGTGTGCATCAAATGGCTGCAAGAGGAATACGATCTCGACGTCATCGCCGTCGTGGGCGATCTCGGCCAGGAGCACGAGGGCCTCGAGGCCATCAAGGCCAAGGCGCTCGCCACCGGCGCCATCGGCTGCGCCGTCATCGACATGCGGGAGACCTTCGCCAACGAGTACCTCTCCTGCGCCATGGCCGCCAATGCCATGTACGAGAACAAGTACCCGCTCGTGAGCGCGCTGTCGCGGCCGCTCATCGCGAAGCATCTCGTGGCGGTGGCCCACCAGTTCGGCGCCAAGTACGTGGCCCATGGCTGCACGGGCAAGGGCAACGACCAGGTGCGCTTCGAATCTTCGGTGCTCATGCTGGATCCGGCGCTCACCATCATCGCGCCGGTGCGCAACTGGGATCTCGGCTGCCGGGCCGACGAGATCGAGTGGGCGGCGGCCCACGGCGTGCCAGTGAAGGCCACGACCGACAAGCCCTATTCCATCGACGACAATCTGTGGGGCCGGGCCATCGAGTGCGGCGTGCTGGAAGATCCCTGGTGCGAGCCGCCGGCGGACATTTGGACCATGACGTGCGATCCGGCCTGCGCGCCCGATGAGCCCACCTACGTGGAAATCGAGTTCGATCAGGGCGTTCCCTGCGCGCTTGACGGCACTCCGATGAGCTTCCTCGACATCATCTACGCCATGAACGATATCGCCGGCACCAACGGCTACGGCCGCATCGATATGGTGGAGAACCGGCTCGTGGGCGTGAAGAGCCGCGAGTGCTACGAGGTGCCGGGTGGCCTGGCCCTCATCCAGGCCCACAAGGCCCTGGAGGATCTGTGCCTGGAGCGGGGCGTGCTGCACCACAAACTCGCCATCGAGCAGACCTGGGCCGAGCAGGTGTACAACGGCCTGTGGTTCTCGCCGCTGAAGGAGGCCTTCGACGCCTTCCTCGCCCACACCCAGCAATGCGTGTCCGGCACGGTGAAGCTGAAGTTCTTCAAGGGTTCCTGCACCGTGGTGGGACGCAAGAGCACCTATTCGCTGTATGATTTCGGTCTGGCCACCTACGACGCCGACGACGCTTTCGACCACCAGGCCGCCAAGGGCTTCATCGACATCCACGGCCTGTCCTGCAAGGTGTGGGCGAAAAACCGGCTCGCCACGGGCGCGCGCATGCCTTCCTACGACGACGTGAACCTCGCGAACACTGCTTACGGCAAGATGAGCGCCGTGGTGGAGGAAGCCGAGGAGATTCTGGAAGGCGCCGACGCCGTCACGGCCTAGGGACGCTCAACGAGCGCGACAACGAGGGGAGCGGGCGGTCTTGAGGGCCGCCCGCCTGGCTTACCGATTTACCGAGGAGACACTATGGCACTGTGGTCTGGAAGATTCACCGAAGGCGCCGATGCCTTTACCCAGCGCTTCGGGGCGTCGCTGCCCGTGGATCAGCGACTCTACGCCGAGGACATCGCCGGCTCTATCGCCCATGCTAGCATGCTGGCCGCTCAGGGCATCATCGCGACCGCCGATGCCGAAGCCATTACAGAAGGGCTTCAGGACATTCTGGCCGACATCACCTCCGGCGCGCTCACGTTCGACGTGATGGAAAGCGAGGACATCCACATGGCCATCGAGGCGGAGTTGACCCGCCGCGTGGGGGATGCCGGGGCGCGGCTGCACACGGGCCGCTCGCGCAACGACCAGGTGGCCACGGACACGCGCCTGTACGCCAAGCGTCGCGCCGGCGAGCTCATGGCCGCCAACGTCGCCCTGCGCGAGGCGCTCATCGTCCAGGCCGAGGCGAACTTCGACGTCATCCTGCCGGGCTACACGCACCTGCAGCATGCCCAGCCGGTGCTGTTCTCGCACCATATGCTCGCCTACGTGCAGATGCTCGCGCGCGATTACGAGCGCCTCGCCGCCGCCCGCGACGCCGCCGACGCGTGCCCCTTGGGAGCCGCCGCGTTGGCCGGAACCACCTACCCGCTCGACCGCTTCGCCACCGCAGAGGCGCTCGGCTTCGACCATCCCATCCCGAACTCGCTCGATGCTGTGTCCGACCGCGACTTCTTGCTCGACCTCATCTACGCCTGTAGCGTGTCGTGCTTGCACCTGTCGCGTTTGTGCGAGGAGATCGTGCTGTGGTCGTCGGCGGAGTTCGGATTCATCACGCTGTCGGACGCCTACTCCACCGGCTCCTCTATCATGCCTCAGAAGAAGAACCCCGATTTCGCGGAGCTTATCCGCGGCAAGTCGGGCCGGGTCGTGGGCGATCTGGTGGCCCTCATGATGACGCTGAAGTCGTTGCCGCTCGCCTACAACAAGGATCTGCAGGAGGACAAGGAAGGCGCCATGGACGCCGCCGACACCCTGGAGGACTGCTACGTATGCGCCGCCGGCATGATCGCCACCATGACGGTGAACGCCGACGCCATGGCCGCCCAAGCGAAGAAGGGATATCTGGCCGCGACAGATGTGGCCGATTACCTGGCCAAGAAGGGCCTGCCATTCCGCCGGGCCCACGAGATCGTGGGGCATCTGGTGCTTCTGTGCGACCAGCGCGGCTGCGATTTGGAAGACCTCACGCTGGACGATTTCAAGGCGGAGAGCGATCTCTTCGAATCCGATATCGTGGAGTGCCTGAACCTGCCCGCCATCGTTGCCGCCCGCACCACCTTCGGCGGCACGGCCCCCGAAGCGGTGCGCGTGCAGCTGGCGGCCGCCAAGGCGCAACTCGTCGGTTTTGGAGCTTAGTTTATTGCCAAAGCGCGTTTAAGCGTAGTTTGGTAAATCGAGAATTCTGCTGTATCCCGCTGCGGCACAAGCGACTCCGCTTGCGCCGCAGCTTTCTCTATGCTGTCTTTCGATTTGGGCTTTGCTATAATCGAGCCACCACAACCGCAAGTGACATGCTTGCATACAACTTCAGAGCTGCGGTACAGCTGCATCGAAAACCAGGGCAGGAGAGCATCTGCCATTCAAGGTTTTCGTGCGGTTTGCCCGTTCTGAAGTCCTTGCGGTTGTGGTGACTGCGGTGGATGCTCTCCTCTTTCGCGCGTTCGCTCGCAGTGAGTCAAAGAGGATGTGGCTTACGTGTCGAGTTGGCCGTCATCTAGCTTTCGAGACGCAACGACGGAAAGGACGATCGCGTGTTTGGCAAAGATGATTCGAAGAAGGCCGTTGCAACAAGATTGGCTTTCGCTGTGGTTTTCGCTTTGGCCTTGCTGGGGTGTGCGGGCTGCGCTCAGGTGACAGGAGGTGCGTACGATTCTCCATCGACCCCGGAGTCTGCACAGACAGATGCGCAAAAATCTACTGAAAGTGCTCAAGACGCTGAGAGCGTTAGCGATGACGAGGGGGAAGAAAAATCTTCTGCTGCTGAGTTGCCGGCAGAAGAGGTCGAGGTTATTACCGGAGATAATGAGCTTGACGCTAAGCTGAGCGCGATTAAAAGCGAGACAGAAGCAGCCTCGTCCGATCTCGAAAGCAGGTTCAGCGAGATTAATACTGCGGTTGGTGACACTTACCAGGGGTATGCAGACAATTCGAGCCAAGTTCAAGATGCTTACGATTTTGCTTTGCAGCGTTCGGAAGCTCTGTATGAGTCAATCCTTGCTGGTATGACGGACTATTATGCTCTTGTCCGAGAAAAAGGGCTGGACGATTATAAGACTTGGTCAAGAGCCATGGAGGATGGCTATGGGGTGTGGGACGATGCCATGAAAGACTATTACGAGGCGTGGGACCGACTGCTCAAAGACTCGTACGAGCAGTATGATGGGGCCATCAACTCTGGTTATGAGACGGAGGAATACAAAGTTGTTTCAGATACATGGACTGACATGTATCGTGCTTACGATGACTCGTGGACCGATCAATATCGTGCCTATGACGACAACTGGAGCAAGTTGTATCGTCTGTATGACGACTCGTGGAGCGAAATGTACAGGGATTCCGTTGGCTAACGTTTGCCAGAGATTTGTCGTGGAGCCCGTTACCTCGTATGTCTGGTGAAAGCGCTCCGGCGAAAGAGACTTGTCTACGAACGAAGACGCGAATAGCTAGTTGCAAATAAGATACTCGTGATTATAATAATCGTGAGTATCTTATTTTGCTGTAAGGAGTGCCGTTGTTCGTCGGACGTGAAAACGAGTTGGAGACGCTTGAGCGGGCCTATGATGCTGATGTCTTCCAGATGGTGGTGGTGTATGGACGACGTCGTGTGGGCAAGACGACCCTGCTAACTCATTTCGCCCAGGACAAGCCGACGCTTTTCTTCACGGCTCAGCAGCAGACTGACGCGGATAACCTGGCTGATTTCAGTGTCGAGATTGCGCAGTTTTTCTCGCTGCCGCCGGGAACAAGGTTCGACGGTTGGGATGGTGCTCTGCAGTTTCTCGCGGAGCAGGCTCGGCGAGAACCGTTCCTTTTCGTATTCGACGAGTTTCCCTATGCTGCCGAGGCTAATCCGTCGCTGGTTTCGAAAATGCAAATCGCCATAGACCATCATTTCGCTCAAACGAAGGCGTGTCTTGCGCTATGCGGAAGTGATCAGGGATTCATGGAGAGCGAGGTGCTGGGCAAAAAGAGCCCCTTGCACGGCCGCCGCACGGCGCAGATTCGTGTGCGGCCCTTCGACTATTTAACGTCAGCGCGCATGGTTCCAACGGTAAGCGCAGAAGACGCTTTTCGGTACTACGCCTGCGTGGGCGGGGTGCCCTATTATCTGGCGCAGATTGATGAAAGTCGGCCGTTCCTCGACAACATCGCCGATCTGTTTTTTTCGACTGACGGATTGCTCTATGAAGAGCCTCTTATGCTGTTGCGACAGGAGTTGCGCGAACCGGCTGTGTACAACTCGATTCTTCGCGCCATAGGCTCGGGGGCAACGCGGCGCGGCGAGATTGCTGCTCGCGCGGGACTTGAGGCGACGGCGGTGTCGAAGTACTTGGCAACTCTAGAACGCCTTGACATCATCGAGCGCGTCGTCCCTTTTGGAGAGAACCCTCAAACTTCGCGCAAAGGACTCTACCGTTTCGCCGATGCCTGCTACGACTTTTGGTATACCTTTGTCATGCCGGCAGTTGGAGACATCGAGGGAGGTGCCGGTCGTATTGTCGCTGAGGGGCTTTCCGACGAAGTACTCGGAACCTACCTCGGTCATCGGTTTGAACGCGTGTGCTCCCAATGGCTTCTCGAAGAGTCCCTGGCGGGACGCCTTCCGATACGGGCCTCGTCATTCGGGCAATGGTGGGGAACCGATCCGGCGCTTCGCCAGCAGGATGACGTCGATGTCGTGGCCGCAGACCGCGCCAGCAAAACGGCCTTAATAGGGGAGTGCAAGTGGCGCAACTCGTTCGACGAGACGGAAGTGCTGGAGAAGCTGCACCACCGCGCCGATCTCGTCAAGGGCTACCGCATCGAATTCTTCTACTTGTTCTCGAAGAACCCTCTTTCGACGGCCACCTTGCGAAAGATGAAGGCGTCTGGCGACGAATTTTCGGTAACGCTGGATGACTTGTATCGGCATCGATAAGGGCAGAATGGGAAGCCCCTCGTCCTCTGTGCATTTCCTGGTGGCGGCTCCATCTTATGAACCCTCCATAACTCATTGGTAAAATGGCCAGACCTATAACTGATGGAGGTTAATTCGTGGGTTCTCGCGCAATGAAGGGCCGTAAGGGCACGAAAGTAAAGAATAAGAAGGTCATCGTTTTGTCGGTGCTGGGCGTGTTCGTCGCCTTTCTCGCGGCGGGCGTGTTCGGCGTGGTGACGCTGTGCAACTCCTGGCTGGAGGATCTGCCCGACTACCAGAACGCCGACGCTTACAACACGGCGCAGCCAACCATGGTTTACGCATCGGACGGCACGACGCTGCTCGCCGAGTTCCAGCTGGAGAATCGCGACCCGGTGGCTCTCGACCAGATTAGCGAGTACGTGCTGAAGGGCACCGTCGCCACCGAGGACGAGCGCTTCTACACCCACTCCGGCGTCGATTACCTCGGTGTGGCCCGCGCGCTCGTGAACAACCTCATGGGCGGCGAGCTGGAGGGCGCCTCCACCATCACTCAGCAGTTCGTGCGCAACACGATTCTTTCCGACGAGATGCGCGACATCTCCTTCAAGCGCAAGATCCGCGAGATGTACATTTCCCAGAAGCTGGAAGAGCAGTACTCCAAAGACGAGATCCTGCTCATGTACCTGAACACTATCAACTACGGTTCCGGTGCCTACGGTATCGAGGCCGCCGCCGAGCGCTACTTCTCCAAGGACGCGAAGGACCTCACGTTGAACGAGGCGGCCACGCTCGTGGGCATTCCCCAGTCGCCCACCTACAATAACCCCATCGATTATCCGGACAACTGCCTGAAGCGCCGCAACACCGTGCTCGACCGCATGGTGTCCAACGGGGTTATCACGGCGGAGGAGGCCGACGCGGTGAAGGCCGAGCCCATCGAGCTGAACCCCTCCGAGCCCTCCATGACGGGCATTCTGGCCTACCCCTACTTCACGAGCTACGTGCGCAACCAGCTGACCAACCCCGAGGGCAAGTACGCCTATTCCACCTCCGAGCTGTTCAAGGGCGGGTTGAAGGTGATCACGACGCTGGATATCGAGGCCCAGACCGCCGCCGAAGAGGCTGCGGCCGAAAAGGAAGAGGAGGCCGGCGATCCCTTCGAGGTGGCCATGGCCGTTGTGAACCCCGAGAACGGCTACATCGACGCGCTGGTGGGCGGTCGCGATTACGAGAGCTCCCAGGTGAACATGGCCACGGGCGAGGGCGGCGCGGGCCGTCAGGCCGGATCGTCGTTCAAGCTGTTCACGCTTTTGGCGGCTATCAACGAGGGCATCGACCCGGAAACGCTCATCGATGCTGGCTACAAGGTTGATTTGGAGGGCGGCGAGCCTGTCTACAACAACGATAAGGCCGATTACGGCACGCGCACCATCAAGAGCGCTTTCGGCGTGTCGTCGAACACGGCGTTTATTCGCTTGCTTCTCTCCGTGGGCGTCGATAAGGTGATCGAGATGGCCCACGCCATGGGTATCACCTCCGATTTGCCGGCGGTGGCGGGCCTTACCCTGGGCATCGGTTCGGTCACGCCGCTCGAAATGGCTGACGCCTATGCCACGGTGGCCAACGGCGGCGTCCACTACGATCCGGAGTGCATCATCTCCATCGAGGACAAGAACGGCAACGTTATCGTGGACAACACCGACCCCACGGGCGAGCGGGTGTTCTCTCGCGAAGTGGCTCGGGCGGCGCTCGACTGCATGGAAGTGGTCATCGACAACGGCACTGGCAAGGCGGCTCGTCCCGATAACGGCCAGGAGGCCGGAGGCAAGACCGGTACCACCGACGACAAGAAGGACAGCTGGTTCTGCGGTGTGACCCCGCAGTACGCCGTGGCCATCTGGCTGGGTGACCGCTCCGACTATTCCGAGGCCCAGGCGACGACTACGACGGCGGCCAGCGTCTTCGGCGATTTCATCGACAAGATGATCTCCCCGACGCAGACGGTGAAGTTCTTCGAGGCAGATAAGCCCGAGTACAAGAAGGATTACCGCGACGAGGACAACCATATCGGCGGCTACTACTCTTCCAAGAAAAAGAAAGACGACACCGAGGTGACCACGAAGCAGGATGATGAGGAGACGCCCGAGGGCGACGGCGACGAGAACGGCGGCAACGAAGGCGGAGAGGGCAACGAGGGCGGCGGCAACGCCGAGCCGACACCGACACCGACGCCGGAGCCTACCCCGGAGCCCGAGCCAACGCCGGAGCCGACGCCGGAGCCGACGCCCGACCCAGCCCCGGACGACGGTGGCGGCGAGGGTGCCTAAAGCAGCGTAGCCGCGACATAATTGTTGCGATACCGTGACGGCGGTACGGGCCCGGGGGTGCGGACTGCTATCATAGCGAATGAGAAACCAAAGCCTCGCTCGACGAGGCTGCCCTGAGCAAGCAACCGGTGCCTCAAGGTACCGAAGACGGGAGAAATCATGAGGAAACGTACCATCGCGCGGGTTTTGGCTGTGGCCCTTGGCGCGGCTTTGGCCCTCGGCGCTCTTGCCGGTTGCCAGTCGCCGGCCACTGGAGCCACCGACCAGCAGCAGGCCAATCGCACCTACATGACCAAGGTCAACCAGGCGGTGGAGGAGCTGAACACGCGCCTCGGCGAATTCGACGAGGCGGTGGCTCAGGAGAGCGTCGTCAATATGCGCAACAAGGCCAACAGCGCCTTCGAGGCCATTGACGCTCTGGCGGCCATCGATACGCCGGACGCCATGAAAGACCTGCAGACGAACTACGTCGACGGCTGCAACAAGCTGAAGGATGCCCTGAACAGCTACATCGATTTGTACACGGAGATCAGCAGCGCAACCGAGGAGGCGCCCTTCGACTTCAGCGCCTACGACGGGCGCGTGAAGGAAATCCAAGACGCCTACAACGAGGGCATCGACAAACTGAAGGCCGCCGACGAAGAGGCTTTGAAGCTGAATGAAGACTAATCAAGTAGAACTGCTGGCGCCGGCCGGCAATATGGCGGCGCTGCATGCGGCGGTGGCTGGCGGGGCCGATGCGGTGTATCTGGGGCTTGAGACCTTCAATGCGCGGCGCGGGGCCGACAACTTCACCCTGGAGACGCTGCGGGAGGCCTGCGACTTCGCGCATCTGCGCGGGGCTTCCATCTACGTCACCATGAACACCGTCATTTTGCCCGATGAGGTGGGGGAGGCCTTGGAATGCGTGCGCCAGGCTTATCGCGCCGGTGCCGACGGCTTCATTGTACAGGACATCGGTCTGGCTGCGGAGATCTCCCGCACGCTCCCCGAAGCGTCGCTGCACCTTTCCACGCAAATGAACACCCACAACCTCGCCGGCGTGCGTGCAGCGGCCCGCTTAGGGGCCGAGCGCATTACGCTCGCCCGTGAGGTGTCGCTGGACGAGATCTCCCTTCTGTGCGCGGCAGCGGCCGAAGAGGGGATGGAAGTGGAGGTGTTCGCCCACGGCGCGTTGTGCGTGTGCTACTCGGGCCAGTGCTTCATGTCCTCCATGATCGGCGGCCGCTCGGCCAACCGGGGGATGTGCGCCCAAGCGTGTCGGCTTCCCTACGAGCTGCAGAACAAGGCTCTGCAGAAGAGCCTTCCCTCGCCGGGCGATCACTTGCTTTCGCCTCGGGATCTGTGCACGGTGGATCGCGTGGACGACCTCGTGGCCGCCGGCGTGGCGTCGCTTAAAATCGAGGGCCGCATGAAGTCGCCCGAGTACGTCTTTGCCGTGACCTCCGTCTATCGTAAAGCTCTCGATGCTGCTTTGGCGAAGGAGAACGCGGCTATCACCGATGCCGATCGCGACCGCCTCACCGATGCCTTCTCCCGCGGTTTCACCACGGCCTATCTGGACGGCAAGCGCGGCAACGATATCATGAGTTACCAGCGTCCCAACAACCGCGGCCTGTTCCTCGGCCGCGTCGACGAGGTGCGCGATGGCGCTGCCTATTTGAAGAGCGCCCATGCTCTGACAGAAGGCGACGTCCTGGAGTTCTGGACGCGCAAGGGCAACGGCACGCTGACGCTGGGGCCGGTGCGCACCGACAAGAAGGGCCGCTACCATTTGCCGCTGGAAGGCAAAACGCGCACGGTGAAGGCCGGCGACCGCGTTTTCCGCGTCCGCAGTGCCGAGGCCGCCTTCGAAGACGACGCCCGTGAGCCCCGCGTGCCCCTCGTCGGCACCGCCACCCTCCACATCGGCGAGCCACTTCGCATGGAATTCCGCCCCGCAACCATCGCTGACCTGCGTGATGCCGGCTTCGCCCCGGAAGACCTAACGGTTGACCCCGCAGGGGGCGACCTTGGTCGCCCCTCCTCAAGCGCGATCGATTTTCGTTCCGAGGATCTCTCCGGCGCTGCCCGCACCACTCTCGCCGTTGCCCGTCGCCTGCAAGCGGCCTTCCCCGATGGGGTTTCCGGTGGCGCCGACGGCGCGCCCGTAGAGGCGGCTCGCACCCGGGCCGTCTCCTTCGACGACGTCGCCGCCCACATCGATCGCTTGGGCAACATGCCTTACCAGCTGGTGAACCTCACCATCGACATGGACGACGGCGTCGGTATCGGCTTCTCGGCTCTGCACGGCGTGCGCGCGGCGGCTCTGGACGCCCTCACCGAGGCGCTTACCGCCGAGGGCCACGGCCGCACGCTGCCCCGCACCACCCCGCGCGAGCCGCTGCCTGCGGCGCACCCCGCCGGCTGCCGCGTGGCCGTCACCGTCACGAACCCCGCTTGCGCCCGCGCCGCCAAGCGCGCCGGCGCGCACCTCATCTACGTGCCGGCCCTGAACTACCGGCGCGGCGAGGCGGTTATCGCCGGCCAGAAGAACGCCGCCGCCGAGCAGGCCGGCTACCCCAAGGGCTGCATTCCCGTCATGCCCGTGGCCGATCACGAGGCCGTCGGCGGCGCGCGCGAAGCGGTTGTCGATGCCGACGTGTGGAAGTATGCTGCCGAGGGCAAGCCGCTTTTGGCCGAGAGCCTCGGCGCTATGGAGCGGGCTTCCGAAGAGGGGGTGCTGCTCGACGTTGGCCCCCACGTGCCCATCACCAACGGGCTCTCCCTGGCCGTCGCCAGCGAGTTCGGCGCCAATCGCGTGTGGCTCTCGCCGGAGCTCACCCTGCGCCAAATTGAAGCGGTAGCCAAAGATGCCCCGGTGGAACTGGGCGTGCTGCTCATCGGCGCCCAGGAGCTCATGGTCACCGAGCACTGCATGCTCATGAGCCAGGGCCCGTGCGACGAGAACTGCGCCGAATGCCCGCGTCGCAAGAGCCCCCATGTGCTGAAGGATCGCAAGGGCTACGAGTTCCCGGTCGTCACCGACGCCATGGGCCGCAGCCACCTCTACAACGCGGTGGAACTGGATATCGCCTCGTCGATGCCCGAGTTGCTCGCGGCCGGCATCTCCTCCTATATGGTGGACGCCACCCTCATGAACGCCGAGGAGACGGCCCACGCCGTGGGGCGCGCCATTCGCGCCCTGCACGTGGCCCAAAACGACGGCAACGCCATCGCGAAGATGCCCAACACCACCTCCGGCCACCTCTACCGCGGCGTCTCGTAGCGGCTGTGCTAGAATTTCCAGCACTTGTATAAAGGTATCGCGATATTAAAGAAAAGCGGAGGCATCATGCTTACTCCTGAGGAACAACTGCACATTATCAAATCCGGTACGGCGCAGATCGTGCCCGAATCGGCGCTTTTGGAGAAGCTCAAGCGCGGCGTGCCGCTGAACGTGAAGCTTGGGGTCGATCCGACGGCCCCCGATATCCATCTGGGTCACGCAGTGCCCCTGCGCAAGCTGCGCCAGTTCCAGGATCTGGGGCATCAAGTGACCCTCATCATCGGCGACGGCACCGCGCTCATCGGCGATCCGTCCGGCCGCAACTCCACGCGCCCGCAGCTTTCCCGCGAGCAGATCCAGGAGAATGCCCAAACCTACGTCGACCAGGCCTTCAAGGTGCTCGACCCGGAGAAGACCGTCCTGCGCTACAACTCCGAGTGGATCCTCGATTTGGATATGGAGCAGCTCCTGAAGCTGCTGGCGAATTTCACCGTGGCACGCATCTTGGAACGCGACGACTTCCACAACCGCTACACGTCCGGGCAATCCATCAGCCTGCACGAGTTCCTCTATCCGGTCATGCAGGCCTACGACTCCGTGGTCATCAAGGCCGACGTGGAGCTCGGCGGCACCGACCAGCTGTTCAACCTGCTCGCCGGCCGCGAGCTCATGGAAAAAATGGGCATGGAGCCCCAGGTCTGCCTCACGCTGCCTTTGCTCGAGGGCACCGACGGCGTGAAGAAGATGTCGAAGAGCTACGGCAACTACATCGGGCTGACTGACGAGCCGTCCAATATGTTTGGGAAGGTCATGTCCATTCCTGACGAGCTCATGGTGAAGTACTACCGCCTCGCCTCCACCGAAGCCGTGGACGAAATCGACCGCATCGAGGCCGGCCTTGCCGCCGATGAGCTGCACCCCAACAAGGTGAAGCGCGCGCTCGCCCGCAACATCGTGACCGCCTACTACGACGACGTGGCCGCCGGGGCCGCCGAGGCCGACTTCGATCTCAAGTTCAAGGAGCACGGCTTCCCGACCGACGCCCCCGTCTTCGCGCCCGATCTGACGCCGGATGAGAACGGCCTGGTGTACGTGGCGAAGATCCTCGTGGACGCCGGGGTGGCCGGCACCGCTTCCGAAGCGCGCCGTCTCATCGACGGCGGCGGTGTGAAGGTCAACGGCGAGGCGCTGGCGCCTAAAGCCTACAACGTGGCTCCCGAAGTTCTCGCTGGCGCCGAGGTGCAGGTGGGGAAGAAGAAGTTCGTGCGCTTCGAGTAGACTTTAAAGAGCAACGAAGATTTGCCGAAGTTTGCCAGCCGAGAGCCAGCGGCGTTTTCCGCTTAGAGGAGTTTTTTCCAGAAACGAAAAAAAGCTGCAAGGATTCGCGTGGCTGAATCGTGTTACTTGCAGAGACGGAAGAAAACTCAAGGAGGAACCTGAATTATGAAGAAGTCTACCTTCGTTGTTGTCGTGGTGCTCGCGTTGGCGCTTTGCGTGCCGGCGGTGGCTTTCGCTGCTCTTTCCCCGTCGCCTGTGGCGATCGGCTCCCGTTCGGCTGCGGCGACGTGTCCGAATTACGCCGACCGCAATGCCAACGGTGCGTGCGACCGGCATGAGAATGGTGCGTGCCCCGGCTACACTGATGCCGACGGCGATGGCGTCTGCGACAACTATGCCGCACCGCGATCTAACGGCAAGGCTGCGCCCGACAATGGCGACGCTTCCGCATCCGATGACGCTGCCGCCCCTGAGGCTCCGGCCCAGGAAGCACCGGCGCCCAAGGCCGCTCCACGCGGTGATGGCCGCGGCTACACTGATGCCGACGGCGATGGCGTCTGCGACAACTACCAAGACGGCGCGTGCTCTGGGTATGTGGATGCCGACGGCGACGGCATATGCGACAACTGCGCCGGTGCTGGAGCGGACTGCCCGGGCTACGTGGATGCCGACGGTGATGGCGTCTGCGACAACTACGGCAGCGGGAACGGCCATGGTCATGGCCATGGCCGTCACCATGGCGGCGGTCACGGCTGCGCTCGCTAAACAAACCCTGCGAGTGCGTGAGATCTGCCCCTGACATAGAAGAGACTATGGCGCGTCATGGCGATACCGTGTGGCGCGTTTGCCTTACGGCGCTTTGTCGCCATGCGGATGCCGAGGACGCGTTCCAGAATTCATTTCTGAAATACGCACTCGCAGATGATGTTCAGTTTCGCGAAGAGGAACATCGCAAGGCGTGGTTGATTCGCGTTGCTTCGAACACGTGCCGCGATATGCGGCGGGCGGCTGCGAGTAAGAATGTGCCGCTTGATGAGACCTCATTCGAATCGCTCGCGTCCCGCGATGAGGAGGCTCAGCCCGATTCGCGTGTGAAAGAAGTGCTCGATGCCATGAGCGACCTCGATGACCCTCCCCGCACTCCCGTGTATCTTGCCCTGTACGAGGGCTACACGGCTCCGGAGATCGCCTCGATGCTCGACGTCCCCGTGAATACCGTGTATTCCTGGATTGCCCGCGGCAAAAAGACGCTGAAGGAGGCCCTCTCATGACCGATCTTGAGCAGCGTATCCGTGAGGCCTACGATGCCCAGCATGCTTCCGATGAGCTCCGCGGACGTACGCTGGCCTTTCTCGAGGAAGAGCGGAAGAGACAGCCGGATGCTTCCTTTGTTGAGGTGCATCGCGCTCCCCTGCGGCGTCGCCCGCGAGCGCGCGTCGTCACTGCTTGGGCCGCATGCCTTTTGCTCGCGCTTGCCCTCATCGGCGTCTATGGCGTGTATCGCGCGCCGTCTGCTTTCGTGGACATTGAGGTGAACCCCTCTCTTGAGCTTACGGTTAATATGTTCGGTATTGTGATTGAAGCCGAAGCGCTCAATGATGACGGTGCTGTCGTGCTCGGTGCTGTTGATATGCTGAATCGCCCTTACGGCGACGTCATCAGCGCGCTGCTGTCGAGTGACACATTTGGCTCTTATGCTGAAAACGATGCGTTTATTGACGTCAACGTGGTTTCTGAGAACAATCGCCTGGGGGAGAGCCTTGTTGCTCAAAGCGATGAGGCGCTGTCCTCTGCATCCTGCGAACATGCTTGCCGTCGTGCCGACAGCGCCACTCGCGATGCGGCAGCTGCGGCAGGTTTAGGCGTTGGTCGCTATCAGGCTGCCCAAGAGCTGATGAGCCTCGATCCCTCATACACGCTCGAGGAGTGTGCTTCTATGACTATGCGCCAGCTGCGTGATCGTATCGACGCGTGCCACAGCGGCCAAGAGGGCGATTCCTGCGAGGGTCACGGACATGGCCAAGGGGTCGGTAAGGGATATGGCCACGGCCGCCATGGCAATTAAACGAGGTGACGCATAACCTATTGCGACGGAGTTTCGGCCGTCTCCGGGGCCATTCGTGCGGATGAAAGATTTTTCAAAAAACCCCTTGCGCGAAATCCGGGGAGCTGTATCATATGCGGGCTGCCTTTTCCGGAAGTGCGGAAGGCGGCGCCCCCGGCGGTCCGGGGGCCGCGTCGGGCGGGAGAGCGAAGTTGTCGAGATTTCGTGAACCGCTTGACGGGGGATGCGAGTCCCTGTAAAGTATTTCCTTGCGACGCTCGCGAGGGCGGCGGGGCGGGAAGCCTCCCGCGGAACCTTGACAACCGGATACTGAGGATGGAATTCGAGAGACGGACAATACGTCTTCTCGGATGTCAGACGGACATTCGAGAGAGCAAGCTTAACTTTTTCCCTGTCAGGGGCCGAGGGGCCCCGACGGAGAGTTTTCAAACAGAATCGAGACTCACATCGATCCTACGGCGCCCCCGGGCGCCGTTCGAACGGAGAGTTTGATCCTGGCTCAGGATGAACGCTGGCGGCGTGCTTAACACATGCAAGTCGAACGATTAAGACGGCTTCGGCCGTGTATAGAGTGGCGAACGGGTGAGTAACACGTGACCA